>JAYTMG010000158.1:0-34764 GCA_043728745.1 Verrucomicrobiaceae bacterium
GAGTGCGGGCGGGGCGGCGCTGGCGGCGGCGTGCTCGGAACGGGTGCGGACGGTGCTGTGGAGCATGTTGTGGAAGGCTTTGTCGTCGGCGGTCATGGGTATTTAGGATTTCGGATGGATGATTTCTGATTTGGGGACGGTGTTTTGGAGTGGGCGAGGCGAGTTTTGGATTCGGAGTGTGCGATGTGTGACAGGGAGACTTGGATGTGAGACACGGAGGTGCTAATGTGAAACACGGAGATCGAAATGTGGGGTGCGGAGAATGATAGTGTGGGGTCGGGGTGCGGAGTTTTACATCCGGAGGATGCTGTTGTTTTGCGGGAGGGCGAGAATTGATTGAGGGAGGGGCGTGTTTTGTGGGCGGAGGATGGGGTTTTTGGCATCAGGTGCGGGAAGCGGGTCGCGGAGGGTGGAAAATGGGCGGGCGGGAAGGGGAATTGGTCGCCGGAGAAAGACGTTGTGCGGGGACGGTGTTTGCGTGCGGAGGGCGCTGGGCGGTCGCTGAGCATTTTCGTCCGAAGTTGGAGGCTGGTGGGCATGGTTGTAAAGCTGCGTTGGCATTTATGTTAAAGGTCGAGGGGGAGCAATGAAAAGTTTTTTTGGAATCGCTAAAAGCGTTGGCAGGAGGGCTGAGACGGGGTAACTGTGCGGGACGATGCTTCGTAATCTCGCTATCGCTTCCTTGCTCACTTCCACGCTTTGTGCTGCGCCGCAGACGGCGCGCGACCAGTATAATAGCGGGATCGCGAAGTTTCGGGAGGGCGACTTGAAGGAGGCGGAGACGCTGCTACGCAATGCGGCGAATTCTGGGCAGGAGCGCATTCTTACTCCGGCGCTCTATAATCTTGGGCATGTCCGCTTTTCGCAGGGAAAGGAAACGCTGAAGGGTGAGGGGAACCGGCAGCAGTTGCTCGATAGCTCTGCGGCGGCAGTCGCGGTGGCGGAGGAATTTTTGCGGACGAAAAAGCCGATCGCCGAGCAGAGCGAGAATGTGCAGGAGCTCATCGAGGCATACATGGAAGGCCGCGGCGTCAGGAAGCAATTGCGGCTCGCGCGTGATGCAAATACGCGGGCGTTCGATTTGCTCGGTACTACTTTGGCGAAGTGGCGGCGCTCGGTGGGTGACTTTCGCAGCGCGTCGGAGTTGGAGCCTTCGGATGCGGACGCCACTTTTAATGCGGATGTCGTGGAGCGTCACATCGCCGAGCTGCTGAAGTTTAAGGAGGAGCTGGAAAAGCAGGCCGCCGAAGTGGAGAAAAAGCGGGATGAAATGAAGAAGATGATGGGGAAGATGAAAGGTAAGATTCCCGACGAAATGAAGCAGGAGGGCGATGGGGAGGAGGAGGACGAAGACTCCGAGGAAGAGAAGGGGAAGAAGCCGAAGGACAAGCCGGGCGATAAGCAGGAGCAACGTATCGGTGGCGAGCGCGAGATTTCGCCGGAGATGGGGAAGTGGCTGAAGGAAACGATGAAGCAACGCACGATGAATGTCGGCCCGGATGGTCAGCCAGCGGGCGGTGGGGATAGTAATGAGCCCGATCCGCTGGGGCAGCCGCGTCGCGATGGACGGTTCCCCGGTAACGAACAGCAACAACCAAAAGGAAAGAAAGGCAGGGACTGGTGAAACGCATTTTATTTAATCTCATCGTGGCGGCACCGATTTTTGCGCAGCAACCGCAGATTGCCCCGCAACCGCCGCTTCCGCCGGGTATCCAGTTTCAGTTGCCGCAGGCGAATCCGGCTCCCCGCAACGAGATCATCCGCCCGCCGGCACCGGTGATGCCGCGTGTGCAGATCCAAAGGGATGATCCATCGCTCGCTTTGTCGCCCAATGCGGGAGCGAGTGCTTCGTTTGAGGGCATCGCCCGCGTGGGGCGTCCGCTTAATTTTCGAGTCACGATCATGGGGGCACCTCGGGTTTTTGAAGCGCCGCAGATTCCTGAAGTGGAGGGAATGACGTTTCAGGCTGCGGGGCGCACGATGACGGGTGGCGGGGCGATCATTTTTAACTTCATCGCAATCCCGGGCCGCGTGGGGACTTTTGTTGTGCCGGGGTTCGATTACGCTTTCGGCGGGCGGGTTTTTCCGATTCCGCAAACCCGCTTGGAGGTCGCGGCGGCACAGCCCGGCGAGGCTCGGTATCAGCCTTTGATTTCCTCGATCGAGATGCCGAAGCGGGATTTTTATGTGGGTGAGACGATTCCGGCGCGGCTGTTGTTTGTGGAGACTCCGGATGAGAGCCCGACGTTTGTCCAGCACGTCGCGAAGACAAGCGGGACGGTCGTTTTCCGCGTGGAAAATATGCACCGCACGGTGGAGGTGGAAGTCGATGGAGCGAAGCGCCGCGCCATCTCGAAGCCCGTGCAGATTACCCCGTTGAAAGAGGGCTCGACGGAGGTGAATTGCCAAGTGATCGTTCATGTTCAAAAGCGCGATGTGAGCGGGATGGGGAATCCGGGGTTTGCGATGCAGGTGCAGAGCACTATCGATGTGCCGTCCACGCACATTAAAGTGCTTCCGCTGCCGACTGCGGGGCGGTTGCCCGGTTTCACGGGCGCAATCGGGCGGTTTGCTTTGTCCGCACCAAAAGTTTCCGCGAACGAAGTGGAGATGGGCGAGCCGATCATCCTCACCATCGCGCTGACGGGAGAGGGGAATCTCTCGGGTGTTTATGCGCCTGAGCTGCCGACCGACAACGCCGACTGGCAGACGTTTAAGCCGACCACTGATCTCGTTGCGGCGAACGATGAAACGGCTCCGCTGCTGGCGACCAAGACGTTTACTTATACGCTGATTCCGAAGCGGGTCACGGCGCGGGGGACGCCGGTGATTCCGTTTAGTTATTTCGATCCGGTGAAGGGCAAATTTGTCGATATCACCGTTCCTCCGCAGCCGGTGAAAGTGAATGCTCCCGCCGTGCCAGAGCCCGCTGCGGTGGCAGAGGAGAAGCCGAAAGAGGAAGAGGAAATCAAAGGCCCGAAACCCATCGAGCCTGCGCTGACCGGGCTCGCCGAAACATCGGGGCTGTGGTCGCGCAGTCTTCGCCCGGCGCTCTGGTCGCGCTGGTTTCTTGCAACGCAGCTTTTTCCTATCGCATTCATCACCGTTCTTTGGCTCTGGCGGAGACGGCGCGAACATCTTGAGGCGAACCCGCAAATCATCCGCCGCCGCAAAGCGCGAGTGGCTGCGCGAGCCGCGCTCGGGGATGCGCGTACGGCTGCGCGACGGGGAGATTCGGACGCGTTTCTGGCCGCGAGCACACGGGCGATTCGCGAAGCTGCTGCGCCGCTTGATACTGCGCAGGCGGGCAGTCTCACGCAGGAGGAAGTCCTCCACATTCTCCGCGACGACGAACGGGCATCGAAGACTGCGCGGGCGATTTTCGAGCACGCCGAGGCGCACCGCTACGGAGCGAATGGGGCTGTAAAACCTGAGAAATTCATGTCCGACCTCGAACACACCCTTGCCCGGCTGAGCGCCAAAGCCTGATGAAAACACTCCTTTTTTTCCTCGTCGCCTGCACCGCTGCATTCGCAGAAGCGCCGGATGATCGCTTCGACAAAGCTTCTCGCGCAATGGGCGACGGCGATTATGGCGAGGCTGCGTTTCAGCTCCGCGAGCTGGTCGCTGACGGCGATTTTTCGCATGGCGCGCTCCACAATCTCGGCAATGCGGAATGGAAGGTCGCGCGGCCTGGTCACGCGATTCTCGCTTGGGAACGAGCCGCGCTGATTAATCCGCACGACACGAATACCGCAGCGAATCTGGCGTTTGGTCGGCACAATGCGGAACTGCCGATCCCGACGCTCGCGTGGCACGAAAGCTACTCGACATGGCTGTCGCCAAATGTGTGGCTTGCGGCTGCTTCGCTGGGCTTTTGGGGTGGCGTCTTTTTGCTCGTATTGCCACGGCTACTCGGGGCACGGCGGGCCGACTGGCATCAAGGAATCGCGGCGCTGATGCTGACGGTATTCCTTTTAACCATCCCGGCGCTATTCGGACTGAATCGTCGTGGAAATCTCGGTATCGCGCTCGATGAGCCGACGGCGCTTCGTCTCACGCCGACACGCGAGGGCGAGGAACTGGTGAAACTCCTCGCCGGAGAAACTGCCCGCGTGGAAAAGGAGCGCGGCAACTATCTTTACGTTCGCGCTGAAGGCGACCGCGCAGGCTGGGTGCGTCGGGAGGAGTTCGAGCGGATCTGGAAATAACTATTCCGCAGGCGGGCGGGGGACGAAGTAGGAGAGTTTCCAGCTCCCATCCACCATCGCCACTCCTGCGCGGTAGCCCGCGTAGTCCGGGTCCTGAATCATTTGCGGCGGCGCGACCATGAATCCATCGTGCGGGGTCCAGCGTGAACTCAAAACGGTCTGCAACTCCGGCCAGAGGTTGTTTTTATCCCAGTATTCAAAAGGCGATTCGCCCTGCGGCGCAGCATCCCAGCGATGCCCGAAATCATTCGCCATCATCGAGGCGAGAGTCGGCAAATCGTGAGCCGCGACCGCAGCGCGCAATCGCGAGACGAAGCTCTGAAATGCGACATCGCCAGACTCTTCCTTGGCCGGGCTCGCGGGCTTCGCCACGGGACTCCGATCTGGTGGCGTGGCGGGTTTTTCCTTGGGGCTGTTGCAGCCTGCAAGGAGCGCGGCGCTGAAAAGAAAAGTGAGGACTCTGGAATTCATGCGAGTCGCAGATAGCGCCGCGGCCTTTGGCGTTCAAGCCAAGTTTGCACGAAAACCTTGCTGGTTTGCGAAGCCGTGGCATTGTACTTCGCACTATGGAAACACCGACTATCACCGCTTGGCTGAAGACTTCTTGTGGATGGAGCAATGGCGTCCGCGCCGTTCTCAAAAAATACGACCTCGCTTACGAGGAAAAGGACATCATCAAAAATCATGCATTCCGCTGGGAGATGGAGCAGAAGTCCGGGCAGGACAAGCAGCCCACGCTCGAAATCAACGGTGTCATGCTTCCGGACATTTCGGGTGAGGAACTCGAAGCGTGGATCCTCCAAAACGGAATCGTGCAGAAGAATGAGGCTCCTGTGAATGTGCCGCTCAACAGCGCATGCACCGACGCGCAACACGAAGCGATGCGCGCCGGAGTGCCGGTCGAGTTCAAGCTCTGAGACCACCCTTCGCACAATAATTTCAACGCCGCGTTCTCGACAGGACGCGGCGTTTTGCTATTCGCACATCGCATCGATGAAACCATTCATCAAACCGCGTCCATTTTCACCACCGCAACCGGAAACTGACGCACCGAAACCCGGTGTGTCGCTGAACGATCTCACCGTGTTCGCAATCGCTTCGGCCATGTCGGACCCGGAGGAGCGGGCGGCGTATCTCGACAAAGCGTGCGTGGCAAATCCCGGAATGCGGGGCCGCGTGGAAGAGCGGCTTTCCGAGCGGCTCGCCGCGTCGCCCGCCGCACGGTCGCAATCGGCGCTGACTCCGCCGCCGCGAATCGAGGCTGCAATCCTGGCCCGAGAGCAAAGCGGGAAGGATTCACCGGCGCTGGCGCTCGTGCCGGTTTCCGCGATGCAATTTCCCGCGCTCCCTCCGCAGCTTCAGCGGCAGGTGACTTTTGCGTGGGGGAGCGCGACCCTTATGGCGCTGGCGGTCGGGGCACTCGCGGTGATCTTCTATTTTGAAAAAGACGCACGGGTGCGGGCGGAGGCTTCTGCAAAAGAGGCGAACGCTGCGGCTGAGGAATCTCTGCGTGATCGGGAGAAGTCCAATGCGCTCGCGCTCGAAGCGAAGACCGAGACCCAAAGCGCGGCCGAAGCGCGCGCTAAGGCCGAGCAGGAACGCGACGCCGCCATATCCGCATCGCAAGAAGCCGAGCGGCTGCGAATCGAGGCGGACAAAGCGAGGCTTGCGATGGAGGTCGGCTCCAAGGCGGAGAAGGAGCAGTTGCAGATTACCCAGCGCACTGCGACGACGACGCTTGCGGACAGTCTTGCGGCGCTTGCAACGTTTCAGCTCGCGGCAAAAGCGTATGCAGAGGCGGAGGCAAGCGCCCGGCAGTGTCTCGAACTCCGCACGGGGAACGGCGTTGAAGGATGGCCGCTCGTCGAAGCGCACGCGTTGCTCGGTGAAGCAAGTCTCCAGCGAAATGCGGACGCGGAAGCCGAGCGATTGCTCACTGCCGCTGGGACCTCGATAGAGGCGCTCGGCGCTCCGACGAATGGCACCGACCGCGCACGGTTCGACGCGGCGACCAAAAGCATCTACCGTTTTTTCAACGCGACAGGCCGACGCAAGGAGTCATCGGACTGGAAGCGGCGGATCGATGCGGCGGTCGCACGTCCGCCGGGGTAGAGGTCTGCCAGCCATCAGCTGAGGGTAAACCGCCGTGTTTATCGGCTGTGATTTGTAAATGGTGATTGGTCGCGAGCGGACGGCCGAGTGGCTTACTTTCTACCAATCGTTTAACCTAGAACCGTGATTGGGGACCGCGAAAACCGCGAAATGGGAAGGCGTTACGCAATTGAACCAACTCGCCGATTGGGTGCGCGTCTGATTTTTCCCAACTGTATGTTTTTGCGTCTTTTGCGTCTTTCGCGGTCAATCCATCGCCGAATTTAGGTTTAACGACGGTTCGTCCACTAATCATTCAGAGCCACCGCCTTGCGGATGCTCCAGCCTGCGGATTCCAAGCGGCCTCGTGCGGACGGTTCGGAGATGCCGAGCGCGGTCTGCACGGTCCGCACGGCTCGGTCGCGTAGCTTGGCATTGCTCGCCAGCATATCGACCATGGCTCCTGCTTTGACTTTTCCCAAAAGGATCATCGTTGCGGTGGTAAGGATATTCAGCGCCACTTTTGTCGCCGTGCCAGCTTTGAGGCGGGTCGATCCGGCGACGAGTTCCGGGCCGGTGGGTAGGTCGATTTCGACATCCCATACCGTCGCATGATTCCGGGCAGGATTGCAGGTAAGGAGGATCGTCGCCGCGCCGATTTCTCGCGCGCGCCCGAGTGCTCCGATGACAAACGGCGTCCTGCCGCTTGCCGATATTCCGCACACCAAATCCTTCGCTGACACGCCGCGACTTAGCACCGCGACGATTCCCGCCTCTGGTGAGTCTTCCGCAGCTTCGGCGGCTCGCGTCAATGCACTTGCACCGCCTGCGATGATGCCCTGCACGAGTTCCGGAGAGCTGCCGAATGTCGGAGGAATCTCGCTCGCATCCAAAACGCCCAGACGTCCGCTGGTCCCCGCGCCCACGTAGAACAGCCGCCCGCCGCCTTTGAGCGCAGCCGTGATTTTCTCCACAGCGTGCGTGAGTTCCGGCGCGCGTTGCGCAAGAGCGTGGCGGACGCAGTCTTCCTCTTCGACAAAAAGCGAGACGAGTTGCGCTGCGGACATCGTATCCATCGCAAGGCTTTGCGGATGCACTTGCTCCGTCGTGGCGACTGCAAGTTCGCGATGCTCGGATGCGGTTACTTCGCGCGCAATTCGCACGTCAGAAATCTTTGGCGAGCCAGCGAGTGCCGCTGCGCCCATCGCGCCGCTCGTAGTGCAAATATCGACATCGGCACGGGGCAGCATCGTAGCCAGATACTCGCTGTAGGCAGCGGAGTAAAAAGGCTCTTTGGTAAGCAACCCGCCGAGGAGCCGGACGGGGATCGTCTGCTCTGCGAGCCCGAGCCGCTTCGCGACCGCGTAGGTGAATTCTGCGAGGTCGCGCGCTCGGTGCTTGATGAGCGCCAACATGTCGTGGTCGCCGTTCTCCGCTGCGCGGAAAATGACGGGCGCGAGCTGCGCGACACTCATTTTGTCGGCATTGTGAATCCAGTCCACGAGCTGCGGCAGTTCGTTCATCCCGAGTGATGCAAGGATGCTCGTCGCGAGGGGCGAGAGCGTGCCTTCCAGATCATAGCGGAGGAGAACCTTTCTCAAAGCGTGACGCGCCACATCGTAGCCTCCCCCGCGGTCGCCGAGGATGTGGCCCCAGCCGCCCGCTTTCTCCGTCCGCGTGCCGCAGCGTCCCTGCACCACTGCGCCTGTGCCGCTAATGACGATGATTCCGTCCGAATCGCCCAGCGCAGTGGCAAAGCCGGACTCCCGATCATTTCCCAAAGCCAGTCGCGCATGAGGCCAGCGCGCGCTCGTGAGGCCGCGCAGTCGTTCACGGTCCGACGCTGTCAGGCAGCCAGCGAGGAATACGCCGACAGCCTCCGCATCCGGAAGAACGCTGAGGATTTCACGGAGCTTCTGGTCGGAAATCAGCTTGAGATTTGCCGCAGGCAGTTGCCCGCTGCGGATGATTCCGTGGGGGCCGATGAGCACCCATTCCGTCTTTGTTCCTCCGCCCTCGACGCCGAGCACTGTTGCAAATGTTTCCTGCATGGGCTCCACCCTCGCCTATAATCCAGCGGCGCTCAATGAAGACGTTCTTCCGGGGAAATAAATTGAATACGGACGACGCAGGAACAGTCTCAGCGAAACCTATGAACATCCGAACATTCATCGTCGCATCCTCCATCCTCACCGCCACATGTATCGCCCAACCGCCGGACCTCATCCGCGCGGATGCAAAACGAATCCTCGAACACATGGAGTGGAAAGAGGTCAACGTCATCGCCATCCGCCAAGGCGTGAGCGCCAAAGGCGAAGTCGCTCCCATTTACGCCACCGTCCTCGGATTCGCCTCGCGCGACAGCAAGAACCAGCAAGTTTGCCAGACACTCATTTTCGACAACGAGATCGGATGGCATCACTTGGAGATGCAGGAAAAAACCGCGCGAGTCTGGGCCAAGGAAGGCTACCGCGAGGTCAAGATCTGGTCCACCTGGTGGAGCGGAACCAGCAACGCGCCTGCGGCCCCAGAGCGTCCAAGTTCCCGGTGACCCATTCAACGGTGAACATACAAAAAAATTCCGACTGGACCGTCTGATAACGTTTCAAAAATTCGCGGAACCGACGAACGGAATGAGGAGCTTGGACCTCGGAACGATTGAAAACGGCGGCTTCCAGAAAGCGCGGCGAGGGCAACGGAGATGAAGCCGGCAAGCCGTTTTTGGGGCGGACTAATCAACCAACCCCGCGCACCTTTTTCCAATCGAGCCCGAAACGGGCGAGATATTTGCGCAGGCGGTCGGCGTCGTTGGTGACTTTGCGTTTGTCGCGCGAGATGGCGAAGAGGCGGCGGCCGGCGTCGCTGGCGCTTTCGCTCGTGCGGCAGATGCGGACTACGGCGGCGAGTTGGGCGCGGTCGAAGAGGTCTGTTTTTGCGAGCGCTTCGGGGCCGAGGACTTCGGCGAGGATGGCTTCGTCCGGCGAGTCGCTCGGTGCTCCGGCCCATGCGGTGCGAAGGCGGGCGATCTCGGCGTCGAGCACGGCGCGGGTGATTCGGCCGCCGGGGGCGAGCGTGGTCATGCGCGTGATTGCGGCGTTTAGGTCGCGGAAATTTGCGCTCCATTTTGCATCCGGGCTGCGGGCGAATGCGATGAATGCGGCGCGCACATCTTTTGCGATGGTCACGCGTTTGCCGAGTCGTGTGGAAGCGGCTTCGAGCTCGTGGTCGAGGTTGGGCTCGATGTCTTCGCTGCGCTGCGCGAGGCCGGGCAAGCGGAAGCTCCAGAGATTGATGCGCGCGAGCAAATCCTCGCGGAAGCGGCCTTTGCGCACGTCTTCCGAGAGGTCGCGATTTGTGCCCGCGATGAGCTGGAAATCGCTCGCGACTTCCGTATCCGAGCCGACGGGCAGGAAGCGTTTATCCTCCAGCGCCCGCAGCAACATCGCTTGTTCATCGAGGCCGAGTTCGCCGATTTCATCGAGAAAAAGAAGGCCGCCATCCGCTGAGCGCAGCAGCCCTTGGCGGGAGTTTTGCGCGCCGGTAAATGCGCCGCGAATGTGGCCAAAGAGCGCGCTCATCGAGGAGTCGCCGCGCAACGTGGCGCAGTTTACTTCCACGAATTCGCCGCCGAGCTGATGCCGCGTCTTCTTTAGCTCAAAGACCCGTCGCGCAAGCTGTGACTTGCCCGCGCCGGTGGGCCCCATGAGCAACATCGGGTGTTTCGATGCGATGGCGACGTGCTCGATTTCCGCGATCATTTTGTTAAACGACGCGTTGCGTGTGGCGATGCCGCTCTTCAGCGCGGCCCGCGCTTGCTGCTGCTCCTGCTGATGCCGGATAGCGAGCCGGTCGTAGCGCGAGAGGTCGAGGTCGATGATGGAAAACTCGCCGAGCCCGTCGCGCTTTGGCGGCGAAGTCTGGAGCAGTCGCGCCGGGATGCGTCGGGATTCCGCGAGGAGAAAAAGGCAGATCTGCGCGACGTGCGTGCCGGTGGTGATGTGGACGAGGTAATCCTCCTTCGCAGGGTCGAACTTTCGCGACTGCGCGAAGTCTGCGAGCTTTCCATACACTTCCTCGAAGTCCCACGCGTCGTCGAATTCGATGACGCTCAGCAGCACCTCGGTCTCCGGCGAAACGCTCGCGATGTCTGCAGCGAGTGTCGTGGCGAGCGCCGTATGTTTGCGGTCATGCAACAGCTCGAAACGATGCACGAGCAATTCTTCATGCTGACAAACACTGACGCTCGGACGCCATTCCGACCACCGCCCAGGACCGCTCCCGCGATCCAGTGAAGTGCCTAGAAGTCCGATGACGACTGTGCGTTTTGCTGCCATGCGCGAGACGTAGCGCTATGCCCTTGCGATGTCACGTTTTCGCCGGAGGATACGCTCAGTCGAGGTCTAGAATATCGCGGATCGCAGCTTTCACTTCGGCAGCTTGGGGCGCGGTGATTTCGCCCATGCGCCGGGTGAGTTTTCGAGGATCGAAACTGGCAAGGCCTTGCACGTTGATTGCGGACGGTTTCGGGAGCCAACGTGGTTTCCCGATGTCCACTTCGCCTCTCATCCCGCGAATATGGGAAGTGAGCGGCGCGACGATTATAAGGGAGCGGGCGTCGTCATCGGACGGCACGGCCAGGACAAGCACCGGCCTGGACTTTTCAACGAAGCCGAGTTCGGCAAACCACACTTCGCCGGGCTTTGGCTCAGTAGGCACCGAACGCTTCCTTCCATTCGTTTGCCTGTTCGTCGGATGAGAGCAACTGCGGTGGCTTGGTAGTCACTTCAAACGGCAGCCCCTGACGAAGCTCTATTTGTGCGAGGAGCATGTTGAGCGCATCACCGGTCTTGAGTCCCAGACGCCCCAATATCGCTTCTGCTTTCTTGAGTCGTTGTGCAGGAACTCTTGCCCGGAATAGTGTGGTCGTTTTTGCGCTCATGCTCAAATGTGCTCAATTCTGCTCATGTTTTCAAGGTGTTCTTTTGGATGGCACGGAGCGTTCCCCTCTTCGGACATGGGTGCAGTAAACACGCGCGGAAAATCGAAACATGCGCGGTAAAGATAAGAATGTGACAGGTGTTGTCACGGATAAAATCCAGCGATTTTGAGCCGAAACAGCGATTTTACAGAGAAGAATGCGGTTTTCACCGGCTGGCGTGGCACGCGTGGCACGTTGCGAGCAATAGGAGGAATGCCTCGCTGACCACCGCAGCAGTTGCCGGGAAACCGGACCTGCCAGTGGAGTCAGCGGCACAACATTAACGAAACACATCAACACACACGACTATGGCAAACACATCGCTCTTTCAGACTATCGCTGGAAAACTCCTGCCCCGTACGAATGCGCGGAATGAGGCGGGCGGCGCGGCTTATTCGCTGACGGCAAAACAATCGCTCGCTCAATACGCGATGACCGGCGCGCTGAATACGACCTTTTACGCAAACGCGGAGACGCAGCTCGATAAGACGCTGAAATTCGCGGCGGAGGTGCCTGCGGATTTTGTGGCGAAGACGGCGGTTTATTGCCGTGAGCGCGGTCACATGAAGGACATGCCTGCGCTGCTCGCTGCGACGCTGGCGCAGCGCGATGGTGCGTTGCTCACTCGTATCTTCGACCGCGTGGTGGACGATGGAAAAATGCTGCGCAATTTCGTGCAGATCGTCCGCAGCGGCGTGACCGGGCGCAAGTCGCTCGGCTCGGCTCCAAAGCGGCTGGTGCAAAACTGGTTCGCGACTCGGAGCGATGAGCAAGTGTTCCGCGCAAGCGTGGGCCAGAGCCCTTCGCTGGCGGATGTCGTGAAGATGGTTCACCCGCGTCCGCAAACGCCGGAGCGGGCTGCGCTTTATGCGTGGCTCGTGGGGCGCGAGCATGATGCCGGTGCGCTGCCTGCGGTGGTGCGTGCGTTTGAGGCTTTCAAACTCAAGCATGTGCCGACGGTGCCAGACGTGCCTTTTCAAATGCTCACCGCGCTCCCGTTGGGGAAAGCGGAGTGGACGGAGATCGCCCGCGTCGCGCCTTGGCAGATGACTCGGATGAACTTGAACACGTTCCTGCGGCATGGGGTTTTCGACGACAAGGATGTGACGCGTCTTATCGCTGCTCGGTTGCGTGATCCGGAGAAAGTGAAGCGTTCGCGCTGCTTCCCGTATCAACTGCTGGCGGCGTATCGGAATGCGGATCGCGGCATCCCGACTGTCGTGACGATGGCGCTGCAAGACGCGCTGGAAATCGCGACGGAAAACGTGCCGCGTTTTCCCGGCAAGGTGTGGGTTTTTCCAGACATCTCGGGCTCGATGCACTCAGCGATTACCGGCGAGCGCAAAGGCTCGACGTCGAAAGTCCGCTGCATCGACATCGCGGCGCTGATCGCAGCCACCGTGCTGCGTCGCGCTGAGGATGGATGCGTTCTGCCTTTCGAAAGCAAGGCGGTGAACGTGCGCTTAAAAGCTCGCGATAGCATCATGACCAACGCGGAAAAACTCGCCGCGCTGCCTGCGGGCGGGACGAATTGTTCCGCGCCACTCGCGGAGCTGAACCGGCTGAAAGCGGACGGTGATTTGATCATCTACGTCTCGGACAACGAGTCGTGGATGGACTCGCCGAACTACGGGAAATTCAACGGCGCACCCGCGACGGAAACGATGCGACAATGGTCGATCTTCAAGCAGCGCAATCCGCAAGCGCGTCTCGTGTGTCTGGACATCCAGCCGACCGGGACGACGCAAGCCAACGAGCGCGAAGACATCCTGAACATCGGGGGCTTCGGCGACTCGGTGTGGGAGATCATCGCGGCATTTGCGAGCGGTGAACTTTCGCCAGCCCATTGGGTCGGCGAGATCGAAAAAATCGTGCTGTAGAAAACAGCGCGTCCCCGGCGGTGACCACGAGTCATCGCCGGGGTGGGCGGCGGCCTAGAGTCGCTGCTCTTTGTTCTTTGATACACTTTTTTCTGAACGGCGAATGCCGGAGGAACTACATCGGACTCGGTGCCGCTTCGGCGGTGTGCAGGTGAAAGCCCTGCTGCGACTCACGTCGCATGGCGCAAATATCAGACGCGCCGAGCAAAATGTTTCTCCACCTTTTGTCGCCGTTCTACACTTTGCGACGGGAATGCCCGTCGGGACTACATGGTAACCCGCTGGTTCAAATCCAGCCGCGCTCGCAAGAGCGTTGACGTCTCGACACATCCTCGTCCCGTCGCATGATCTTTTTAGCAAATCGTCGGGATGGTTGCTCCGAACAGTATCTCAAGATATTGTCCGCAGTATGAGCAATCCTCGGCGGATTTCGGGAATCACATTTTTGGTACTTTGGTCCATCTTTCTGGTGCTGCCATTCGGTTTGAGTTATATCTCGCGCGGAGTGGCGGTTGCATCGGGCGTTTGTCTCGCTGCCTGTTGGGTAATTTTCATGCCCAAAACCTGCATGTCCGGTGCTGGACCGTTCGGACTGATTCTCGTGATGGTCCAAATCGCGGCAGGCTTTCAGTGGCTGCTTGTCGGGCTGAAGATACTGAAAGGATTTTGATTTTAAGCGACGCGCAAGCCGTCGCACCAAATTTTGTGACGAATGCCAGTGGGATTACATTTACGGAATGCGTGGTCGCGGGTTCGAGTCCCGCCAGCTCCACTTTTACGGGGCTGTAGCTCAGCGGTAGAGCGCGAAACATCTCACTACTTTAGTCGTCACAAAAACTCTTCGTAGCTCGACATTCCAATGTCGAGACCGTGCGCAAGCGGATCGTTTTCAAGACCTGCGCCGGGACTCGACATCGGAGTGTCGAGCTACAATTTCGCGGCGAATGCCGAAGGGGACTACATCGGTTGCAGGTTCGAGTCCTGCCTGTGCGCTTCGGCGCACTGTAGCTCCAATGGTAGAGCAAACGGCGCTTCACGGCGTCGGTCTGTCTCTTTCATTTTCGTCGCCGCGTCTCTTTTCGTAAATGCGGTGAATGCCCGAGAAACTACACGAATTAATCCGACGGTTGCTGGTTCGACTCCAGCCCGTGCAACAACTGCGCGGTAGCTCAACGGCAGAGCAGCGGACGGAACGTTTCTCAAATCCTTGTCACCGCGCCTTCGGAAAGCGCACTTGTTGCCGACGCGGAAAGCGTGCTAACTTTGCGAACCATGAATACGACAACCGACACGAGCGAAGCGGCGATTTTGAGTCGAGTCCTTCGGCCTGAAATCGCCGACTGGTCGCCAGCAGCCGCAAACGCGATTCTGGCGCTTGGGTTCAACGAACGCGATGCGATGCGGATGTCCGAGTTGCTTGTGAAAGCAAAGGACGGCTCGCTCAGTGCGGATGAGACGAACGAACTTCAGAATTACCGACACGTCGGAAAATTGCTGGAACTCATGAAGTCGCGAGCCCGTCGTTCTCTTCAAGCCGCGTAACGTGGGGCGTCTTGGAAAATCGCTCGAAACGCTCGTAGTAAAACGAGCTGCTGGCTGTTGCGAATACTGCCGCTTTCCCGCGACATTCGCAGAGATGCCGTTTGAAATCGATCACATCATCGCTGAGAAGCATCGCGGACCGACAGCCGCTGAGAATCTAGCGTGGGCCTGCTTTTCTTGTAACTCATACAAGGGACCAAACATTGCGGGGATCGATCCGATAACGAGCGAGATTACGCGGCTCTTCCATCCGCGCACCGATGCGTGGGATACCCACTTTGAATGGAGCGGTGCATGGCTGCGTGGCGTGACTGCTGTTGGTCGGGCGACAATTGCCGTTCTGGAAATCAATCACCCAGATGCGGTAGCCGTCCGGGAGTCGTTCCTCGACGAAGGACACGCATTTTAGCTCGCTGCTTCGTTTTCAAAAAAATGCGGTGAATGCCGTCGGGACTACATCTCTAAACTGACGTCTCGGCAATTCTTGTCACCGCGCCTTTCGAGTCTTATTTAAGCGTACGGAAACACCATATGATTCTCGCACTAGACAGGAGTAACCTTCTATCCGTCTTCGCCTCCACCGCGGCGGCTGAAACGGCTATCGAAGCGATTGATGTTCAGCAGGAATGCGTCGAATTCTGCGACGAACACAGCGTTCGATTCGTGCCGGAGTTCACGGTTCCGCCGAAGATTTCGAAAATTTGGATATTCGGAAGCGTCGAAATCGGTGCCTTCAAACTCGTGCGTCAAAATGGTCGGGAAAACGATCTCGTAGTTCAATTTCTATCGCGTGCCGAGGCGTGTGGCAATTTGCTCGAACGCTCTGATTTCGAAGCGATTCGGAGTATCGAAGATTTGCGCGATGCGATTGTCAGATAGTTGTGATTTCTGAACATTTCACGCCCCGCCGCAAGCGCGCTCGACAAGCTCTACGCGATGACCATCGGGATCGGCGATGACTGCGCGACGGCCCCATTCCGATTCCTTTGGCGGCGAAATCACGGATACTGAATAGTTGCCTATGTCCGCGATTGCCTGATCGATAGACCGCACTGCAAATCCGAGACGCGTGCCGGTTGTCGGCGGCGCTCCCGGCGCGAGTGCATAAATTTCAAAGACGCCGCCGGGCAATTCCGCAGCAAAATGCTCGGGTCCGTTTCCGTGGCGGTGATGTGCGAATTCAAGACCGAGACAACTATAGAACGCTACCGCTTTTTCGGAATCCGACGAACGGATGACGAGAAGGTTGAGCGATAGGATATTGCGGCTTTCTGCGGTGTCGGACATCGACTCATTTAGTCCGGCACGGTCGCTACAACAATTTAGAAAAACAAAAACACATGAACACAAACCTCATCCCAACTGGCGAAGCCACGGCGATCTTGCCTGCTCGCGACAATAAAGGAAAACCCATCGCTGTCTTCGGGACCGAAGCGATCCGCAATGGGTTCGATGCGACTTGCCTTGAGCAAGCGCTCAATTCGCGCGGTGCGCCGGGCGTGACGGACCTTGTCCTGAACCCCGATGCGCACGCGGGTTACGGTGCGCCGATTGGGTGCGTGATGGTCTCGCCGACGCACATTTATCCCGGACCTGTCGGGGTGGATATCAAGTGCTCGATGAGCCTGCTCCAGCTCGATATTCCCGAGGATGCGGTGCTCGATAAATCGGTGCGTCGTGCGCTTATCAACGCCATCGTCGAGCGCACTCCGACCGGTGCCGGACAAGGCCAACGCTCGGCGAAAAAATCGCGCCGCGTGGATGCGGATGTCGGTGCGCTCGCGTGTATCGATGGTGCAAGCCGCGCTGTCTGCGAAGCGCTGGGAATCCCGCCCGAGTGGGCGGATCGCTGCGAGGATTCGTTCCATCTCGGACACGATGAAAAGCGCGATTCGCTGGCGAGCCGTTTGCAATGGATTCGCGAGTCGGGACGCGTGCGCAATTTCACCGAAAAGATGCACCAACTCGGAAGTTACGGCGGAGGGAATCACTTCGGTGAATGCGAGATCGTCGAAGTGAACGATCACGCCACTGCGGAGGTCTTCGGGATGCGCGATAAACACGTCGCGTTCCTGTCGCACTGCGGTTCGCGCGGGTTTGGGAACATTTTGGCGACGGAGCAATTCCGCGAGCTCGAAAAGAAATTCGAGCTGTGGGGGACACCGTTTCCCGCTGCCGATAAGAAGCTCGTGTACGCGCCGCTCGGGACTCCCGAGGCGGATGCGTATCTCGACGACTTGGCGCTCGGGTCGAACTTCGCGACCGTGAATCACATGCTGATCAACGCGCTCGTGCTGGAGGCGTTCCAAGAAGTGCTGCCCGGCGCGACGGGGCGGTTGGTGTATTTCATCAGCCACAATATCGCGCGTCAGGAAATCGTCGGGAACGTGAAATCGTGGGTCCACCGCAAAGGCGCGACGCGCGCTTTTCCGGGCGGACATTTCGCGCTGAAAAATACGCCGTTTTATGAAACCGGACATCCGATTTTGCTGCCGGGTAATCCCCGCGACGGCTCAGTCGTGATGGTCGCGCAACCCGGTGCCGAGGCAAGCTGCTACAGCGTGAACCACGGTGCTGGTCGTTCGATGGGACGCAAAGCGGCGACGCGTGCGCTTGATCAAAAAGTAGTCGATGCTGAGTTCGACGCGGGAGACATCCTGACGAATTGCCGGCAGTATCCGATCGACGAAGCGCCTGATGCCTACAAGGATTTCGCCGAAGTCCTGAAAAGCGTCGTGACCGCGGGGCTCGCAAAAACAGTGGCAAAACTGCGCGCGCGTTTCGTCATTAAAGACTCGGCGGCGGCGGATGACTAAAGGTTGCCGATGCCTCCGTAATCGTGATACTTTGGCCGCATGATGATCGAGCAACTTCCAAATGTGAAAGCCCTCCCTGCCGCGCAGAAACGGATTCTGATCGACGAGCTTTGGCGGGACCTCGCGCAAGAGTGCGAGGGTGAAGCTCCTGATGGAAACATCGCTGCGTTGCTTGAAAGTCGGTTCGCCGCTTTCCTTGGAGATGAATCGACCGCCGGTTCGGTGGACGAAACATTCGCGAGGCTCGCGGAGCGCAAGCGGCAATGGAAGTAGTCATCTTGGTTGGCGCTGAGAGCGATTTGTTCGAGGCGTGGCAGCGATTTGAAGAGCTTGTTCCCGGACTCGGCGAACGATTCGACCAGTCGGTGAAAAGCGGACTCGCTCGGATTGCGCTGCATCCCGAAAGCGCAGCCCGTTATCTGGGCGAAATGAGGCGTCTCGTCTTACAGCGATTCGATCACGGCATCTTTTATCGCATCCACGGACAGCGGATCGTGGTTACGGCCGTCCTCAGTCTGTGGCTCGACCCCGAGGACATCGAAAGAAGACTTAAAACTTAAACAGTAGTGAAAACAAAACTCATCCAAATCGACGGCTCAGCCGGCGAGGGCGGGGGGCAAGTCCTGCGCACTTCGCTTGCGCTTTCGCTCGTCACGGGCAAGCCGTTTCGTATCGCGGGTATCCGCGCGGGGCGTGCGAAGCCGGGACTCATGCGCCAACATCTCACGGCGGTAAATGCGGCGGCGGAAATCGGCGACGCAGTCACCGACGGAGCAGAGATTGGTTCGCAAGAACTCGTCTTTAGTCCCGGCACGGTGAAGCCCGGCGAGTATCGCTTTGCGGTTGGAACGGCTGGCAGTGCGACGCTTGTTTTACAGACGGTGCTGCCGGCGCTGCTTATCGGCGATCAGCCGAGCATTTTGAATCTCGAAGGCGGGACGCACAATCCACTCGCGCCTCCGTTCGACTTTGTCGAAAAAACATTTCTGCCCGTGCTTGCGCGTATGGGGGCTAAAGTGGACGCGGAGTTGCTGCGTCCTGGATTCTTTCCGGCGGGCGGCGGGCAGATGCAGATCTGCATCACACCTTGCGCGAGGCTCGCTCCAGTCGAGATGCTGGAGCGCGGCGAGTTTGTGTCCCGGGCTGCACGCGTCATCGTCGCGGGTCTTTCGGATGCGATCGCTGATCGCCAACTCGACTGCATGAAGCGCTCGCTCGGCTGGCCGGACGGCACGTATTTCGTTGAGCGGGAAAGGGACCAGTTTGGTCCCGGTAATGTGCTGCTCGCGGAACTCTCGACTGCTGCGCATACCGAGGTCTTCAGCGCGTTTGGGCAGCGTGGGCTTCGCAGCGAGCAGGTGGTGGATCATCTCGTCAATGACGTGCGTGATTTTCTCACGCATGGTGCGCCAGTAGGGGAGCATCTTGCCGATCAAATTCTCATTCCGCTCGCGCTTGCAGGCGGCGGTTCATTTCGGACTGGAAAGCTTTCCCGTCACGCACGGACAAACATGGAGGTGATCGCGACGTTCCTCGGAACGACTTTCGAGGTTCTCGAAGAATCGCCGCTAGTGCATCGCGTCATCGTCCGTTGATGAGGCGGTGCGTTTCAGCCCGCGATGATTCGGACGATGAGCTGGTTGAGGATGATTTCTTTTTCTGTCGGGGACGTGACGAGTGCGACGTTTGCTTCCAGACATGAGGAGAGGGCCTTGCGAAGTTCCGCGATGGTGTAGCGGTGCGCGTTGCCTGCTGCGATGCCCATGGGGAATGCGTTTAATTTTCCTTCCTTGGTTCGCGGCAGATGCGCGATGGCTTCGGCTGGCAGGCGCTCGAGTTGCTTGCCGAAAAAGAACGGCTGCGCTGGCTTGGTCAGCTTGTGGCGGACCATGAGGTCTTTCACGATGAGCAGATTGCGCACGGTCGGAATGATTGCGACGAGGATGATTCCGATTTCGTTTTCGCCCTGGAAAATGAGCTGCTTCAGGAGCTCGATGGAGCGCGCGAGCTGGCGTGAGGATATGGCGTTTCCGAGCTCGAAGACGACGCCTGCGCGGGAGAGGGGAGTGAGCAGGCGGACATCCTCGGTGGTGACTTCCCGGCGTGTTTTTCCGAGGTAGAGATTTAGCTTTTCCAGCTCGGTTGTGACGGTGCGCCGGTCCCCTCCGGTATAGAGCGTGAAAAGCTCGGCGGCTGCGTGGTCCATTTTCAGGCCGAGCTTGTGGGCCATGTCCTGAACGAGCATCGACGCGTTTTCCTCCCAGCCGGGTTTGCTGTTGTCGAGACCCTCAAACGTCTGGAGTTCGGCGATCTTGCACAGCGTTTTGTAAAAGCTTCGGCGCTTATCGGCCTCGGTGGCGCTGATGAGAAACAACGTGCCGTCGGGAAGTCCGGATTGCAGGACTGCGAGCAATTTTTCCAGACCTTCGAGCACCGTCTCGGAGCGACCGACGACGCTGTCCGCTAGGAAATTTACGTTCTTCAGCCAGACGAGTTTTGCGCCGCCAAACATGCTGAATGTTTGCAGTGCCTCGATGGTGGTTCGGATCGCGCGAAGCGCTTGATCCAGGTTGTCCGCAGCGCCGTCGATGGTCTCCAGTCCGAAGTCGCCGCCGGGATTGAGTTCGCTCGCGAGTTCGAGTGCGACGCGTTTGACCTCAAATTCGTCGGAACCGAGAATGGCGTGGATGGATGCTGTTTTGGCTGCGGGCATGGTGTGAATGGCGCAACCCGCGCCGGGAATCTTACGGACCGCCCGGCACGACGCTGCTTGTAGCGAATGGCTTAAACTCCCGCTCCAAGCTGTCCAAGTTTATATATCGCGAGCCGTATGCTTTTGTGAGGGCGGTGTCGAAACGGTTTCCCTTTGAAAGCCCGTCCATGAGGGCGGTGAACATGGTTTTGTCCGCCGACATAAGGAAGCGCGTGAGTTTTTCGGATTCGTCGTAGAAGGCGAGCATCTTGACCGTATCGGCAGGATAGCTCCCGAGCGAGGTAAGCTCCGAGAGCGGAATGTAGGTCTCGCTGGAAACCGCGCGGAAGCGGGGCTTCGCATCGTATCCGCGCGCCCGGAAAAAGGCGCTGCGACAGCGGATGGCGGAGTTTTCCGCGAAGCCTTCGTTCAGCCAAAGCGGAACGCCTGAACCAAAAAATCGAGCCACCACGAGATGTGCGATTTCGTGGGCGAGAGTTTCATCGTTGAGGACCGCAGCGCCGCGTCGTTTCAGAAACAAAGCACCTGCGGAGTGTATCCCGCCGGATCTCGGATCGAGCATTCCCACAGCTTGGAAGGATTTCCATTCGGCGTCGGACTCGAAGACGAAGATGTGCGCCTTGCGCTCCCATTTACTCGTGTCGCGGTCGAGTTCCCGTGCGATGACGCGATAGAAAAACTCGGCCTCGGCGGCTACCGCGACTGTCGATGTGCGCTCGGTGAAGTGGTAAATGAAGTTTGTCGTCTCGCCATGCTTCCACGCTTTGCTCGCCATCGCGACGACTGCGAGAGGCGGCATTGTGGCGCGGTCGAGACGAGCCTCGTCCAGATCGGCCATTGTGTCGTTCTGCGTCTGTGCATGCAGCGAAACAGCGAACAGCAGGGCAGCATAGACGAAGTTCGGTCGCATTATGCGTTGCGCACTTCCACTGGCTTGCCGCCCACGATTGCGCCGAGCTTGTTGACGGTTAATGCGGCGAGTTCGACTTTGCCGAAGGCTTTCACGATGGAGCCTTTGGCGAGGCTGATGAGGCCGCTGTTTCCGTCGAGTGTCGCGTCGTTGAGATCCGCGAGCAACTGCACTTTGCCTTTTGCTGCGGTGAGACTCGACTTCGCTTCGATGCTGATGTTTCGCGCGGTCTGGATGCTGATGTCGCCGAGCGTTTTAATCGCGACTTTGAGCCCGATGGTGAAGTCGCCGGTCGCGATGACCGCGAGCGATTTCGCGGCGAGTTTCGTGTTGTCCACGGTCATGGTCCCGACATTCGCGTTGAGTGCGCCGCCAAGCGTGAGTGCGGTCTTCGGGCCGGTGATGGTGAATGCACCGGTTGCGTTCACGTTGAATCCGCCTGTCTTCGTGAGGACTGTGGTGCCGAGGATTTTCTTGTCGGTGATCATCATGCCGATGGTGACGTTGTCGGCGTTGAGATTGACGTTGCCGCCCTGCGTGGTGAGCCCGGCTTTCGGGTTTTTCAGCGTGAGTTGCATGCCGACTGTGATGTTGCCATCGGACTGCAAATCAATGTTGCCGAATCCGGTGGATGCGAGTGTGGCGTTTACGTGGATGTCGCCTGCGCTGATGAGCGAGAGGCGGTCGCCGGCACTGATGGTTTGGACGAGGACGGGGAAGTTAGCGTTGCCGATGTCGATGTTGCCTGCGCCGAGCGGTGCCTGAATGGTAATCGGGTTTGCGAAGTTCAGGCTGCCGTCGATGACGATGGTGTGCGCGCCATCCGCGCGGCCGATTGTCATTTGGCGGAATCCATTGCCGAGAGCTGCGATTTCTCCAGTGCTGAGGTCGAAGTCTGTCGCTGTGCCGTTACTGCCGAGCGTGATCGCCTGGCTGGCACTGAATGGCTGGAGGACCAGATTTCCGAAGCCGCGGACCATATTGCGATTTGCACTGTCGAGGACGATCGTGTCGGACGTGATGACGATGTCGCCGAAGCGACCAGCGGATACCGTCGCGCGGCGCTCCTGTGTGAATGCGGTGCGGGCGTTGATGGTGATGCTGTTGTCGTCGCTGCCATTGACAACCGAAAGGCCGTTCACCGACTGGGCCGAGCGTGATGAAAGCACGCTGACCGTGTCTGCATTAAGAACGAGGTCGTCGCGGAATTGAGCGGACTCGATGGTGATCGGATGCGTGCCGCCGTCGTGTCCGATGGTAATGAGCGAGAAGCTGTCGCCGAGTGCGGAGAGGTCGTCGTCGCCGAGTGCGAAGACTGCCGAGCCGCCAGTCGGCGCGCCGATGTCGATGGCGACCGATGTGCTGAGCGGCAGGAGTAGCACGCTGCCGCCGTTGAGCGTGCGCACCGAGTTGTTCGGTGAGTTGAACTCCACGGCGTTTGCATTGATCTCGATGTTGCCCATCACGCGGATGCTGGCTTGGTCGAGCGTCTCGTCGCCAAAGACGACGCTGTTTGCCTCGACCACTGTGAGGTCGCCGATTGGCACCGGGGCTGGACCGCCGCTGCCGATCGGGCCGCCGATGAAGATGTCACCGCTGCCGGAGTTGAGCGTCAGTTTGAAGTTGCTGCCGATGGTGCTGTTGACGCGACCGCTGATGAGGATGTCGCCGCCGTTTGAGGTCATCGTGATGTCGCGGAGGAGACGGATATTTCCAGCGAACTCGATGTTCGCACCAAACGTCACGCGGTCCTCGTCGAGGAGGATGGTTCCGGTGATGACGCTCGGTGAGCCGTTCACGGTTCCGACGAAT
Organism: Verrucomicrobiaceae bacterium; assembly: GCA_043728745.1. Lineage (GTDB taxonomy): Bacteria > Verrucomicrobiota > Verrucomicrobiia > Chthoniobacterales > Chthoniobacteraceae > SXWH01. Next base: position 22,954 of record JAYTMG010000158.1, read on the forward strand.
ACATCGCCTTCGACGTTCAGGAAGATGCCGCCATTTGTCGCTTCGACACGGAACGCGTTTGCGTTCGCGGCGACGTGGATTTTGATATCGCCGTCTGCGGTGAAGAGGCCGTCGGCTGTGTCGGTTGCGGAGCCGAGGTCGAGGAAGTGCGCAGCGTCGGCGAATGTGTCGTTGATGACGAGGTCGCCGGTTCCGGTGACACGGGCCTTGATGTGGTCGAGCTGCGTGGTGAGTTGGATGCCGTCCTCGGCAATGGCGATGAGGTCGGTGCCCAGCGTCAGGCCGCTCGGCTGGCTGATTGCGCCGGACGCGGCGGTGAAGATGAGGTCGTCGTCGCCAGCAACGAGGCCGCTGATGATGATGTCGCCGCCAAGAGCGCCGGCGGTGAGGGTGATATCCGCGCCTGCCGTGGATGCTTCCAATGTGCCGTTCGTCGTAACGCTGATGCTGCCCGAGCCATCGGTTCCTGCCGTGACGGTGATGAAGTCTGGCGCTTGCACCGTCCGATTCACCGTGACGTTGTCGCTGGCTATCAGCGTGGCGTCAGTGGTATCGACATCGTCGTTTAATGTGATGCTTCCAGTGCGCGCGGTCATTTCGAGCGACTCGAGGATGGTGAGCTGCTGGCCGACGAGATTGTTCTGCTCGACCGTGATGCTGCCTGCGTGGAAAGCGGTGTTGTCTTTGAAGAGGCTGGAGCCAATGACCATTGCGCCGGTTGCGTCTTCTGCGCGTCCGATGGTGATTTGTGTGAAGCCGTCGCGCAGGGTGTTGAGGTCCGCGTCCGAGAGGTCGAGGACGCCGCTTGGCGTTGGTGAGCCGATGTCGATGGTCGTGCCTGCGAGGTAGGAACGAAGGATCAGTTCGGCGGTTCCTTGAACGGTGTTTGTGCCTCCAAGGAAGTCGATTTCATCGGACTCTACCACGATGTTTCCGCTGAGCGCGCGGAGCGTGCTGCCCGCAACAAACTGCTGTGCGGATTTGACTGAGATGCTCGCCGCTTCCGTCACACCTTCAAAACGTATGACGCCTGTTCCGTCGATTTGGCGGAGTTCATTGGCCACGTTCGTCTGGCCCTGGAATGTGACGTTTGCAGCGGAGTGAACCACGAGGTCTTCCGCCACTGTGGCCACGCCGACGATGCGAATGTTGCCGCTTGTCGTGAAGTCGAGGTCGCCAGTCGTCGTGGTCACTGTATTTCCAGCGAGGAAGGAAACAGCGTTTACCGTGACATTCTGTGCGGTGACTGTGCCGGTGAGCGTTACATCTTCGGAGCCGGTGATGCTGAGCGATTGCGCCGCGTTTGTGAGGCCGCCGACGGTCACGTCGTCCGTCGTGACGATGGAGATATTGCCTGTCTGTGCGCGGAGGTCGCCAATGACACTGAGTTGATCTGCGGTGATGTTCACGTCTGCTGCAATCGCGCTTGCGCCGAAGGATACGAACGCCGCTTGATCCACGATGAGCGACGTGGCGACGTTTAGTGCGCCGGTGAGTTCTACGCGGCCATTTGCGGCGGCGGTGAAGATGGCGCTGCCGGTCGATGCAGTGAAGGTTCCGTTCGCGATGATAGTCGTCGCGTTCAGGTCTGTGGAGGCGGCAATTGCGGATGCAAATGTCGTCGTCCCGGTTCCCGCGATTTGGCTTAGAATACTTCCCACTGTCAGCGTGGACTGGAAGAGCGAGTTCACAGCGGTGAGGATGGTCGCGTTGTCGGCGACGATGACGGCACCTTGGAAGATGGCGTCGCGGGCCGCGCTGATGGTGAAGTCACTGCCACTGGTGATTCCTGCAAGGGCGCGGATTTCGCCGAGCGTCGTGCTTGTGTTGGTGAGTGAGATGTCGCCGTTGGTGGTGGAGACATTCGCTCCGAGCGAGATGGATTCTGCTGCGGAGATGTCCAGATTGTTGCTGGCATTCGTCACACCGCCGAGGTTCACGGATGCAGGGCGGGTGGACTGACCGATTGCGATGTCGGATGCCGAGTTCACCATGCCGGTGAGGACGATCGTTCCGCTTCCGGATGTCAGAACGTCGAGTGCGATTCCTGAGATTGCTCCGAGACCGTCTGCATTGAGAAGTCCGCCGAGATTGATTCCCGAGGCGACTGCTACGATGCGGTCTGCGCGCAAGGACGATGTCGTCGTGAGCGGAGTCAGTGATGTGATGCTCAGCGTTCCAGTCGTGCTTTCGATTGCGGAGTTCAAGTTTACGCCGCCGCCTGCGACGTTTGAGTTGAGTGTCACATCGCCGGTGGCTGCGAGGCCGTTGCCGTTGAATGTAATGATGCGGGCGAGTGTCGCGCCGATGTTCACTGTTTGCGCAGTAAGCTTGCCGCCGAAGGAGGCGTCGCGAACAGCGGGGACTGTGAACGAGGTTCCTGCGGTCACGTCTTTTTCAAACGATAGGTCGCCCGTGAGGCTGATGGATGCTGCTTCGGTGAGCGTGGTGACGCCCTTGGCCGTGAGCGATGCGGTATTCGTCACGGTCATGCTCGCGGCGTCGATGTCCTGCGCGAATATCACGCCGAGTGCTTGGTCGATGATGAGTGCGCCTGCGAAGTCGCCGTCGCCATTCAGTGCGATATTGCCGCTGGTGGTCAGCGTTGCGCTGCCGGTCGTCGTGGTGAATGCGCCTCCGATGGTGAGTGATGCGCCGTTAATGTCTGCTGAGAGCGCGCTGGCTGTGCCGGTGATGGCGATTGCTGCGGCTTGAGTGACGGTAAACGCGCCACTCGTTGCAGCGATGCCGCCCGTCACATTGATTGCTCCGGTGAAGTCCATCGTCACGCCGGTCGTTCCCGAAATGGAGCCTGTCGTAGAGAGCGAGGTCGCGTGCAACGTCGCGAGATTCGAGGTCACTGCGCCGCCGAGTGTGACGACGGTGCCGTTGATGATATTGAACGCCGCAGGTGTTTGGGTCGCGCCGGATATTGAGACGCTGCCGGTCGCGGCGAGTTCGATTGCGCCGACTGTTGCGTTCAGCGTGTTGCTGAAGTTGATGGTGCGAACCGAGGTGTCGCCGAAGTCCACGGATGCTGCGGTGACAGCGGAGCCGAAGCTCACATCGTCCGCGCGGTCCACGCGAAGTTGACCTGCCACATTGACGAGGCCGGAAACAGTAAGGTCGCCGTTTGCCGCTGCGATGAATGCGGCGTCTCCAGTGGTCGTTGTGAGAGCGCCGGTGACGAGGATACTTGCCGAGCTCACGCTTGCGCTGGCTGCTGTGATGGACACGTAGCTGGCGGTTCCAGTTCCGTCGATTTGGGTGAGAATGCCGGTGATGTTGAGCGGCGCCTGGAACTGGAGGTTTCGCGCGGTTCCGATCTGCGTATTCCCGCCGACGGTAACGACGGACTGGAAGAAGGTATCACGCGGCACGTCGATCAGCAGGTCGCGGCCAGCTTGCACCGTTCCGAGGACGCGGGCTTCGCCAGCGGTTGCGGTCAAAGTGGAAAGCGATACATCGCGAGTGGCGGTGAGGCTGCTCGCGGCATTGATGGTTTGCGACGCGCGGACGAGCAAATCACTTCCGCTGTTCGCGGCACCCTGCATCGAAATGGAGAGCGGGGCGCGAGTGCGGCCAATCTTCGCATCGACGGCAGAGGTCAATGTGTTGCTGAAGTTGATCTGGCCTGCGCCGGTCGTCTCCACGTCTAGTGTGATGTCCCCAACATCGGAGCTCACGGGACCGGTGAAGCTGAACGTTGCTGCGTTGCCGGTGAGCACGTCCGCACTAACGGACGATGACGCGGTAAATGTGCCGATCGTATTGACTGCGAGCGTTCCGGCGGTAGCGGTCACCGGGCCGTTAAAGGCGATAGATGCTCCGGCTGCGCGTGCTGTGAACGTGGCATTCGTAGCTGCCGTGAATCCTGCGAGCGACGTGGAAATGCTCCGCGCCGAGGTTGCGCCGATTGCCACGGAACCGACGGCTGTAAGTCCGCCGAAGTTCACGTCCGTCGTGCTTGGGATATTCAGCGTGCCGGTGACTGTGGCTTTGCCGAGGAAGGAGACATCGCCAGTGGTGTTGATCGTTGAGCTGCCGGAAACGGAAAGCTCCGTATTCAAAGTAAGATTCGTCGTGCCGCTGACGTTAAATGTAGCCGCCGTGACTTTGCCGAGGAACGATGCGTCCGTGGCTTGCGAGACCGTGAGTGTTCCAGCGGCCACGATGTTTGCGCCGATGTTCAGCGTAGTAGTGCTGGAGAGCGTGCTCGTCACCGTGGTGATCGTGCCGCTGGTGGAGACAGCCGCGCCTGTGATGGCCAGCGTTCCCGTTGAGACGATGCCGTCGAGGTCCACGCCGCGTGGCGATGTGATTGTCACGGTCGCCGCTACCCCAGTGGAGATTGGTCCAATAGCGGTGATTGCGTTGCCGACTCCGCTTGTCGTGGTGACGAGCGCGATATTGCTCGTTGTGAGGATTCCGCCTGCGCCGATAGCGATGCTTGCGATGGCCGGGCTTGCACCGCTGCCGATGGCAACATTTGCAGCGGAGACGAGGCCAGTGAAGCTAACGTCCTTTGCGCGATTGATGGTGATGTCGCCGCTGGTGCTGGTGAGGGTTGCTCCCACGGTGATATTTCCCGTGGCAGCAGCTCGGAGCGTGATTGCGCCGCTCGCTTCAACTGTGGCGGGCAACGAAATCGACGCAGCATCGAGAGAGATGCTTGCGGCGGTGACGGTGTCGTTGAATGCGAGGCCTCGCGGCGTAACGACGGTGAGGACCGTGGCTGCACCAATCGGCCCTGATGCCGTGACGCCGTTGCCAGCGCCTGCTGCGATGGTCGCAAATGTCAGGATGCCGCTTGTAGTGCTGACGCCGCCGATTCCAACGGAGATCGTATTTGCGGCGGTGAGTGTCGCGCTTGCAGCGGAGGTCACACCGGAAAGTGTGATGCTTGTTGCAGTCGGCACATTCAGCGAACCAGCGACGGTGACCGAGTCTTGGAAAGTCAGCGCGCGGGCCGCGTTGATGGTAGCATTTGTGCCGATGTTGAATTGGCCGGTGAACTTGATCTCGCCAATGCTCGGGCTGGTCGTGGTGAAGTTTGCAGTCGTTGCGGTTGCAAAGATAGATCCGTTTGCGACGACAATAGACTGCGCCGAAGTGATGGATGCGGAGGTGACATCAACAGCGGCGTTGAATGTCACGGAGCCTGCTTGCGAAACGGTCAACTCTCCAGCCGTGGTGGTCACGCCAGCGTTTGCTGTGATCGTTCCTGTGGTGGCGGCTTTTAGAGTGCTGCCGCCCGTTGTGGTCATGGCTCCAGCGAGGCTGATGTTGGTCGCAGCGACGTTTGTGGATGCTGCATTGACCGGGCCAAGCGTGGTCGTGCCAGCGGCCAATCCCATCGACTCGGATTGCGTGAAGATTCCCGTGACGTTGGTCGCGCCGGTGAGTGTTACCGTATTCGCCCGAGCGATCGTCATGTTGCCGCCGACTGTCGTCGTGGATGCGGCTGTGATGCTTCCGCTTGCCGCCGCTGTTAGCGCGAGATCGTTGACCGTGGTAAAGTTGAGGTAGCTGATGCTGTTGCCGTCAAACTGAGCGGATTTTGCGGAGGCCGATCCCACAATCGAGATGAGACCCGCAGCGCTCGCTTCCAGTATTCCTGCCGACGTCAATGAACCATTGACCGTCAGTGTGCCAGTGGTGGCCGTCATCGTATTGACAGCGCTTGCGGTGAGTGTCGTCAGCGAGCCGGTGAAGCCGATGCTTGCAGCGTTTGCGCTGATGGTGCCGGTCCTGACGGATGCGAAACTGCTCGTCCCGTTGATGTTTTGCACGTCGAGAGCGCCGGTGATTTCCGTGAATGCCTGGAACGAAAGATCGCCCGCGTTTGGAATCGTCAAAGTGCCCGCCGAAACCGGTCCGCTGAACGTGATGTCGTCCTGCGAGTTCGCGGTGATCGATGCGGAGGCCGTCACGCTCTGGCGGAACTGAATGTCGCCAGCGAGTCCGGTTGTCTTAACGTTGATCGTGGGAGCTGTGACGGATTGGACGAAGTCGAGCAAGGTGGTCGCTTCGAGATCGATGCTGGCCGCATTGACGGAGCCTTGGAAGAGCACGGTGCTGACCGAGCCCGTCGTCTGGGTGATGCTGCCGGTCGTCGAAACCGCGCTGCGGAAGTCCACTGTGCCAGCCGTCTGGATCTCGATGCTATCCGCAGTGACGTTGCCTTTGATGGTCACAAAGCCGGGAACATTTTCCAACGTGAGCACGCCCACGTTTACGGAACCCTCAAACTGGACGCTCGTAGCGTTCTTGATGATCAGCGTGTCGAGTCGGGCGTTGGCGCCGATGTTGCCCTGGATGAAGATTGCGCCGCCTTGCGCGTCGAGCGTCAGCGTTTCTGTCGCTCCACCTGCTGTGCCATCGACGTCGAAGTTGATATTAATTCCCGAGCCGGTCGATGTGAGTGTGACGGAGGGAATGTTCACGATCGCGCTATCGAGAATGTTGATGGTTCCCGTCGAAGTTTGATCCGCGAGCGTGATCGTATGGCCCGAGCCGAGGACCGTGATGGAGCCGTTGCCCGAGGCGACGATCTCGCCATCCTGGGTGACGTGGCCGCCCAAGATCGGGTTCCGAATGAACAGCGGGTCGGTGAACTCCACGTCGCCGATGTTGATTTGATGGGTTCCGTTATCCCGCCCGATTTTGATCGAGGCAAATCCGTCGATGAAGTGTCCGATTTCGCTGGAGCCGATAGTGAATTTTCCTGCGCGTCCATCGCCGATGCCGATTTCGACATTGGTGTTCACGGGCTGCACCGTGAGGTCGCCGCCGCCTTTGCTGCCGCTGCTTTCGAGGTCGGCGTCGATTTGGATGATATCGCTGGTGAAAGTGAGGTCTCCGCCGCCGGACTTCGCACCTTCGATGAAGCGGAGGCCGTTGGTTTTGTTAAGGAGCGTGATATCGCCCGTCTTGACGTTGAGCCCCTTGATGCCGGCCACTTCGGTCACGTTCACGCCGTCTTCCTCGATGATGTAAACCGTGCCCTCGCCCGTGGTGCGTGCTGCGATGTTTAGGACTTGGGTTTCGATTGGTGCGGCTGCGGTGCCGATGCTGCCTTTTGTGCCGAGTAGCAACAACGAACCGACGGTAGCCTTCACATTGCCGCCGGTAGCTTTGATCTCGCCGCCCATGCTCATGAGCTGGATGACTCCGCCGCCGTCGCCTGATGTGCTCGACAGGCCCGCGCTGGAGAGGACCTGCTCGCTCAGCAGGATGTCGCCCCCGCTCACGATGACTTCGATATTCCCGTCGTAGCGACCGTTTAGGTAGGCCGCGATGTCCACTGTGGCTTTCGATTCGACCCGAATGTGGTTTGCGGTGACGCTGTTCGAAATGTCTGCCGAGAGGGCCTTCAGGCGTACTTCGCCGATGAAGTCGAGCGCATCACCGACGGTGATTGCCGATTTCGGCGCATCGATGATCATGTTCTCGATGGTGTTGCCAAAATTGACACGTTCATTCCGGGCCGGTTCGCTGCCGGATGCTGCAACGGCAGATGTGACCTTCGCATCAAAAAGTGTAATTGGGGCGGAGATCAGCGGGGTGATTACGATCGTGTCGCGCAGATCGTCGTTGTGGCCGTTGCTTCCTCCGCCGGTGTCTTCGATCGTGATCTCACCCGCGATGCGCCCGAAGCCGAAGCTGTAGGTATCCGCGCCTTCGCCGCCATCGAGAATGAGGGCGTTCTTGCTCGAATTGATCGTGATTTGATCCTCTGCGGAGCCTGCAATGATCTTGCCGACGGTGCCGCCCTCATCGCTGAGTGTGAGGCTGTTCTTGCCCTGTGTAATTCGGCTTGTTGTCGATCCCACCGCGATGGTGAGCGCAGCGGTGGTCTTGGAGAAGTCGAGCGTGTCGTTACCGGCCGCTCCGGCAGCGCCGAGCGTTGAGGTATTCGAAACGATGTTCTCCACGTCGAGGCCGTCGGTTCCCCAACCGTTTCCGAAGACGTAGGTGTCGTCTCCCTTTCCGCCCACGAGGACATCGTTCCCTGCGCCGCCTTCGATGACGTCGTCTCCGTCGCCGCCGTAGATTTCGTCGGCTCCTTCGCCACCAAATATTTTGTCATTTCCGACTCCGCCAAAAACCGTGTCGTTGCCCGCGCCCAACGAGTAGGTGCCGCCGCCCTTTGCGGTATAGACGGTATCATTGCCTTCGCCGCCATCGAACGTGACGCTTCCCTCGAAATTGCGAACGTCGAGAACGTCGTCGCCTTTTCCGCCCGAGAACGAGAGGGAAGTGACGCCGGTGAAGGTCTGGCTGATGCCGGTGTTGTTAAACAGCACCGTGACCGACCCGCCACTCGAACTGACGGTGTAGCTTTCGCCAACATCGGTTGTGGAGCCGAAGTCGCGGTCCGCGGCTGTCGGGCCGCCATTGAGCGCTAGAACTCCGCCGCTGACTTCCGCCAGCGTTGGCTGCGGACGCGGTGCGGAGAACGTCTTCTCGAAGACCGTGATAGTCGGCGTGCTGTAGCTCCACACGGTCTTCCATTTCACGAGGGCGAAAATATCGACGTATGCGCGTGCTCCGACGGTGCCTTTGAGCGTGATGCTGCCGAGGTTGAGCGGGCCGTAGGATTTTCCATCGGGTGTCTTGTAGGTGAGCAGCGAGTAGATCTCGCTTGCGCGGATCTTTCCGTCGTCATTCGGGTCGTTGAGGTCGAGGTCCGCAGTCGCGCGGAAGATTCCCTCGATGCCTGCGCGGGCCACGGCGAAATTGACTCCGCCGCCGATGGCAATTTCGCCGAAGAGTCCGGCTTCGGGAACGTCGTCGCCCGTGCCGTCCGCGTTGGCGCGGTCGCTGACGTAGAATCCATCGAGCACGTCGATCGGGTCTCCGCTGATTTTGTATTGGTTCAGTCCTTTCGTATCGAAGCCGACTGCGAGATCCATCCACGCTCCGATTTTTCCGCGGAAGGTTCCGACGAGAGGTCCGAAGATGGAGAAGCTTTGCATCATCTCCATTTCCACTTGGAGCTTCGGAATTTCGTAAGCAACGAGGGTAACATCGCCTTGGCCCGTGAGGAGCTTGAGGATGTTGGCGGGCTTGAGAATCGGGAACTGGAAGCCGCCACCGGTTGCGCTTGTCGCCTTGGTGAATGCGGATGCCGTCTTCGGGCTGCTGCCGCCGGCGAGTGTGGAGGAGGCTGCTGCGCTTGCGGACTGGCCAGATTTGACGAGGTCGAGCAGTCCGCCGTATGCGGTGCTGATGTTGTTCACGTCGGGCAGATTCCCTATGAAGATCGTGATCGGGGTGCCGAGGTTTTGCGCCTCAGTATTCGCTTCAGCGATTGTTCCGATGAGCGATCGGACGTCATAAACGGCGTCGATAAATCGGCGATCGACGTCGCCGAAGTCCGCCGCGAGATCGAGCACTGTGTAGTCGCGGCCCATGAAGTCCGAGAGGACTGGAATGCGCGTTTTCAGTGCGTCGAGAATCGGATCGAACGGCTTGATGATGTCGTTGATTTTGTCCGCAATCGGTCCGAGGAAATCGGAGATGAAGCTGCCGAGATCGAGATTGATATTGTAGAGCCCGACCGTCGGTTTCTGGACTGCCTTGCCGTATTCCCATTCCCAATCGAGTTGGAAATCAGCGTAGATTTTTGGGAACACCTTGCCTTCGTTGATGCTGGTGGTCGCTGCGATGTCCGTAAACCGAATGGTGAGCGCTAGATCGACATCTGCACTCGCAGTGAGCGATGCGACGAGCGGCTTCTGAGCGCCGCCGCGCTTGAACAACTCGGGCATCGTAAGCCGCCCGTCATTCTTCGCAGGGTCCGTGTTTGGCTCCTGGAGATTGACTGCAAATTTGCCGTTGAACGCGCTGTAGGATGTGTCCGCGACTTTGCCATCCGCGAACTTGGCATCCACAGCTTCGAGCTCCAGGAAGAACAATTGTCCCTCGGCCTTGGCCGGGCTTTTTGCATTCGCCGATGTGAGCGAGACATCGAAGTTGACCTCCAGTTCGTTCTGAACGGCCTTGCCATTCGCGTCCTTGTAGGCGGTCTGGTCGGTGGTCAGGTAGAAGAAGTCTGTGACGCTGACGCCAAAGCCAAAGAACAGATCCCACGAGATCGAAACGGTAGGCGTGGCGTCGATCTTGAGGGCAAGTCCGGGAACTGCGAAATCGACTTTGAGGTCGGGAATTGGAGCCGTGTATTTCTGCCCGAGATGAAAGTTGAACTGGACTGCATCCGAGTCTTTCGGTGCATCGACGCCGTCCACCCAAATCGTCCCATCCACCTTGCGGAAGGTGTAGCCGACGTCGGCCTTGGTGACCGAGCCGTCGCCGTTGATGTCCTTCAGGATGTGCAGGTCGTTGTGGAGCAGGCCGAACATCGCATCCTGAATGTTGTCGAGGATCTTATCGCCCGCGCCGCGGAGTTGCTCTGTAAGCCGTGCGAGCAGTCCTGTGCGGAATTCCTCGATCATCTGCGCGCCTTCGCCGAGGCGATTGCCGATGAGCGGCAGATTCTGCGCGGTCTGTGTGTCGAGTCCCTGCTGGATGCGGTAAAGTGCATTGTCCACGCCATCGAGGAGGATGGACGGATCGCGCAGGAGTTGGATGATGCCGGGTGTTTCCGGGATGAAATCGCGGATGTCCGGCGCGGTGATTGTGATTGGTTTGATCGTGGGCGGACGGACGATCAAATTGTAGAGGCTGTCCGCTTTGATGACGATCGGCGCATCGAGTGAAATGTTTCCAAACGGCGTGATTGCTTCGACTGGCAGGGTGGCTTCGAGCTTGCCGTTCCCCGTGATTGCGAAGAGGTCCGAGTAAGGTGTGCTCTTGAATGTGTCGAAAGTATAGTGCCCGCCCGCGATGTCTTTGAGGCCGAAATCGAGGGTCGCGTAGTCGTTGTCCACGACTCCATCGGCAACGTTGTTTTTGCCGGTGACATCGAGTTTTCCATCGCTATCGAGAAGAACGATGCCGTCCGTAACCGCGAGCCCAAAGCCGCCTGCTGCTGCGGTGAAGTTGAGGTTTTGGCCGAACACTCGGAGTCCGAGTTCGATGCCGGATGTGTCGTAGAGGAATCCATGAACGCCTGGAGGGAGCAGGGGATTTGCGTTTGGTGTAAACGCGATGCCGATATTGAGGGTCGCCTTCGCGTATGCGCTGAACTCGATATTTCCCGTGGCGCTGAGGTCCACAAGGTCGGTGAGTGTTCCGAAAGTTCCGGCGAGGTCCACACCTGCCAAGGCGGCCAGTGCAGGAAGGTCCATGTTGAGCCCAAAGGTATCGCTGTGGCTCTTTTCGTATGAGAGGCTAAACCGGACGATGTTCGAGTTCGTCGGATCGATGTCGATGGTGAGAGCGTCTGCCGGAAGATTCAGCAGGTCTTCGATGTTGCGTTCGACTTTTTGGAGCGATGATGCGTCTCCGTCTTTTGCTTCCGTGAATGCATCCTTCAATTCCTTTGCGTAGTTCAGGAAGTCGAGTGGCGAGACGTTGATTACGGGAATCTCGTAGTTCAGGAAACCAAACTGATCCGTGTTTGCGAGGTAGTTTATACCGTCGATGACGATGTCGAAGATCTTGCCGAAATCGAGGCTGCGGAAGTTCGTCAGCGAACCGAGTCCGGTGAACTCCGGGTTGAATTCCGGGCTCGAAGTAAAGCCATTGACGGAGTCGTAGCTGAACAGCGTGACGTCCTTGAATGCGATGCCGGCATTCGAAGGAATCGGTAGATTGAAGTCGCCGCCCGCCACTCCGATGTCGGTGAACGAAAGGTTGCCGACGCTTGATGCTGTAATTTGGACAATGTCCAGGAGGTTGCCG
>JAYTMG010000159.1:0-6383 GCA_043728745.1 Verrucomicrobiaceae bacterium
ATTTGCGCATTTGGCGAAGCCTGTTCATGGCCGACTCAGAGCTTCCTGGCGAAGTTCCCGGAGGAGTTCGCAGTGAAAGCGAAAAAGCCGCTCCCGCCGCCGATGCCGCCGGAATACATCACGACGGAACTGGTCGAAAACGAGAAGATCGAATCCATGCCGGCACCGCGCGGGAACTCGCAGGAAATCATGGCGGAGGCGGCGACGAAGTAGGATAATCGTGGATATGGCTACACTCACAATCGAATTACCTGATCCAGTTCTGAAGCGCATCGAAGTTTCTGCACGCAGTCACGGGCATACGGTCGAGGAGGAGTCTGTCGAGTTGCTTGAACTCGCAATCGCCGAAAAGGCAGATGCGTCGGAAGTGAAAAAGGTGGATTGGGCAAACCTCCCGCTTATTGAAGACAAAGACGAACTTTTGAAAGCGGTGAATGAGTTTCATCGCGACCTCGCTTCCCGCGGTGTCTTTATCTCATCCGAGGAAATCAACGACGCGATCAAGGAGGCACGCCGATGATCGTCGCAGACGCTAATCTCATTGCTGCTTATTCGATCGAAAGCGATGGAACCGCTGTTGCCAAAGCACTATTTGGAAAAGACCGTTCATGGATTGCACCCAAGCTTTGGCAGGCGGAATTCATCAGCGTCATGCTGAAATTCCGTAGAGCTTCGCGTCTAACTGATGACGACGCACTCCGTGCAATTTATCTAGCACGGTCGCTGATGCGGGATTCGGATTACGACAGCAATCTGCACGACGTATTCGCTGCTAGTGAGCGAACGAAGTGTTCTGCATACGACAGTTGCTACATCGCATTGGCGGAGGAAAAGCGAACGAAAGTTGTCACAACCGACGGCGGAATTCTGGCTAATGCCCCGCATGTTGCGATGTCGCCCGAACAATTTCTAGCCGCCTGATTTTCCGAATGTCCACCGCTACCACCACCGAAGTCCAGATGATCAACGTCCAAATCGACGGCGTTTGGCTGCAATTTCCAAAGGGCACGCGCGTCATCGAGGCGTGCCGCCAGGCGGAGAAACTGATTCCGCATTACTGCTATCATCCGAAGCTCACATCGCCGGGAAATTGCCGGATGTGTCTCGTCGAGATGGGTTCGCCGAAGATGACGCCGGACCGCAAGCCGATCATCGGCGAGGACGGAAAGCCGGAGATCGGCTGGATTCCACGCCCGCAGATTTCCTGTGCGCAGGACGTGAGCGAGGGAATGGGCATCCGCACAAACTCGCCGATGGTGCGCGAGTCGCGGCAGGGCGTGATGGAGTTTTTGCTCATCAACCACCCGCTCGATTGTCCGATTTGCGACCAGGCGGGCGAGTGCAAGTTGCAGGAATTTTCCGTGGAGCACGGCAATGCGTCATCGCGATTCCTGGAGCGCAAAGTGAAGAAGCCGAAGTCCGTCGTTCTCGGCCCCCGTGTCACGCTTGATGCGGAACGCTGCATTCTGTGCACGCGCTGCATTCGCTTCATGAAAGAGGTCGCGAACGACGACGTGCTCGGCATCGTGGACCGCGGCACTTTCAACAGCATTGCGGCGCATCCCGACAGGATTCTCGATCATAATTACTCGCTCAACACCGTGGATATCTGCCCGGTCGGCGCGCTGACTTCGTCGGACTTCCGCTTCAAGATGCGCGTGTGGTTTTTGAAGGAAACGAACACGGTCGATATCAACTGCGGCACCGGCAGCAATATAACCATCGGCTCGCGCGAAAACGTCATTTACCGTATCACGCCGCGCGATAACGAGGCGGTGAACGGTTGCTGGCTGCCAGACTCGCACCGGCTCAATTTCAAGTTCGTGTCCAGCCCCGCACGGCTCACGGAGCCAGTCGTTCGCCCGCAACTCGGGGATGAAAAACCAAGCTGGCAGCAGTCAATAAACCTTGCCGCGGAAGCGCTGAAGCGGAACGCGGGACGCGTCGCGATCATCGCCAGCGGACGCGCAACAAACGAGGAACTCTTCCTCGTGAAAAGGCTCGCATCGGCACTGGATGCGAAAGTGGACATCCTGCCTCGCACGGGTGAATCGGACGGAATGCTCATCGCAGCCGATCGCAATCCAAACACCACCGGCGCGAAGCTCCTTGGAGTCGCCACCGGACAGCTTGCGGAAATCGTCGCCGGCATTAAGGACGGCAGCATCACAGCGCTGATCGCATTCGGCGAAGACGCCACGAAAGCCGGGCTCTCGGAAGCCGACCTCGCGAAACTCGACACAGTGATCGCCGCGGACATCCTGCCGAACAAGACGACCGTTCACGCCGATATACTGCTTCCCGCCGCTGCGTGGTGCGAGAAGCGCGGCTCGATGATCAATTTGAAATCGCGGCTCCAGCGCCTCAATCGCGCCGTCGTAGCGCCGGGAAGTGCACGGGATGATTGGGAGATTCTGCGCGACTTGATCCTCGCAGTCAGCGGCAGCAACGGGTTGCACAGCGTCGAGGACGTTTTTAAAGCAATGGCCAACGAAACTCCCGCACTCGCCGGGCTCACTCTCAGCCGCATCGGCGACCTCGGTGTGGATATCCAAACGAAATGACCACGCTCGCATTCTTCGATAGCATTCCGTGGGAAATGATTCTGTGGGCCGCCGGCAAGGCGATCTTCGTCATCTTCCTCGTCGTCCTTCCACTCGTTAGCTACACCGTTTATGCCGAGCGTCGCGTCAGCGCCGCCATTCAGGATCGTGTCGGCCCGAACCGCACCGGGTTCCCCACCACGTTGCTCGGATTTAAAAAGGATTTGCAACTCTTCCTTGGTGGTCTCGGACAACCAATCGCCGATGCGATGAAGTTCATCCTTAAGGAGGATTTCACGCCGGGCGGTGTGAAACATTTCTATTTCTGGCTCGCGCCGTGTCTTGCGATGTTGCCGCTCGTTTCGCTGGCGTTCATTCCGTTTGGCAGTTCGCTCTTTGGCGAGAAAATGGTCATCGCCAATGTGAATGTCGGCGTACTTGGAATCTTCGCTGTGACCGGTTGCAGCGTCTATGCCATCGTCCTCGCAGGCTGGGCGTCGAACTCGAAGTATCCATTCCTCGGCGGCATCCGCAGCACGTCGCAGATGATTTCGTATGAGCTGTGCATGGGGCTCAGCATCATTCCGGTGCTCATGCTTTTCGGAAGCATGAACCTCAGCGATCTCGTCCAGTATCAGGCGGACAACGGCTGGCTGCTCCTTCCACTTTGGGGGAAGGGGATTAGCTGGGAGCGCTGGTTCATGCTCATCCCGCTCACGATCAGCTTCATCATTTTCATGATCTCGGTCTTCGCGGAAACCAACCGTCTGCCATTCGACATGCCGGAGTCTGAATCCGAACTCGTCTCCGGTTATCACACCGAATACAGCTCGATGAAATTCGCGCTCTTCTTCCTTGGTGAATACGCCGCTATGATCGTCGGCAGCGCACTGATGGTCGTGTTCTTCTTCGGCGGATGGCACATTCCCGGCATCCCTGACGGCAACGGAGTCGGCGGCCTTGGCTTCCTGCATGCGCTGCCTGATTGGGTGTGGGGCATCGCGAACATCACCGCCTTCTTTGCGAAGGTCGCGCTGATCCTCGTGTTCTTCATCTGGGTCCGGTGGACGCTCCCGCGTTTCCGCTTCGACCAGCTCATGAAACTCGGCTGGCTCTACCTTTTTGAAATCGCCCTCGCGAACATCTTCCTCGCCGCCGCAGTCCTCGCATTCACAAGTAAATGATCGTCCACGAACTACACGAAACATACGAAAAAAAGGCAAGCTTCGCCAGCGGTCGCGCCTGCCGCGATTTAGTGTCTTTCGTGTCTTTCGTGGACCACAAATAACATGGCATACATCGTCCAACGCCCCGAGCTGACATTCAAAGAAAAGGCATACCTGCCGAGCATCCTGAACGGACTCAAAATCACCTTCGGTCACTTCAAAAAGATCATCAAAGGCGAGACCAAGGTCACGATGCAGTACCCCGAGGAGAAATGGGATGCCGAGTTGCCCGAGCACTATCGCGGTGCGCCGACACTCGTTAAAGACGAGCACGACCGCGAACGCTGCGTGGCCTGCCAGCTCTGCGAATTCATCTGCCCACCCCGCGCCATCACCATCAAGCCGATGGAAATCCCTGCGGACGACAAGTTCGCGAAAGTCGAGAAGCGTCCGGCGGAATTCGATATCGACATGATTCGCTGCATCTATTGCGGAATGTGCGAAGAAGTCTGCCCCGAGCAGGCAATTTACCTGCGCAAAGATTACGCCATCACCGGCATCACCCGCGGCGAAATGGTTCACAACAAAGCGAAACTCTACGAATTGGGCGGCGTGTTTAAAGGCCTCGTTCACAAGTGGAACCCGGAGAAATAATGAACCCGATCCTTTTCTATTTTTTCGCAGTCCTTATGCTCGGCTTCGGCATCAGTGTCGTCGCGAACCGGAATCCGGTTGCTTCCGCACTGAGTCTGGTTGTCAGCTTTTTCTGCCTCGCCGCGCTTTATGTCGGGCTCGATGCCTACTTCATCGCGAGCATCCAGGTCGTGGTCTATGCCGGCGCGGTCATGGTGCTGTTTCTCTTCATCATCATGCTTCTCGACCTCAAAGCCGAGCAGCGCCGCAAGTTCAACAAGCTGGCAATTGGCGGCGGCGCGCTGGTCGCCCTTGCATTTGCCGCGCAGCTCATCGGAGTCCTCGGCGGGCACCCTCGCGGCGACAAGCCTTTCCCCGAGCTCAAGCTTCCTGCGGGAGAGTCGCTCAACGATTTGCAAAAAGTCGGTGAGACGCTCTTCTCGCTTCACACCCTGCCGTTCCAAGTAATCGGCGTCCTTATCCTCGTCGCCACCGTCGGCGTAATCGTCATCTCCAAACGCGAACTGAAATGATGTCCACTAAAAACACGAAGAACACCAAAGGCATGGAACTCACGCTTACTGCGAGAGCCACAAATTTTAGTGTCTTTAGTGTATTTCGTGGACCCAAAATCTAAATGACTCTCACTCTCAATCACTATCTCTTGGTCAGCGGGCTGTTGTTCACCATCGGGTTTGCGGGTGTTTTACTCCGCCGAAATATCATCATTATTTTCATGTGCTTGGAACTGATGCTCAATGCAGCGAATCTCTCGCTCGTAGCATTCAGCCGGTTCAATGTTGGCGCCGCGGGCACTCCGAATGAGGGTCTGCCGAATTTCAACGCGCAAGTTCTCACGTTCTTCATCATTACCGTCGCGGCGGCCGAAGTGGCCGTCGGTCTCGCCATCATCGTCGCACTCTACCGCGCCCGGCAGACGACGCACGTCGAGGACATCACCACGCTGAAGTTTTAGGGGTCCACGAAAGACACGAAAGACACTAAATTTTCTATGGCTGACTTAATTTACAAAGATGAATGCTACAAGATCGTCGGTGCATGTCTGGAGGTGTACCGAGAGAAGGGCAGCGGGTTTCATGAGAACGTTTTCCAAGAGTGTCTGGAAATCGAATTTCGGCTGCGTCAACTTTCCTCGATTCCGAAGCCTTGGATAGAACTCGAATACAAGGGGGTAAAATTAGAGGCGAAACTGCAACCGGATTTCTTGTGCTTTGGAGACATCATCGTCGAGCTAAAGGCGGTTTCGGAAATCACTGACGACCACCGTTCCCAAGTTATGAACTACCTAAAAGCCACCGGAAAGAAGCTCGGCATACTCGTAAATTTCGGACATTTCCCGGGACTTCAATGGGAGAGAATTGTAGCGAACGACAAATGGAACGAGTCATCACCCACCCAAGCCGATTTACGCGTATGAGTAATTCTTTAGTGTTTTTCGTGTCTTTAGTGGACAACAATAAATGAACAACAACGAAATCATCCCGTGGTTCATCCTCCTGAATCCGCTCGTCACAGCGGTGCTTATCCTCTTTGCGTTCCGGCGCAATCATGGGACTGCGGCTGTGGTTTCCACGATGTCCGCATTCTTCGGGATTGTGGGAAGTCTGGCTGCTTTTTCGCTGCCGAAGATTCATAGCGCAGTGAGCTGGATCAGCGTCGGTTCGCTCCAGATTCCGTTCGGCGTGCAGCTCGACATGCTCAGCCAGGTCATGCTGCTCGTGGTGACGGGCATCGGCTTTCTGGTGCATCTTTACAGCACGGTTTACATGGAGCACGACGAGTCGAAGGCGCGCTTCTTTGGCCATCTTTCGCTGTTCATGTTCTCGATGCTCGGCATCGTGCTCGCGGACAACTTCGCGATGATGTTCATCTTCTGGGAACTTGTCGGCGTGAGCAGCTACCTGCTCATCGGTCACTGGTTCACCCGCGACGCAGCGGGCAAGGCGGCAAACAAGGCGTTCATGATGAACCGCATCGGCGACTTCGGCTTCATGCTTGGAATCCTGATGCTTTGGAGCAC
>JAYTMG010000160.1:0-1496 GCA_043728745.1 Verrucomicrobiaceae bacterium
ACCGCACGGGAAGTGTGTGCGCGCTGCGACGAAGCACTCGGATGAACGCTGGTAGTGGAGCAGGCGCCCCGCCTGCGGTAGTCTTCGCTGGCGCCCCGCCAGCCGCAGGGCCAAGTCCCTGCGGGACTTCCGGCGAGGCGCCGGGGGAGACACATGCAGGCGGGGCGCATGCACCACTACGAATCATTCGCGAGTTCTGGCACCATATCCAGGCGCGAGCATGGGAATCCGCGCACGCATTACTGGCGCCTGATTTCACCGCGATCTGGCCGCACACAGCCGAACGATTTGTCGGACGCGACAACTTCATCGCGATGAACCGCGAGTATCCCGAAGGCTGGACTTTGCGAGTGCTTGATGTGAGTGGCATCACTTCCCAAATCGAAGTAATCCACGGCGACGAGCGCTACGTCGCCGCGTCCTTTTTCACCGTGCGAGACGAAAGGCTCGCGGGCGTAACTGAGTATTGGGTGCAGCATGGAGCCGAGAAACCGCCCGAGTGGCGCAGCAAGTTTTCCGAGCGGCTGTGCGGCCTTGCAAACCCGCCCTGTAACGATAACCTTCGCTCATGATTCTCGAAACAATTCCAGCAGTCATGCAGCTCAATTCGCAACAGCGCTCGCAACTCGTTGAGGAGCTGTGGGAGGACTGGCTGCCGCGTCACGATGAAGAGAGTCACTCGGCAACTGTGGCGCTGCTCGAAGCGCGAATGGCTCATTATCGGCAGCATCCAGAAACCGCCTCGACGTGGGACGAAGTGAAGCAGCGAATTGAACGGATCAGGCAATGCCGGTCGTAGTAATTCTCGCTGGCGCGGAGAGCGATACGCTCAGTTTTCAAGCCGTTCTCGATCTTCGGCAAAGCTCCGAATCCATCCGCCGCCGACTCGACGATCATCTATGAAATTCCTCGCCGCCATCGCCATCCCTTCTTACGTGCTCGACCAGCTCACGAAGTGGTGGATTTACACGCACTATGCGCTGGTTCCGAGCGAGCAGAATATCGAGCGCTTTCCCGACGTGGTCGCGAAAGGTGCGCTCCTGCCGATGGAGACGAATGTGATTCCGGGCTGGTTCCAAATCGTCCACTGGGCGAACACTGGCGCGGCGTTCAGCATCGGCTCGGGGAACAATTGGTTCTTCATCCTGCTTTCGATGGCGACCTTCATCGGCCTGCTCGTGGCGTGGAAGAAAAACGTCTTCACCGACAAGCCGTCAAAGTGGGGCGTGGCTTTGCTGCTTGGCGGAATTCTCGGCAATGTGACGGACCGCATTATCCACGGCTACGTCGTGGATTTTTTGTCGTTCGATTTGCACGTCCGATTTGCGAATCCGTGGCCCGCGTTCAATGTCGCGGACTCGTGCATTTTCATCGCTGCGGGATGCTTTATCGTCGCTGCGATTCTGGAGCCTCGGAAGGCGAAGTAGGGCGCTCATCCGTTCCGGAAAAAATGAGGACGATTTCGCCTTTGGGCGGGCGCGCAGTGAAGTGTGCGA
>JAYTMG010000161.1:0-12810 GCA_043728745.1 Verrucomicrobiaceae bacterium
GCACGCGATTGCGGGCCGAGAAATCGGACGTCTTCGGCTGCGGGAAGTCCGCGATTCTTGCCCGCGCCGGCGACGAGTAGTGTGGCGTCCTGCGGCATCGCGGAGATCGCAAAGCGCAGCCCTTTTCGCTCCCAGCCGGAGCCGGTGAAAAGGACAGTGAAACGCTCCGGCGCGATGCCGAGCCGGGCTCGCCCGCGCTCGCGAGCACCGGGCTCTTCCCGCCATGGCGGGATGCCGTTGTGGATGACCGAGATGCGTTCCGCCGGTGTCTGAAAGCGTGCGATGATCTCGCCGCGAACCATCGCCGAATTTGCGATGATTCGCGCAGCGCCGCCGGTGAAGAGCGCTTTCTCCAGCTCGACGATTTCGCGGTGTTTGCTTTGGAATCGCCGGAACGCGGGCTTCCACCATTGCTCGAAATTTGCGCGCCGCTCCAGCCACGCCGCGTGAACGCCGTCGCCCGCGCGGTAGGCGTCGCATTCCCAGACGCGCTCGAGCGAAAAGAGGAAGTCGCACTGCCCGCGCGGACGTGCTTCGTCGAGCGCATCGGCAAATTCGCGCGGTGTCCGGCCCGCGACGATCACTTTATCACCGCGCCATTGCTCCCATTCCCGGGAGCCGAAGATCACGCATTCGTGCCCGGCCGTGCGGGCAGCCTCAGCGAAACGGAGCAAATATGCCTCCGCTCCGCCAGTGCCGGAGTATCCGCGCCGAACGAGCCCGATTTTCATACGCGACCCATGCAGGATTGCGGGCGCGGGATAAAGCGGAATACGCGGCTACTGAAGGTCGATCTGCACGGGACCGCTGGTGGACGTGCCCAAAAACACGCCGACTCCGGTATTCTGTTTTTGGTAAAGGACGCCGGAGAAGCCACGCGGCTTTGCAGCGCCGATGTCTGGATGCACAAAGGTGCCGGAGAACGCGCCGGTTTTGAAATTCGCGGTGAACGCGGTTTTCTCCGAGACGTTGATGCTGGCGATAATTGCCTTCGCAACGCCCGTGGTCGTTTTAGCGAGCGTGAAGTTGAATTGCGCGGGGAGATTGTTGGGCTCGTTGTCTTCGAGGCCGCCCTCTGTCAAATCGAGCTGATGCGTCCCCGGCAACGCACTGAGCGGTGCCCAGCGCGAAGCGACGATGCTGATAGCCTCGGGGCCGAATCCAAGCGGGTAATAGAGGCTCGCGGATTGCGGGCCGCGCTTCCATTTTGCGCTCCCATCGGCGTCGCTGCCGGGTTTGTCGCGGAAGGTGATTTCGCCGAAAAAGTATCCGCGGCTCGCAGTGGGCAATGTCGTGAAAAGTGGCACGTTCAGCAGGATCGAGTCTGTCGTACGGAGCGTCGGCGTGGTTGCGAATGGTGTGCCGTCGCCGAGTTTTCCGGCCATCTTGCATGCGCCTTTTGTGGAGACGCTGAGGGTCGCCCAGCCTTGTCCTTGCGGCAGTGCGGGATTGCTCGGCGAGCGGAGCCATACGGTATATTTGCCGGCTTGCGGTGCGGCGGTGACTGCCGTGAGTCGGGAGTCGGTGACGATATTTTGTGTTGAGATTCCGTCGCCCACGGAGCCGCTGAGCACGCCTTTTTCGCTGGTGGTGTCGATGCGGAGCACGATGAGGAGCGGCGATTTTCCGGGACGCTGAACGGTGATGGTTTGTGTGCCCGTGCGGTTTCCGCTGGAAGGGTCGAAGACGCCTTTCACCGGGAAGTTGCCGCCAAAACTGACGGTGCCTGTGAACGAGCCGGTGGCGCTCACGGCGAGTTTCACCGCGCCGGTCGGCTCGCCTTGGGCGTTGGTGAGGTAGGTCAAATATGAGCCTTTCAGCGCGACGAACGGATTGCGAATCGTGACGGTTCCGATCGCTTTCGCGAGGCTCGGGTCGGTTACGGAGTAGGTGAACGTGTCGGTACCTTTGAAGCCGGTCGTTGGCGTAAAGCGCAGCGTTGTGCTGTTGGCCAGCGTTACAATCCCGAAGGACGGTTGGTTTTCCACGGCGAGGGTGAGCACCTCGTTGTCGGGGTCGAGCCCGGATGGCAGCGGGATGACAATGTCCGCCGTAAGGCTCGTGGTCGATCCAAATAGATTTGGAGCCGTCGGCGCGCTGTTTTGGCCGGTGGTGAAAGTTGCGTCTGCACCGATTGAAGTGCCGGCGGCGTTTGTCGCGGAGAACCGGTAGTGATAGGTCCGCTGCGGGGTGAGTCCGACGAGGTCAGACTCAAGGATCGCCGGGGAATTACCCGACCCGGCGCTGGCCAGCGTGACGGCTGTGCCGTAATCGGTCGTCGGTCCGTATTCCAGAACCACGGATGTTTCGCGGCCATTCGGGTTTGCCGTGCCGCGCAATGTCGCGACGCTCTTACCGACACCGGACGAGGCACCAGTCGTGGCGACGGGCGGGCCAAAAATGAATGTCGGGCTTGTGTGGGCGCCCGCTTTTAGCCGGACGAAATATGTCGCGCCGGGACTGAGCGAGGCGAGGTCGGCGGATACGATTTGGGCAGCCGTGCCGGTGATTGTCTGACTGGTTGTGGCGACCAGATTCGCCGTGAAGTCAACGCTCGTGCTGTATTCAAAGAACACCGTGGCGGATTCGCCGTTTGGATGCACGACGCCGCGGGCGATGGCGGAATCGTCCGCTGTTTCTGTGATGGAAGTAATTCCTGAAGTCGGGCCAAAGAGCATCCGGAAGATCGCGCCGCCGCCGAAACTGCTCGTTTGCGCGACTCCGTAAATTGCGCCGTCGGGAGCGAGGAAGGGCGGAGCCTCCGGGCGGGCGGATTGGAGTTCGCCAGTGAAATCGTCGTTGAAGGAATAGACGAGTCCCGGCGTGACCACTCCTCCCGCTGTGCTCAGTGTGAATAAAGATCCGTCTGCGCCGTAAGTGATTCCAGCGAGCAGGCCGTTCGAAATCTGCGCGACTCCGCGCGGCCCGCGGCCATCGGTGCCCCCGTTAAATTTATAGACTGTCGTGAGCGCGCCGGCTGAAGTGACCTTGAATACGGTCCCGTCACCGGGCCCGGCTACGGGTGAATATACGGTAGGGTCGGACGTGCCGTAGAAGGTCATGCCCGCTGAATCCTTTACGAGGGTGCCGGCTGGAGTCGGGTTCTGGTCGGTGAAATCGTAGAGCTTTGTGTGGGTGCCCGCCGCACTGAGTCTAAAGAACGTGCCGAAGCCGTTCGCTCCGCCTTTTGTGGTGGTGCCGTAAAAGAAATCGTCCAGGCCATTGGTCAGCCCATCGGTCAGGCCGCCAAATGGAAACTCGCCGTTGACTCCGGAGAATTCGAGCAGCGTCGTCAGCGTCGCCGGCGGTGTTGCGCCGATTGGATTCACGGTGATTTTGAACAGCGTGCCTTTGTTATTGATGCCGCCTTTTTCGGTGACGCCGAAGAAGTCGTTGCCCCGCCGAACGAGCGCGCCGCGGGGATTCAAGCCGAGTGGTGCAGCGGTTGCGGCGAATTTAATGAGCGGCTGGATCGTGCCATCCGGCGTCAAACGGAAGAACGTGCCCCGCCCGTTGCTCCCGCCTTTATACGTGGTGCCGAAAATCGTCCCGTCCGCCATGACGACAAGTTGGGAAAGCGGGTTCGCGCCGTCTCCACCGGTGAAGCTGGCGACATTCGAGAAAGTCCCGTCCGGCGCGAGTTTGAACACCGTGCCGTCACCCGATGCACCACCGTCATAAGTCGTCCCATACAGCGTCCCATCCGGCCCTGCCGTAAGTGCGGCGCGCGGGTTCGAGCCATCCGTGGCGAAAAAGCTGGCGGCACCGCGCAACGAGATGCCGGGGGTGACGCGATAGATTGCGCCGAGCCCGCCAGCGCCACCTTGTTCGGCTGCACCATAGATCAGGCCGTCTTTGCCAAAAACGAGTCCGCCCAGCGGGGTTTGCCCCTCGGAATTATTGAAACTTGCGACGTTGTCCGGATTGATCGGGGCACCGTTGCTATCGCGGTTGACTTTGAACACCGTCCCGAATCCTTTCGCGCCGCCAGCCGAACAGGTCGTGTAAAGGAATCCGTCTGCGACCGGAGGTTCGACGACTCCCGCCTGCGGGCGCGATCCTTTGAGTTCCTCCATACTGGCGACGATTTGGAAGTTAGTCCCTAGTGAAGTGATGCGGTAAACAGTCCCAAAATTCGACGCGCCGCCGGAATACGTCGTTCCGTAGAAATAACCATCGGCGTTGGATTTCCAAAAGCCCGCCCGAGGATTCTCGCCATCCGCAGCCCCGCCCGCGAAATGTTTAATCAAGTCGATTTGCCGCAATTTTGGCCCGCTTGTCGGCACCTTAAACACAGCGCCGCGGTTATTGAAACCGCCGAATTCCGTCGTACCGAGCAAAACACCGCCACCCGAATCGACGAGCGTGCCCCAAGGCCTTTTCCCGTTTGGCACAGTTTCGACGGCCGTCGTATCGGGATCATCGAGGGTTCCGCCGAACGGAGAAAAAACACCGAGGTCCCAATTGTTCGATCCGGCTACTGGCGTGAGTTTGAACACGGTGCCTTCATTGTTTACACCGCCTTCACTCGCGACTCCGTAGTAACGGCCGCTGACTTTCACCAGCCCGCCGAGCGGGAACTTCCCGGAATTCACACCGTCAAACTGCGCAAGTTTCGTCAGCGTGCCATCGCTGAGCTTGACCCGGAAAATGGTCCCAAAATCGATCGAGCTGCCCTGCTTCGCCGTGCCGTAAAGGTAGCCATCTCCGCCGTCGAGCAGCTCGCCATTTGGATACTTGCCCGCATTCGAGCCAAAGCTCGCGATCGTGGAGATCGATCCCTGCGCCGGATCAAACCGATAGATGCTTCCAAACGCATGCACGCCGCCGTTTTTTGTAGTCCCGTAAAACTTACCGTCGGACGCGATGATGAGCTTTCCTGCGGGATTCTCGCCGCTGCGCGACAGGTTTTTTACCAGCTCGACTCTATTTGCGGCGTGGGTGGGCAGCCCCATGAAGGATAGTGCGAGGGCAAATAAGGCAATTTTCATAATGGTAGAATCAAACAGGTTGGCGATACGATGGGAATTATATTGGTTATATTCAGCCGCTTTTGAGCGGGCGTATCGATATTCGGAATCGCCGAATTTGCAACGTCAAGATTTTCATCAAGTCTATGAGGCACTCCGAATTACTTCGCGCTTTAAGAATCGAATTAGTTCAAGATCGAGGACGTATAATTCAATCACTTCGCACCCCCGCGTGACCCTGCCTCCGGACCTATGGAAACCATCTTGAACAGGAATTTCACCGAAAACCCCGTTGACACCTGAATGAGACGCTGAGATACCAACATATCCACCGCGAACTACCATGGCCGACCAAACAAACATGCAAGAAGACGATTCCACCAAGAAGGAAACCATTCGGATCACTCTGCCCCCAAAGACCGAGCAACCCTCGATTAAGAGGGAAACTGTCCGGATTAACGTGCCCGGAACGTCCACACCGCCTGCTGTCAGCCAGGTTCCGAAAAAGGAAACTTCCAAAATTCCAATGCCTGCTTCCGTTATACCACCAGCCACTCCCTTACCGCCCGTAGCTCCGCCATCGGCACCTGCCGCCCCGTCCGGAATTGCGACACGCCCACTTTCTGGCACCCCGCCACCGCCCACACTCAGCGGCGCGCCTATCACAAAACCTCTCAGCAGCGTCACGCCGCCAAAGCCGCCGCCGCTCACCGGCAAGCCGACTATTCCTCTGAAGCCCGCGCCTCCAGCCGGTTCCGCAGCGGTTCCACCGCCGCCATCCGGGATTCGTCCGCCAGCACCACCGGCACCCGGCCAGTCCGGAATCGCCGCGCCGCCTGTCCGTCCTGCCTCGCCAAAGAAAGAGACGGCACGCATCAATCTTCCGAGCGACGCGTCGAAAGGTTCGGCTACTTTGCCAAAAGCGACCGTCAAGATGCAGCAGACGCAGCCGCTTTCGAGAGTCCCCGCTCCGGCCATCAGCCAAGCGATGACAACGATGGGCGTGGACAGCTCACCCGCAAAAGCTGACACCGTCTCGACAGTCCTCAGCGTTCTGGCCTTCCTCGCCAGTGGCGCAGCACTGTTCTTCGCCTACAACATGTATTCTGCTGCGCAACTGGCGCAGTAAAATTTCACTGAGTTGTTGAACCCCTCCCGGAACGCACCATTCATTTTATGGCCAGTCCAAACATTGTAACTCTTACAGATTCAAACTTCCAAACCGAAGTGCTCGATTCATCCATCCCTGTGCTGGTGGACTTCTGGGCACCGTGGTGCGGACCGTGCATCCAGCTCTCGCCGCTGATCGACGAGATCGCGAATGAGCGCGTCGGCAAAGCCAAGGTGGGCAAGGTAAACGTCGATGAGGCACAGGCGCTCGCGGCACAGTTCCGGATCACCGGAATCCCTGCACTCCTGTTCTTCAAAGGCGGACAGCCCGTCGGACAACTCGTGGGTCGCCAGCCAAAGGCGGAGATCCTGAGCAAGCTCGACGCGCTGATCTAATCGCAGAAGCCGCAAATACTTCAACGACCGCCGCTTTCTGGAGACAGAGAGCGGCGGTTTTTTGCGCCGTGAGATTTGAGCCAAAAAACCGCAGTTGAATATCCACGGAAGGAACTGAAGGACACGGAAAGAGGCGCTTGTGAAATCAACGCCTCTCGTCAATCGAGTGAAGGCGCGGATTCTCAGAATGGATTGGTTTCCGTGTACTTCCGTTCCTTCCGTGGACCCAACTGCTTTTTCTAGGCTTAAAGCCCTGAAATAGCGATTATTTCGGCAACTGCCGCGGCGGGGATTCCGTGTATGGTCGCACATGGCCGTCGGCGTAGAGATAGTTCTTTTTGCTCCGGTAATCGCTCTGCGGCTGGTGGACGCGCTCCACATCCATGCACACGACAATCTTCGAAAGCGGACGCGTGAACTGCCCGCGCGGAGTGAGGATCTGCGGGTTGATCATGAGTTCATCGTCGATGTATGGACGCCACTCGTAGCTGCTCTCGGTCTTTGCGAAATAGTTGAACGACTTCACGTCCGACGGACACCGCACCGTTGCTTCCGTGATTCCATAAGGCTCCAGCGTCTTGCGAAGTCCCTGCACGTTTTCCGACGTGGGATAAATCGGATGCCGAGGGTCCGGCTCGACTTCCGGGAAACGACCGTCGTTTTGCCCGACGAAGCCGTTCACCGCCACGCCGATCTGTCGGAGATTGTTCACGCAAGTCATCCCATCGGCACGCTGCCGCGCATTCTGAAAAGCGGGGAAACCGAGCCCGGCAAGCAGCGCGATGATGGTGATCACTGCGAGAATTTCCATGAGGGTAAAAGCAGCGTCGCGGCGCATCATTTCTGCGCCTCCCGCTTGCGGTCCACGTATTTCTGGTAGCGCTTCTGGCGCTGCTCCGGAGTGCGAAGTTCATCACGCGCCAGACGGCGATCGTCCATGCGGTCCATCATCTCCGGGCGGCTGAAAATCTCCTGCATCTTGGCGCGCCGCTCCTCCTGCGGCAGCCCGCGGACGTCGGCGAAAATCTTCTCCATTTCCTCCACTTCCGCCTTTGCTGATGCTTGCTGGCTGGCGGGAAGTTTCGCGATTTCATTCATGCGCCGTTGCCGCACTAAGTCGAAATCTGGGCGTCCACCACCGCCGCCACCGCCACGCGGCGGGCCTTCTTCGTCGTCCGCCTCAGGTGCTCCCGGCGGGCGACCTTGCAAAAAGAAAATCTCTTTCACTTTCGCGCCGGCAGCGCTGGCGAGCGCGGGGATGGCCTTGCGGATTTCACCGGAGGATGGCGCTTTGTTCACAGCGGGATTATACGCTTCCGGGCAGGCAAACGCGGCTGAGACATGCACCGCCGCGTTTTGCAGATAGCCCTGCAACGTCTTCTCTGCGGGCGATTCCACGGTCCACACGTCCTTGCGCAGATCGAGCGGCGCAGCATCCGCGCCACCATTTCCGCCGCGACCCATGAGCGGGACCTCCAGCACTTTCCAGCCATCTGGCCTCGGTCCGCTGGCCCATGCTGCGATCCCGGCATCGACCGTGGCCGCGTCGCTCGCGAGCACGTAAGCGAGCCGGCACCGCGAATCGCTCACCGCGCTAAGAACTTCCATCGCCTCAGCGAGTGGCACTTTATCGACATGCATCGTGGTGGGTGTGCCGGGGTCCATATTTGTCCGGATCGTAATACCGGCTTGTTTCTCGATCGAACGGATGACCTCGGAAAGCGAACGCCCGTCCGCATGGACCGTGATGAGCCCCCAGCCGGAAATGACCCACTTTATGATCACAATAAGCGCCAGCAACAGCGCGCCAAATGGTAACAGTCGTTCTCGATTCATCATGCCTTTAACCCGGGGTTCTCGGAATCGTTGCGAAGATTTGACCGTTGCCGCGCGCGGCCCGACTGTGTTTCCTGCGCGCCGCATGAAATCTCTTCCCGTTCTACTGTTCGCCGTTGCGTCCGTCATTTCCGCTTTTGCGGATGACACTCTCGACGCGGGCTTGATGCGGATGCCCGCTGTCTCGGAAAAGAACCTCGCCTTCGTCTATGCCGGCGACATCTGGGTCGCGCCGAAGGAAGGCGGAACAGCGCAGCGACTTTCTTCGCCGCGCGGCGAGGAAACGTGGCCACACTTTTCGCCGAACGGCCGGGAGGTCGCATTCAGCGGCAACTACGAGGGCAACGAAGATATTTACGTGATGCCCATTTCCGGCGGCGAGCCGCGGCGCGTGACTTATCACGGAGGCGCAGAGCGCATGATTGCGTGGTGGCCGGACGGAAAGTCGCTCCTTTTCGCCTCCCGCCGCGACAGCTTTAGCGAGCGAGTCGGCCAGTTCTTCAAAATCAGCGCGCTGGGCGGAGAGGCCGAGCGGCTCGCGATTCCCTACGGCGAACTCGCCGCAATTTCTCCCGATGGCAAGACCGTCGCCTACACGATGACCGACACCGACCGCGCCTCGTGGAAGCGTTATCGCGGCGGCATGGCTCCGGACGTTTGGCTCTTCAATTTGGAAACCGGCGCAGCCGAAAATGTGACCGACAACGACGCGTGCGACTCCGCGCCGATGTGGGCCAGCGCGACAAAAATGTATTTCCTCTCCGACCGCGACGCCGCCAAGCGCGCGAACCTTTGGTGCTACGACACTGCCGCGAAATCACTGCGCCAGGTCACCACCTATAAAGACTTCGACGTTCGCTTCCCGAGCATCGGACCGAAGGAGATCGTCTTTGAAAACGGCGGCGCACTTGTGCTTCTCGATCTCGCCACGGAAAAAACCCGCGAGGTGAAAGTGGACGTCATCACCGACAAGGCCACGCTCCGTCCGCGATTAGAAAACGTGAGCAGTCGCGTGGCAAACGCCGCCATTTCGCCGCAGGGCAAACGGGTTCTTTTCGAGGCGCGCGGCGATATCTTCTCGGCACCCGCGGAGAATGGTGTGATCCGCAATATCACCGAGACCCAGGGAATCGCAGAGCGTTACCCTGCCTGGTCGCCGGATGGAAAATGGATCGCCTATTTCTCCGATCGCAGCGGCGAGTACGAACTCACCCTCCTGCCCGCCGACGGCAAGGGCGCGGAAAAGCAAATCACCACCCTCGGCCCCGGCTGGCGCTACCAGCCACAGTGGTCGCCGGACTCCAAGAAACTCGTCTTCATCGATAGCGCGATGAAGATTTGGCTCCACGACATCGACGCGCAGACGACCACGCAAGTCGCACAGCAAAAGTGGATGTATCATGGCGACCTCGATCATTTCCATGTGAGCTGGAGCAGCGACAGCCACTGGCTCGCTTACGCGGGTGACACCGATGCGCAGCAGTGCGTCATCGTTTTGTACGACGTGAAAGCGAAGAAGAACAATCCGGTGACGAGCGCCTTCTACGACGACGAACTGCCCGTCTTCGACCCCGCGGGAAACTACCTCTTTTACCGCAGCAAGCGCACCTTCCAGGCGCACTACAGCGACTTCGACAACACGTGGGCTTACGTAAATTCCCACGCGCTCATTTGCGTGCCGCTTCGCAAAGACATGCCTTCGCCGCTCGCGCCGAAGAACGACGAAGAGCCCTACAAAAAAGACGACGCCAAAAAGGACGGCCCCAAGTCCACCGACCCGGATAAGAAATCCGCCGCTCCCGAAGAAAAGAAGCCCGAGGAGAAAAAGCCGGACACCTCCGCCATCGCCGGAACGTGGATTGGCAAAGTCCAATCGCCCAAAGGCGAGAGCACCATCACCCTCAAGCTCGAAGCCAACGCCAACGCCATCACCGGCACATTTACCGCATTTGAAATGGTCGGAACATTCACCGGCACCTACGACCCCGAGCGCAAAATGCTCACCGGCATCGCAAAGCCAGACAAAGGCCCCGAAGCCAAAATCACCGCCACGCTCGACGGCGATACACTCACTGGCTTCTCCGAAGTCGAAGGCCAAAAAATCCCGTGGAAAGCCACTCGCGAACCCGTGAAAGTCGCCGAGAAAAAACCCGAGGAAAAAAAGCCCGAGACCAAAGACCTTAAGATCGACCTCGATGGGTTCGAAGCCCGCGCCATCGTCCTCCCCGTCGGCAGCGGCAGCATCGATCAGCTCGGCGCACTGCCGGGGAAAGTCCTCTTCCGCTGGCCACCGCGCAAGGGCGGCAGCGGACGCACCGCGCCACTCAGCGTCTATGACCTCGACTCCCGCACCGAGAGCCAGATCGTTGATGACATCGGCGGCTACGAGATTTCCGGCGACGGCAAAAAACTCCTCATCGTCCGCGGCGGCGCATGGAGCATCACCGGCACCGGCGCAGGCGCGGGCGTCGGCAAAAGCGTCAATGCCACACTCGAAATGACCGTCGATCCCATCTCCGAGTGGAAGCAAATGTTCAACGACGCGTGGCGCATCGAGCGCGACTTCTTCTACGACCCGCATCTCCACATGGTCTCGTGGCAGCAGATGCGCGAGCGCTACGCGAAAATGCTCGCTGGCTGCGTCTCACGGCACGACGTGAACTACGTCCTCGGCGAACTCCTCGGCGAGCTCAACAGCTCCCACGCCTACCGCAGCGGTGGCGACATCGACGGCGGCCTCTCCCGCTCCGTCGGCTTCCTCGGGTGCGATTTCGAGCTCAAAGAAAACGCCTATCGCATCAGCAAAATCCTCGACGTCGCACCATGGGACACCGGCGTCCGCTCCCCACTCCGCGGCCCCGGCATCACCATCAAAGAAGGCGACTACCTCCTCGCCGTGAACGGCCGCAAGATCGATCCCACGCAGGAAATCTACGCCGCATTCCAAGGCCTCGCCGACAAAGCCGTCATCCTCAGCATCAACGACAAACCCACACTCGACGGCGCAAAAGAAATCCTCATCCAGACCATCGGCACCGAAGCCCCCCTCCGCCACTACGCATGGATCGAGCAAAACCGCCGCCGCGTCGATGAAGCCACCGGCGGAAAAGTCGGCTACATCTACGTTAAAAACACCGGCATCGACGGACAGACCGAGCTCTACCGCCAATGGCGCGCGCAAACCCACAAAGACGGCCTCATCATCGACGAACGCTGGAACGCCGGCGGCCAAATCCCCGACCGCTTCATCGAGCTCCTCAGCCGCCCCATCACCGCCCGCTGGGGCGTCCGCGACGGGCGCGATTGGACCACCCCATTCGTCCCCGTCCCGCAGGCCAAAGTCATGCTCGCCAACCGCTGGAGCGGCTCCGGCGGCGACTGCTTCCCGTGGCTCTTCCAGCAAAACAAACTCGGCCCCGTCATCGGCACGCGCACCTGGGGCGGCCTCATCGGCATGACCGGCTGCCCGCCGCTCATCGACGGCGGCACCGTCACCGTCCCCACCTTCAGCATCTACGACAACGCCGGAAAATGGATCATCGAAGGCCACGGAGTCGATCCCGACATCGCCGTCATCGACGACCCCGCCCAACTCGCCAAAGGCACCGACCCCCAGCTAGAGCGCTCCATAACCGAAATCAAAGCCATCCTCGAAAAAGCCCCCGTCGTAGCCCCGAAAAAGCCCACCTACCAGGATCGGACAAAGTAGCGGCAATCTACGACCACGGATTCGGCAGTCGAAACGCAGCCGCCATCGCTCGCGAAATCTGCTTTCGACGAGCAGCGGAGGAGACGCTTCCGATTTTGTCGAAGAGCTGCGCTTTGCTCAGCATGCCCGGGTACCTCCGTAAACAAATATGAGCCCTGTGGATGTGGATAGCCCCAAGGAGGGGGGCCGTCTCGGCCCCCTGAGGCGCGAAGCGTCTCCCATAACATCCCAGCTTATTGGGAACTCTTTCAGAGTTCAGGGGGCCGAGACGGCCCCCATCCTTGGAGCGAACCAGATAGGCGGCGGAAAGAATGCCCGCCCTACCCGCCGCATATCTCTCGGGATCGGGAGCTCCCTTTAATTTCGGAAGTTTGCACGCTCGGAATGGTTCTACTTTTTAGCACACCCTGCTTTTTCTACCGTCACAACCCGCTTCCCAAAGTCGCCCGCACTGCTACGGTGTTCGCCCATGAAACTCCGTCCGGTCGTCACACTGTTTGCCGCGTTCGCTTTGCTGCCCTGCCCTTCCTTTGCGCAGGAGGAGCCCGTTGAGAAAGACGGGCCCGATTCGCCTTATGAGCAAATCAAAGTGCTCGCGCGGGCCATGCAGCTCATTCGCAAGGACTACGTGGATGAGAAAAAAGTGAACTACGAGGCGCTCACTCGCGCCGCGATGAAGGGCATGTTGCAGAGCCTCGACCCGCACTCGCAGTATATGGAGCCGGAGGGTTTTCAGGACATGAAAGAGATGACCGACAGCCGCTTCGGCGGGCTCGGCATCCACGTCAC
>JAYTMG010000162.1:0-4632 GCA_043728745.1 Verrucomicrobiaceae bacterium
AGCGCATCGAGATTGGGAGTCGGGATGTCCTTGCAGCCGTGAAAGCCGACGTCCGCGTAGCCCATGTCGTCGCCGACGATAAAAAGGATGTTCGGTTTATCCGCCGCGAGCGATGAGGCTGCGACGAGCAGGGTGAAGAAAATGGTGAGCGAGTTCATAGTTGTGTGTTGGAAGAAATGCGCTGGCGTTTTTTCGCAAGCAGCACTCTTTGAATAGCGCTGTCCGGGCGAATTGCCCGAAGGAAATGCGCTCATCGAGATTCGCGGGTGTGATTTAAAGTGGAATAAAGCTCGGGGCAAACCAGTCGTGGCTCACGCAGCCCTCTGCGTGACACTGCTACCCGCGAAGCGCTGATCAAATGAGCGTTCCACCGAGAGTAATGCGCTTCGCGTGAGGGGAAGCACGCGGAGGGCCGCGTGCGCCACGGCGCAAGCGTGCTCACTTGAGCATTTCCACTTTTAATCACACTCCCGCATTGGCTCAAAGGATGCGACGCAGACTTTGCGAGAAATGTTCTATCGGCGTGAGCGAATCCACAGCAGCCCAAACGCGAGCAGCCCCCCGATTGCACTCATCCAAAGCGCGAGAGTAAGCCGCCTCGGGCGATAGCGAAACTCGACGGTGTAATGCCCAGCGGCGGGAATCTCCACGCCGCGAAATGCGTGATTCACCCGCACGGGATTTGCGCGCTGTCCGTTGATCGAGGCAAGCATGTCGCCCTCGAACCAGCTCTCGCTCAGCACGGCAATTCCGGCGGAAGGCGCGTCGAACTCGCAGACGGTGGCGTTTGTGGAAACGGAGATGCGTTGAGCGGGAGTGACGCGCCGAGCCGCGTCCGGTGCCGCACTTGCTTTCGTCGCATCCTGAATCGCAGCGAATGGCGCGCCGTTTGATCCTGCGATCATTTGCGCGAATTCCATCGGTGTTTTGTAGGATGCGACTTGGTCGGTAAAGAACGCGCGTGGCCAGGCCGTGGGGCTTTCCCATACTTCAAGATCGCTCGCCGAAAGTCGCCGGAAAGATGCCGGGAGCGGTGACCCGCGCGGTGCTAGGAAAAACCGAAGATTGAAAAAATCGGAGACCGGTTGCGTCTTTACGAGTGTCTCCGCTTGAAAGGTTGTTCGCCAATTCCAGACCACTTTGATCGGCGTCTCATCGATGAGTTCGCGAAGGTAGCGGCTCGAGAGCGGGTCGGAGCTGCAAATGGATTCCAGCCGCAACGCAGCATTGTAGCCGGGCATCAGCACTTCGCGCAGTCCGGCGACCCGCGCGGGTTCCGCGAGTAAAGGGCGGAGCGATTCTACTGCGGGAGACGTTGCGGAAAAGGAGGTCCGCTCCTGAGGATTGAGCACATAGAAATCAAACTTCGTTCCACCCCACTGCGCGTGGCGGAATAGAAGCACTGCGAGAACGGCGCACATCGCGAGGCGTGCAGTAAAAGTCCCCGTTCGAACAAGCGAGGGAAACAGCGCAACGCCCCCAAGAACCAACGCCATGTATGCGGCGGTGAAGGGACTCATCGGCGGCATCGTCGTCGTCGGCTGCGCATCCGCGCCAATGGGCGAAGCTGCAACGAAGTACACCGCAGCAAGGACTGCGAGGATCGCGACGACTATGCTCCACTCGCGCTTCCAGTGTGCCTTTTCGCGCGACATCCACGCGGAAAAACCGATGCCTGCGAGCAGCGTAAATTGCACGATGAGAACGCAGCCGAATGTATTTCCGACGTGCGAGACATTCGCGAGGAAGGGAATGGTCCGAATGATGGATGCCGGAACGAGCCCGAAGGCCAGCGCGATGCTGGGAATGGACGCGACGACGAGCGTGCGCCCGATCGGCGTTTTCCATAGTGAGCGGATTTGTGTCAGCGCGAGGAGGAAGCCGGCGAGGACGACGAAATTGGCGGCGGGAAAGCTGTGCAGTTCGCGCGCAGTGAGCCGGTGAAAGAACGCATCGTCGAACAATCCGAGCACCGCCGCCGGCCGGATCTGAATGACCGGCGGCGACGCATACGTGGTGAAGGACTCTTTCAGCGTATCGAGGAAGACGAGCCAGAACGGAGCGTTGATCAGCACGAACGCCAGACACGCAGCACAGCCAATGAGCAGGTGCCGCCAGCGATTGGCGAGGGGACCGAAGAGCAGCAAAAGCGCGCCGGTTCCGTTCATGCCCGCGATGAAAATTGCGGACTCTTTCGCGGTGCCGGAGTGGAACTCCATGGTGCATGCGAGCACCAGAATCAGTGCCCATCGATGCCCCGCTGCGATGCGCTGCCACGCCAGCAGAATCCACGGTGCATAGCACATGCTGAAGTAGGCCGGATGGCACATTCGAAACGCGAAGAATCCAAAGAAGCTCGCGCAAAACCCGAGCAGCGCAGCAACTCCGATTCGCGCCGTGGCCATCCACACGCAGAGCGCTATGCCCCATGCGAAAAGGAAGCGCGCGATCAGGAATTTTACGTCCCACGCCCACGATGCACCGTTCGAAGCAATCGGGAGCCAATGCAACGGATCGCCAAGCATTGAGAGGCCCTGTCCGATGAACGGCGTCCCGCAATTGTTGTAGTGGTTCCACAGCGGGAATTCACCGCGCTCGAAGATGCTCTCATACGCAAACTTCGAGTAAGGCCGGTGCCCGAGTTGCATGACGAGCGTATCCGAGTTGCGCGCATTTTCATTCTCCAGCGATTCGAGGCCCGGAACTGTCGGGTAGCCTTCATACAGACAAAGCGCGCCGGTCTTGGGCGAGACGAAACTCTTTCCGCAAAAGATCGCAGGGAAGCACGAGCAAATCACGCTCAGCACCGCGACAATCGCCAGAGCGCGAAACGGCGCGCGCTTTGCCCATGCTGCGATGCGAGCGCAAAGCGTCATCGCGTTTTCCCAAGCACGGGAGCACTGCGATTCGAAGCGGACCGCGATCAAAACGAATACTGCGCTGAGCGCGAGCGCGATTGTTATTAAGCCCGGCAAATCGTTCTCGCGGCCTGACGGGAAGTTCCACGCTTTTCCCGGATCCAGTTGCAGCGCGGGTTGTCGGGAAAAGACTCCGGTGGAGAGCTCCATCCGGCTTTCAGAAATGGGATGCAGTCCGACTGGGCGGGACTCTTTCCATGCATCCGCAGTCGCCTGCCAG
The DNA here is from genome assembly GCA_043728745.1 of Verrucomicrobiaceae bacterium. Taxonomy (GTDB): domain Bacteria; phylum Verrucomicrobiota; class Verrucomicrobiia; order Chthoniobacterales; family Chthoniobacteraceae; genus SXWH01. The sequence goes on from JAYTMG010000162.1 coordinate 3,139, forward strand.
ATGACTTTTCCATCCGCATCCCGAACCCGCGCGGCACCAATCAGCAAGCGACCGGGCCGATCGAGTGGGTCGAGGATGATCCCGTAGCACAGTCCGCCGGGGATGCTGAATCGCAGGACTTGCTTCGGGTCATTCGCGGCGACGCGAGCCTGCACGCCCATGGCGTTCCAATGTTGCGAGCCGTTCCATGCTTGCAGAGTTGCCACACCCGGCGCGGTCGATTCGAGCGGGACTTCGAGACACACGACATCCTCCGACGGGCTGAATGGCTTCCATCCAAACAGCACCGTCAGCAGCACGGCAAGCAGGACGCTTGCGGGCGTGAATTTGAGGAATCTCATTCGGCTGGGCGTCTGCCTTTAAGAAAAACCCGTGCCATCCGGGCGCGGTCTCTACGGCTTCTTTCCGCCGAGCAGGAAGTCTGCGGCCTGCGCCACGTCCTTGTCCCCGCGACCGCTCAGATTCACGATGATGATCTGGTCCTTGCTCATCTGCGGTGCGCGCTTGATCACGCCTGCGATGCCGTGCGCGCTTTCCAGCGCGGGGATAATTCCCTCCCACTGCGAGAGCTTTGAGAACGCATCCAGCGCTTCGTCGTCCGTGGCGAAATCATACTCGATGCGGCCTTGCTCGCGCAAAAATGCGTGCTCGGGGCCGACGGCGGCGTAGTCCAGTCCCGCGCTGACGCTGTGTGTGAGCTGGATTTGCCCATCGTCGTCTGCGAGCAACCAAGTCTTCGTGCCTTGCAGCACACCGAGCTTGCCGCCCTGAAACCGCGCCGCGTGCTCGCCGTCGCGGATGCCGCGTCCACCAGCTTCCACGCCGAGCATCTTCACTGACTCATCGAGCAAGAAGGGCCAGAAAAGCCCGATGGCATTGCTCCCGCCGCCCACGCAGGCGATGAGTTGGTCGGGCAGGCGCCCTTCCTTTTCCAAAATCTGCCGCCGCGCTTCATCGCCGATGACGCGGTGAAAATCGCGGACGATCATCGGGAATGGATGCGCGCCAAGTGCCGAGCCGAGAATGTAGTGCGTCGTCTGCGGATTCGTCACCCAGTCCCTCATGGCCTCGTTTACTGCTTCCTTCAGCGTGCGCTGACCGGCAGTCACCGGGACGACTTTCGCGCCGAGAAACTTCATCCGCGCGACATTCAGCGCCTGACGCTCCATGTCCACTTCGCCCATGTAGATTACGCAATCAAAGCCGAACCGCGCGCAAACTGTCGCCGTCGCCACGCCGTGTTGACCGGCACCGGTTTCGGCGATGATGCGGGTCTTGCCGAGGCGTCGTGCGAGCAGGATTTGCCCGAGTGCATTGTTGATTTTGTGCGCGCCGGTGTGGAGGAGATCTTCGCGCTTCAGATAAATCTTCGCGCCGCCCAGCTTGTCGGTGAGCCGCTCAGCGAAATAAAGCGGGGTCGGCCGTCCCACGTAGTCCTTCAAATAATACGCGAGCTCGGCTTTGAAAGCGGGGTCCACTTTTGCGCGCTCATAC
>JAYTMG010000163.1:0-6348 GCA_043728745.1 Verrucomicrobiaceae bacterium
TCAGCTCCGCCAAAAGATGACGTTTGCGCTGAGCCAAATCTTGGTCGCGTCGATTGACGAAGGCAGCCCGCTGTATGACAACGCGCAAGCGGTCAGCGACTACTACGACACGCTCGCGGTTGGTTTCCTCGATCCAGCGCACGCGAACAATATGGTGCATCCCGTCGTCTCGCCGGTGTTGCGCACGTTGCCGGGAATCACCGGCTACGGCGGCAGTCCAGTGCTACAATCGGGCGCGTTTGGAAACTTCCGCGACATCATGCTCACGGTCACGCTGCATCCTGCGATGGGCCGCTATCTCGACATGCTGCGCAACGACAAGCCGGACAAAAACACAGGCCGCATCCCGAACGAAAACTACGCTCGCGAAATCAAGCAGCTCTTTAGCCTCGGGCTAAACCGGATGCACCCGGATGGCTCGCTGATGCTGGATTCGAAAGGTCTGCCGGTGCCGGTTTACGACCAAGATGCGATCATCGGTTTCTCCCACGCATTTACGGGCTGGGATTATTTTTACGCCGACACGACGGGCTCCGGTGCGCCATTCCGCTCATCGTTTGGTGCTAGTACGAATTGGGTGGAACCGATGCGCGAAGTGCCGGTGCGCCATTTTACTGGGCCGAAACGCATCTTGAACAACGTCGTCCTCCCCGGCCTCGCAACGGTCGGTGGCCAGCCGCTCGATCCTTACGCCGTGCATTCCGCCGCGCAGTATGCGGACCCCGCTTACAAAGCACTTGCGTCGCAGGAATTGCTCATCACGCACGACAAGATTTTCAATCACCCGAACGTCGGTCCGTTCATCTGCCGCCAGCTCATTCAGCGCATGGTCACGAGCACGCCGAGCCCCGGCTACATCTACCGCGTCGTGCAGAAGTTTACCGACAACGGCAGCGGCGTCCGCGGCGACATGAAGGCCGTGGTGAAAGCAATCTTGCTCGACTACGAAGCGCGCTCCGCGACTGCGCGCACCGCAATCGGCTACGGCAAACAACGCGAGCCGGTCGTGCGCATCACAAATATCGCCCGCGCATTCCCGCCACAAGCGAGCCTCGCGGGGACTTGGGAGCAGGACGGAGCCGCGATTGTGATGAATACGACAGCGCCCCATCGGCTTACTGCCGGGCAAAGTGTGCGACTGACTTTTGGCGATGCAAATCCCGCCCTCGGAACGCCGCTCGCTGCAACCGGCACCTACTCCCAATCCACATCCGGTAGCCGCTATCCGCTCACGGCAAATTCGTTCGGAGTTCGAGCGAGGGACGCCGTCCGCGCCACGTATGCCCAGTCCGGCACCACCACCGTCACCGTGACGGTGATTTCCGGTTCCACGCATCCATTCTCCAATGGAAAGAGCGGCCACATCCGCATCCGCGATGGCGGTCTGGTCGGCGAGAGCGGGCTCAAGGTTCTTACCGTCACGAGCAATACGGTATTCACTTTCGAAGCACTCGCAGCAGGCACCACCACGGGCGAATGCGATGTTTCCTATATGACCGGCAGCTACTCGCTTTCAAAACCGACCGCGCCTGCAACCACCGGCACCTGCACCATCACTTGCGGCTCCGAGCACGGCCTCGCGACTGGCGCAAACGTCTTTATCGACTTCAAGGTTGATAATAGCAACTTCTCCCCAATCGACGACACGTTCGCGATTACCGTCGTGGACAAATATAAGTTCACCGTCATCGCCACGTATCCCGTCGATGGCAATGGTGTCCTCGTCAATGGCGGCACGCTCAGCAACCAAATGATTGCCTCAGCCGATGCCCCCGTGCTCAATCGCGGCGGACACGTCGCTGGCTACCAACTCATCGGCGGCTTCGGCGACTTCTCGGTCGGGAGCACCGACACCGCGCTGGGCATGACGCCGATGGCCTCGCCTACCGTGTTTAACTTCTACCTGCCCGACTACCAGTATCCCGGCACGCTCGCAGCGGCTGGGCTTTACACGCCGGAGTTCCAACTCACCTCGGACACGACCGCGATGGGGCAGGCAAACTACATCTACAACGGCCTCTTTAATCCGAGCTACACCAGCGGCATCAGTAGCTTCAACAACGGCGGTGCCGACATCGGCGTGGATATCTCGCCGTGGATGGACCTGCGCCCGACATCCACATTCCCGTGGACCGACAACGACACCGCCAACACCGGCGGCGACAACCTGCGGCTCTTCATCCGCGAAATGTCGAAGCTGCTCATGGCCGGCCAAATGAGCACCGCGATGGAAAACGAAATCTACAATTTCGTGACCTTCCGTGCGAACCCCACCACTTCGCCGAACACCTACACGAACATCTCGTACACAAACGGCAGCACCACTACGTTTGCAAACACGAGCAGCAGCACCACGCTGACTCATCGACGCGACCGCGCACGAGCCGTCATCCACCTCATCACCACATCACCCGAGTTCACCATCCAAAAGTGAACCTGCGCACACATCTAAAATACACACTTTTATGAGCACCAAACGCACTCTCGAAGAAGAACGTCAACTCTTGCTCCGCACCCGCCGCGATTTCATCCGGCAGGCCGCATGTGCCGCAGTCGGCGGCGTCGCAATCTCCAATCAACTCCGCGACTTCCGCTTCATCAACTCCGCGCTCGCGCAGAGCGGCAGCGGAATCAACGACTACAAAGCGCTCGTCTGCGTCTTCCTCTCCGGCGGAAATGACTGCAACAACACAGTCGTCCCCACCGGCGCAGGCTACGGCACCTACGCCGCAGGCCGCCAATTCCTCGCCATCCCCGAGCCCAATCTCGTCCCGATCACCCCGCTCAACAGCGACGGCAACAGCTACGGACTGCACCCAAATCTCAACGAATTCGGAACCCTCTTCCACGAGCAAAAACTCGCCGTCCTTTTCAACTCCGGCCCGCTCGTTTACCCCATGACGCAGGACCAGTATAAAAAGAACCTCGTCACCCGGCCGCCGCAACTTTTCAGCCACAGCGACCAAGTCACGCATTGGCAAACCTCGCTGCCCGACCAACCCGCCAACACCGGCTGGGGCGGACGCCTCGCCCGCGAGATGTTCCTCGACATGACGGCCTCGCAGCGCACCGCCTCGCAAATCTCGCTCTGCACCAGCATCGCCGGACAAAACACCTACGAAATCTCCGACACACTTGGCATCAACCTCGAAATCGGCGAACCCGCCGCGAACATCGCCAAACTCAAGCAATACCACGTCTCCACAAACGGCGCAGTCCTCCTCACCGGAGTCACCGGCAACCGCAAAACCGCGATGCTCAACATCGCGAACCTCGCCGGCACGAACTTGCAAGAAGCAGCCTACGGCGACGTGCTCGACCGCGCGATCAACCTCGGCGACACGCTCAACAGCGCAATCACCGCCACCGCCGCCACGAACTTTTTCACGGTGCCATTTCCGAACACCTCGCTCGGCAATCAGCTCAAAATGGCTGCCCGCCTCATCGCCGCGCGCAACGGCCTCGGCATGAAACGGCAGATCTTTTTCACCAGCGTCGGCGGCTACGACACCCACACCAACCAAGTCGGCAACACCGCCAACCCAATCGGCACCACCAACGCCCCGCTCTTCGGCTCCCACGCAAATCTGATGAACGAGCTAAGCGAAGCCGTCTTCGCATTCCAACGCGCCATCGAGCAAATCGCCGCCAGCCCCACGCTCGGAGATGCAGCACTCGTCAACGCAGTCACCGGCTTCACCGCCAGCGACTTCGGACGCACCTTCCCGATGAACGGCCAAGGCAGCGACCACGGCTGGGGCTCGCACCACTTCATCTTCGGCGGAGCCGTCCGCGGCCAGCGCACCTACGGCAACTTCCCCGTCCTCGCAGTGAACGGCCCGAACGACACGAGCACCGGCCGCTGGATCCCGACCACGAGCGTCGATGAATACAGCGCGACGCTCGCCAAATGGTTCGGACTCAGCGCCGCCGATCAATCCATCGTCTTCCCAAATGTGGGCCGCTTCGCAAACCCGAACCTCGGGTTCGTGACGTAGGCCATGGAAAAACAAAGCAACCCGGGATTGTGGATCGGCGCAGCGGCACTCGCAGCGGTGATCGTCATGCTCGTGGTCATGCCGGGCAAAAAAGAGCCCATCGCGCAAGAAGGGACCAAAGAGACGCAATCGACCAAAGCGACAACTGCAATCGAACCGATTTCCGGGCAGCCAAGCGTGTCACCATCTGCAACTCCTCCCACCGCACCCGTAGTCCCTTCCGTCCCTTTGACGCCAGCCCGCGATCCCGACGACGCCCCGCCGCCCGCGCCGCCAAAACCAATGACGCCCGCCGACCGCGAGGCCACCATCCAAGTGCTCGACAACATTCAATTTGCCCTACGCGACTACCGCACCGCGCTCGGCGGAAACCCCGTAGGCACCAACGCCGAAATCACGAGTTCGCTCCTCGGGAACAACCTCAAACAGGTAAAAATCCCCATGCCCGACGGAACCACCGTCAACGGGACCGGAGAAATGTGCGACCCGTGGGGAACGCCGCTATTTTTCCATCAGCAAAGCGGCACCAAAATGGAAATCCGAAGCGCCGGCCCCGACCGGCAGATGCACACGGCGGATGATGTGATGATGTAGTGGATCGTGGGACAGGAGCGCTGCGCCGCTGAGCGAAGGTTTGATGAAAGACACTTTCCGGACATTCACGCACCTGCGCCGCACAAAGCACACGCATCATCCCATGGACGACGCAAAGGGAAATTAAAGCTGAAGATCTGCCGTTAGTGCGTCAGCAAATCTTTGCCACACTCCGAGTCCAAAGCCCGGCGGCTACTTTCGCCGACGCTCGATGATTTCAGATGTGTGCTGCGTCTTCACGATCGAGTTCGCTGGGACCACTCCGCGCCATATTGTGCCGGGGTAAATGATCGAGTCGCGCCCGACGATTGTGCCGGGATTCAGCACTGAGTTGCAGCCGACTTCCACGCGGTCGCCCAGCAGCGCACCGAATTTCTTGAGCCCTGTCGGGAGCAATCCTTGCGGCGTCGAAATGATGATCTCCGAGTGGTCGAGTTTCACGTTGCTCAGAATCGCGCCCGCGCCGAGGTGGGCCTTGTAGCCGAGGATGCTGTCGCCGACGTAGTTGAAGTGAGGGATCTGCGCCTCGTCGAACACGATGCAGTTTTTCAACTCGCACGAATTGCCGATCACACAGCCGCTGCCGATGATCACATTCTCGCGAATGTAAGCGCCGTTGCGAATCTCGCATCCTTCACCGATCCACGCGGGCCCTTTGATCATCGCGCCTTGCTCGACGACGGTCCCCTTCCCCACGAACACTGCGCCGCTGATGAACGGCTTGCCGACGAGGCGTCCGTTGATCTGCGGTTTCAGACGAAATTGCAGGTAGCTCGGGATCTGTTTCAGCGCGTCCCATGCGTTCACGGACTGGTCGAAAAGCATCCGATGCTCGGAGCGATTCAAATCTAAAAAATCATTTGGTGGGAAAGTCATAGTGTCTCAGTGCTTTGTCGTAGGCCGGGAGTAAAGCGCGGCGTTCTATTTCGGTGAAAGTTTTGGTCCTTCCTTGCTGTCTTTGACCACCCAGCCAAGGGCGGCAATCGCGTCGCGAAGGCGATCCGACGCGGCAAAATCTTTCGCTGCACGAACCGCCTGACGCTCCTCCACGAGCGCGAGGACTTCGGCAGGAATGGCCACAGCGTCGGCCTCAAACCGGAGCACGGAGTTGATGCGCTGCCATTCTGCGAGCAACGCGGATACCGATCCGGCGTCGAGCGTGCCGGCGTCGAGTGCGCGGTTGCTGTCGCGAATGAGGTCAAACAATTGCCCCATCGCGCCGGAGATATTCAGGTCGTCGTCCAGCGCGGTGAAAAATCCCGCAACGAGCGCCGCCAGATCGACAGGAAACGCGCCCGCCGGCGCAGTCGCCTTTTCGGAAAGCCGACGCGTCCATTCATCGATGCGCCCCAACGCGGCACGCGCGCCGGGAAGACCTTCATCGAGCGTAAAGTTGAGCGGCAATCGATAGTTCACCGTGATGAGCGCGTAACGAATCTCCCGCCCCGTCCAGCCTTTCTCCAGCAAGTCGCGGAGCGTGAAGAAATTCCCGGCGGACTTCGACATCTTCCCGCCATCGACCATGAGATGCGCGCAATGCAGCCAGGTCTGCACGAACTTCTTACCCGTGCAGGATTCCGTCTGCGCGATCTCCGCTTCGTGGTGGGGGAAAATATTGTCCACGCCTCCGCAGTGAATATCGATTTCATCACCGAGTAGCGCCGTCGCCATCGCGCTGCACTCGATGTGCCAGCCGGGCCTGCCGGGCCCCCACGGAGAATCCCAGCGCACGTCGCCATCCGCCTCGTCCCATGCC
>JAYTMG010000164.1:0-7043 GCA_043728745.1 Verrucomicrobiaceae bacterium
AATACGAGCTATCCCGGCTTTTACGAGCAGCTCCAGCGTTTCATGAAGCCCGCAAAATCGAACGACTAATATGAATCTAAAACTCAAAGTCTGGCGCCAGAAAGACAGCAAGGCAAACGGCCAGCTTGCCGACATCGACGCGAACAACATCCCTCCGGATGCGTCGTTCCTCGAGATGCTCGACATCGTGAACGATCAGCTCACGAAAAAAGGCGAAGAGCCAATCGCATTCGATCACGATTGCCGCGAAGGCATCTGCGGCACCTGCTCCCTCACGATCAACGGCATCCCGCACGGCGATCCCGCGATTTCGCAGACGACCACCTGCCAGCTCTACATGCGCAAATTCAAAGACGGCGAGACGATTTACATCGAGCCGTTCCGCGCACGAGCCTTCCCGGTGTTGCGCGACTTGTGCGTGGATCGTTCATCGTTCGACCGCATCCAGCAGGCCGGCGGATTTATCACTGCCCGCGCCGGTAGCGCCGTGGACGGAAATTCGATACTGATTTCCAAAGTGGACGCCGACCTCGCGATGGAAGCCGCTGCGTGCATCGGCTGCGGCGCTTGCGTGGGAGCGTGTCCGAACGGCTCCGCCATGCTCTTCGTGGGTGCAAAAGTCTCGCATCTCGCACTCCTACCGCAAGGCCAGCCCGAACGTGAAAAACGGGCGCTCGCGATGGTCGCGCAAATGGACAAAGAAGGCTTTGGCAACTGCTCGAACTATTACGAATGCGAAGCCGTCTGCCCTGCAAACATCCCCGCCACCGTCATCGCCCGCCTGAACCGCGAATACTCCGTCGCCAGCGCGAAAGACGCGGTCTGTTAGTGCCGGGGGGCTGAAATGACGAATGACGGGCGGGGTGACATCACCTTCCAGCCAAGGGGCAGGAACGTCTTTTTGCCGTGCGCCGAGGGCTCTTCCGAGAGCGATGATTTGGTCCACTGACCGGAAGGTGATGTCACCCCGCCCGTCTTTCGTCATTTTCGCCCCAACACCGCATCGGCGCGAACGCTAAATCAGCCGCCTGCGCACAACGTCGAGAGCGGTCTGGGCCACGAGGTGTTTGAAGGTCTCACGGTCGGTCGGGAAATGATGCTCAAAGACTGCGGTCTCCGCGCCGTTTTGCGCGACTGCGATGAAGACTGTGCCGACTGGCTTTTCCGCCGATCCGCCGCCGGGGCCGGCGATTCCTGTCGTCGCGATCGCGATGTCCGCACCTGAGGTTGCGCGTGCGCCCTCGGCCATTGCCCGCGCCACCGGTTCGCTCACGGCTCCGTGCTGCGCGATGAGTTCGGCGGGAACGCCGAGCGTGCGGGTCTTCGCAGCGTTTGCGTAGGTGACGTAGCCCGCTAGGAACACTTCGGAAGCTCCGGCGACATTGGTGATCTTATTGGAGATCCAGCCGCCGGTGCAGCTTTCAGCGATGGCGAGGGTCGTCTTTTTTTCCACGAGTGAGGCAACGACGATCTGCTCCAGCGCGCGGGCATCAGTCGTAAATACGGACGCGCCGAGCTGCGCGCGGACGATGATTTCCGCACGGTCTAAAACGGCGCTCTGCCCGATGAGCCGCAGATCGACTTCGCCGGGCCGGGCGCAATATCCGACCTCCAATCCGAGCGCGATGAGTTGCTCGCCGACCATATCTTCCACCCTGCTTTCCCCGAGTCCCGTCGTGCGAAACGTCCGCATTTCCTGAATGTTTTGCGGCGGGACGATGTCGCGGATGATGGGCAGGACTTCATTCAGGACCATCGCGTGCAGCTCTCGCGGCGGACCGGGCAGCAGGAAAAGATGCGGCGATTTACGCGCAGCGATCGGCGGGAAATACAGGCCGGGCGCTGTGCCATTCGGGTTTTGCAGGACGCGCGCCTCCGGCGGGTGTAACGCCTGGAGCTTCACGCGGTCGTTCCACGGGATGCCGCGCCGATTGAACCGCGCCATGATCGCCTGCCAGATTTCTTCGTCGTGCTGCATCGTGAGGCCCAGAAGTTCGCAGACAATTTCCCGCGTGATGTCGTCCGTCGTGGGACCGAGTCCGCCCGTGACAAAAACAATCTCCGCCCGCCCAAAAGACTCCACGAGCGCATCGCGAATCGCATCGCCATCCGGCACCGTCGCCTGCCTTTGCACGCGCAGCCCGAGCGGAAAAATCGCGCTGGAGATGAACCCGAGATGGGAGTTGAGCACATTGCCGAGCATGATCTCGGTGCCGGTATTGATGACTTCGATTCGCATTGCGCCAAGTCATTGCGAGATTCCGTGCGGACTAAAAGCGGGAACTTCCCACTGCGAGCGACTTCTGCCAGCGTCCGCGCCATGCAGCCAATTCCACTCCGCACGACCGTCATCGGCAGTTATCCGTTTCCATCCTGGCTCGAGTTTGCCTGCCAGAATCTCGCGCAATTTGGAAAAGACGATCTCACCGAGATTCAGGACGACGCGGTGGTTTGTGCGATCCACGATCAACTCGCTGCGGGGCTCGATGTCATCACCGATGGCGAGCAGACGCGGCTCGATTTTAATCTTTCGTTTTACGGCTACATCGACGGCATCGAACTGGAAGGCACCCCGCCCCGCCGCTTCGGACCGCCCGCGCACGACCAGCGCGGAAAGCATCCCGTCATCGGCGAACTACGAGCGCCGCGCGGCCTCGGCGTCGTGGACGAATTCAAGCGCCTACAACGCCTCGCGAATCCGACTTCGCAAGCCACGCTCAAAGCCTCCGTCCCCGGCCCATACACGCTGAGCGGGCGGCTGCTGCCCAATGCGCAGTATCCCGACCGCGCCGCGCTCACCGAGGCATTACTGCCGATCGTGCGCTCGGAACTTACTGCGTTGGTCGAGGCGGGCTGCACGGAAATCACCGTCGATGAGCCAAGCATGAGTTGCTACGCGCACCGCGAAGATCCTGCGAAATTTGTCGATGTCTTCAACCGCACCGTCGAGCTCATCGTCGGGAAATGCCGACTCTCCACGCACCTGTGCTTTGGCAATTACAAAGCCCGCGCCGTGGGCCTGCGGCGGTATGCGCCGATGTTCCCGGCGTTCCTCGATTTCTCGCTCGATGAAATCCACGTCGAGATGGCGAGCCGCGAGTTTTCCGAGCTGCCCATCATCGCTGAAATCGCAAAGCGCCGCGACGTCGCCGTGGGTATCGTCGATGTGAAAAGCTACTACATCGAGACACCCGAGGACATCGCCGCGCGCGTCCGCGAATGTCTCCGCCACGCGCCCGCCGACCGGCTCGCATTTGCGCCCGATTGTGGCCTTTCCCAAACCGCGCGCTGGGCTGCAAAACGCAAACTCGCCGCGATGGTCGCCGGCGTGAAACTCGTGCGCGCTAAGTTGTAGGGGGAAACAATGCCTGCCATGCGAGCCGAGCCGCGAGAAGCAGCGCGGTGGCGATAAAAATAGGCCGGATAATCGCCGCGCCGCGCGTCAATACCAGCCCGCTGCCAAGCCGCGCACCGAGGAGCTGACCCGCGATCATCGCGATGCCGACATCCCAGCGGAGAAAACCGCCGCACCCAAACGCGATGAGCGACGCGATGTTGCTCGTGAGATTCAGCGCTTTTGTCGTGCCCGTCGCGGCACGGAGATCGAGGCCGAGCGTGAGCACGCAGGCCATCATCCAAAACGAACCCGCTCCCGGCCCGAAGAAGCCATCGTAAAAACCGAGTAGCGTCCCAAAGATGAGCGCAAACGCCGCAGCGCCGATTCGCGCTTTGCGCCGCACGGAGCCGAGCTGCGGATTGAGCGCCGTATAAATCGCGACCGCAAGAAGGAGCACGGGGACGACGCGCTGAAGCAGCGTCCGCTCAAGATGCGTGACGGCAATAACGCCCAGCGTCGCCGCGATAAAAGTGACAAAAACAGCAAGGCGCAGCGTCCGCCAAGGAATGAGCCCGGCACGCGTGAAGCGAATGACGGCGAGCGTAGTACCGCAGGACGACTGCAATTTATTCGTGCCGAGTGCCACCGGAATGGGCAGCCCCGCCCACAGCAGCGCAGGAAACGAAATCAGCCCGCCGCCGCCCGCGATCGCGTCGATGAATCCCGCCGCCGCGCCCGCTGCGGCAAGCACCGCGTAAACATAAGGAGCGAGAGCAGCCTCCATGCGTCACACCGCTTTCCGCGCCGCGAGCATCCGCTCGACGTATTTCGCGAGCAGGTCGAACTCAAGGTTCACGCGGTCGCCGCGTTTGCGGGTGTGGAGATTTGTCAGCGCCGCCGTATGCGGGATTATCCAGCAAACGAAGCTGCGCTCGCCTACCTCTGCGACGGTGAGGCTGATGCCATCCACCGCGATGCTCCCTTTATAAATAACGTAGTGCGCAAACTCGGACGGCAGCTCGATTTCCAGCCGCCGATCCGCACCGTGCTCCGAGTAGTCGAGCAGCTCCGCAGTGGTATCGACATGGCCTTGGACAAAGTGCCCGCCCATTTTTGCACCGACGCCGAGAGCGGGCTCCAGATTTACTTTCCCGCCCGGCTGCACGCTTCCGAGGCTCGTGCGACGGAGCGTCTCGGCGAGGAGATCAAAGGACACATTTTCGCCCGCAATATCCGTCGCCGTGAGGCAGCAGCCATTCACCGCAATGCTGTCGCCAAGCCGCGCGCCATGCGCGACGGTGGGCGCACGGAGTGTGAGCCGGGCGCTTTCACCCCGAGGCTCCAGCGCGAGCAAAGTTCCTGTTTCTACGACGAGTCCTGTAAACATGCCGCACACCCTACCGCACATCTGCGGAGTAGCGACAGCGCGAAACACGTCGCATCGCCGGGAGTGAGGTGTGCCAGCTTCGCGTGTTCGCCGTCTTCGCCAAGCCGAAGCGGCGACGCGCTACAAATCGCGTATCGTCCGATTCAATCCCGATGATACGGCAACCCCGCCAAAATGCTTCGCGCACGATAAAGTTGCTCGCACAAAACCACCAGCGCGAGTTCGTGCTGGAGCGTGAGTGGCGTGAGCGACCATACCCAATCCGCTTTGTCGCGCAGTTCCGCCGTATGGCCATCCGCGCCGCCGATGAGAAATGCCACGCCTTTTACGCTGCGAAGCTCCCAGTCCGAGAGCCGCTTTGCCAGCGCTCGCGAAGTCACCATCGCGCCTCGCTCATCCATCACCACGCGGAACAGCCCCTCGCTTCGCGCCAGCAGCGCCGCGCTCTCTTGCTCGCGAGTCCCCGATTTGAGTTGCTCCCACTTCACGCCGCCCCACTGGCCCATGCGGGACACATACTCCTCCACGCCTGCCCGCGCATAAGCCAGCTTCGGCTTTCCGATAGTAAGAATGATCGTATTCATTATCCCAAAAAAGAATGGCGTCGGCCCTGAGACCGACGCCATTTGAAAATCAACGCAACGCCCAGCGATTACGCCCCCATGCCGTCCTCGAACGACCCCGCCGCTTGCGGGAAACACAGGTTTTTCGCCACATACGCGATGCCGCCCGAGGAACAGAAATCCAGCTCGATGTGCGCACTCTCCACCTCCACCACCAGCGGCGCGGAATCCGTCTTGTGCAGCTTGCAATACCGGTCCTTGTAGCCCACCGCCAGCAACAGCTCCGCATAACGGTGCATGTTCAAATCGCCCGACGCCAAATCCGTGAACTGCATCGCCCGGCGCGTCCAGCTCGGCTCCATCGTCCGCAGCGGGAACCCGCGGCGCACCACGAAATTCTTCACATGCGCCGCATAGATGCGCTTGCCGACTTTCAAGAAACGCGTCTCCCAGTCTTCGCCCTCCCAGCAGTGCGATGGGTCCGCATTTACCGCCAGCGAAGAGTCGCCGTCGCAAATGTCCACCAGCATATTGAAATCATCCGCCGTCGAAGCCGCCGTCCCCGGATGAATCTCGTGGCACAGATAAATGCCCAGCTTCCGCGCATGGTCCCGCAGCTTCTTCGTCTTCTTCACAAAGCGCTCCTTGCCCTCCGCCATCAAATCATACCCCGGGCCCGCCCAAAAGCCCCACGGATACCCCGTCGCCAGCTCCCAGCCAAACGCCACACCCCAAAACATCGGCATCGACTTCACCCCCAGCTCCGCAGCCAGATCCATCAGCTTCAGCAAATACTTCTCATGCCACGCCTCGATCTTCTCCGGCGAAAGCTTCGCCACATCCGGCGCGATAAAAGGATGCCCCGATTTGGTCCCCGTCCAAATCGACGTATGCACCCAAAACGGGCAATGCGCCGAAATACCATCCAGCTTCATCCCGCGGTCCTCAAACGTCGCCCGAATCTCTTTCGCCTTCTTCAGCCCGCCCTTTCCATCGCCCAGCATATAATTGCTCGGCTGCACACCGCCGGCCCCCGCCGCCTTTGCGTAATCCAGGAATTGCGCGAGAGATTTACCACCGTGTTGAGCTCCTTCGAGAGAGGCGTGAAAAGCGTTTTTTGACATAAGTAAAAAGTGCAACTAGCGACCTCCCGCCAGCTTGGCAAATCCAAATCAACGCCAAAAGCGAGCGAACGCATTGCCCTGATTTCTCACGGCACTGAGAAGTGGTGTGACAGTCCGCTCTGAGCTGTGGCGCGGAGTGAGAGGGAGACGAAGAGGCAGAGGTAGAAAAAAAACTGCGAGAAGGGTGGGATAGCCCCGATGGGCCGTCGCGATTGGATTTACTTTCACTTCCTCCGCCGGGCGCATCCGGGCCTCTGTCGTAATCGTTACAAATGGGAAACAATGCCGAGCGTGATTAAAAGTGGAATGAACAAACAGCGGATGCGCGTTGAGCGGCGCTTGCGAAAGTAGTCATCGACTTTAGTCGTAGCGACGCGACAAGCCGAGGGCGCGGGAAGTTTACTCGCAACGTCTTTCTGCGAAGCGTACCCGCTCCGAAAGCACGGCGGTGTTTCGGCTAAAGCCGCTCCTGAGTAACACATTGCAAAGTATTGAAGAATGAAGCGTTGCGATTGCGAAAAATCGTGCGCGGTGTAGGGCGGGTATTCTACCCGCCGTGCCGCGTATTCTACGCGGCACGCCTGAAGTAGAATACGGGTCGTTCGCGAGAGGAACGTCCGTCCTAAGCTGTA
>JAYTMG010000165.1:0-4204 GCA_043728745.1 Verrucomicrobiaceae bacterium
GCATTGCCCAAGACGACCGGTGCCTTGCCCGTCGCAGCGCGAATTGCGCGGAATGCGACGAGTTGCTCCGTTTCATTGCCGGAAGCAAGCAGTCGTCCGACGTTCGCCATGTCGCCCATCTGCGCGAGCAGCCAAATTGCCCGGGCCGCGATGTAAGGGTTCGGGTCCTTCAGCAGCACGGCCACTGCGGGCGCTGCACTTTTACCCTGCGCACGGAGCGCCAGGAACCCGCTGTAGCGCACGTTCGGTGCAGGACTGCGGAGCGCCGCGATCTGTCCTTCCGTCTTGGAAAGATCGAGCTTCGGCACCACCGATTTGAAACCCTTTGGCGCGATGCGGTAGATCGTTCCGGTCATCCCGTCGTCCATCGTTCCATGCCCGCCGACCCGCGCATCGAACCAATCTGCGACGTAGATCGCGCCATCCGGCCCGACACACACATCGCTCGGGCGGAACTTCGTTTTCAGCTCCCCGTTCGCCTTGCCTCCGAGGAAGTCCGAGCCGGCGAATTCCTTCTCCTTGTTTGAAGTGATGAAGTCGAAGCGCTCCAGCTTCCATCCAGCGCCGTCGGGCTTTGGCAGGTAGCCAAAAATCACATTCTTCCCCGCTTCACACGCCAGCAAAAGTCCGGGCCATTTCTCGCCCAGCGCGCCGTTTTCATAAAAGGCCACGCCGGTCGGCGAGCCGCCGCCATATACATCGCCTGCGGGCATCGTGCCGGGGTCTTCCTGCCGCCACTCCGCAGTCGGCGTGTCCTGGCCGGGACGCTTGTCCGCGCCCCATGAACGCTTGCCATCCGCAGACGCAAATCCCGCATTGCCGCCCTCAAGAACCGCCGACACGCGACACGCTGGCGGGTCATCGTTATCGCTCTGAAACAAGTCGCCGAGCGAAGACATCGTCTGCTCGTAGCTGTTGCGGTAGTTGTGCCCGATGATGCGCACATTCGTTCCGTCTGGATTCATCTTCGCGGAGAATCCGCCGATCCAAACATGCCCGTCGTCGCTCTTCCGGCCTGCGAGTTCCTGCATCATGTACGGACTGCCCATGTAGAAATTTTTACCGCTCTTGTCCGTGAACTTCGCGCCCGTGTTGCCTTGATTCCAATACCACAGTCCGTCCGGCCCCGCCGTCACGCTGTGCAAACTGTGGTCGTGCTGGCGCCCGCCAAATCCCGTGAGCAAAACCTCACGCTTGTCCACGGCGGGATCAAACTTCCCATCGCGATTCACGTCCGTATAGACGATCATATCCGGAGGCTGCGACACCACGACCTTGTCTCCAAAAACGCCGACACCCAGCGGCGAAGCGAGCTCTTTCTCCTGCACAAAAACGGTCGCTGTGTCGGCCTTACCTTCGCCTTTTGTGTCTTCCAAAATGACGATCCGATCGCCCTCGGGACGCCGCCCGCCTTTGCCTCGGTAGTTCACGCCCTCGGACACCCAGAGCCGCCCGCGTTCATCAAAATCCATGTTTACCGGATTCAGCAACATCGGCGAAGTCGCCCAAACGGTGACCTCCAGACCCTCCGGCACCGTGAATAGATCCTTCGGCACCAGCGGCGGTCCCACGGCGACAGGCTGTGCCGCCTTCACCACAATCGGCCGCTCACCAAATACCAAAAACCGCATCGCCGCATCACTCGGCTTTCCTGCCCGCTCGATGCCTCCATCGTCGATTCCCACGCGCACGCTGAACCGCACGGCACCTTCCGGAAGGTCGAATTCGATCATCGAAGGCGCATGAGTGCCGATTCCCTTTTCGTAAACTTTTCCATCCACGGTCAGCGCCCCGCCCGATTGATTTTTGCCCGCTCTCACAGCGCCGTGCCCGGATTTCGCCGCCTTCCATTTCAGCGTGGAAAGGTCGCGCGTCGTGCCGTCCGCCATCTCCAGAGTCGGCTCGATCCAGTTCGCCCAATCGCACGACATCGAGCCTTCATCCGACACCACGAGAACCAGCTCCTTCGCCCCGCGAAGTTTCACCTCCACCGTGGTAAGGCGCGGCGTCGAAGTGCTGGTAATGACGGTCGTTTCCGCCAGCGAATTGCGCTTCTTATCCGGCGCAGCGACCGGTTTTGCTGGCTCCACGGGCTTCGTTGCCACTTCGACTTTCATCGTCTTTCCAAATTTCGACTCCCGCTCCGTCTGCACAACCGCCGCCGGAATCGCTGCGAACTCGCCGGGCTTCGGCAGCGTCAGCCACGGCTTGTCCTTGCCTTTGTCGTCGAGATTTTCGTTCAGGTCTTCCGCAGTGAGCCGATTCGATTTCACGCCATCCTTCGGCACTTCCATCCCGGCGCTCCAAACGATCGCATTCAGCACCAGCGTGCGAAATCCATCAATCGACCAGTTGCGATGATAGTGCCCGCCGGAAAACCCGACCCCGCGCCCGCCGTCGGGGCGCTCGATTCCCCACATCAGCGTCTGCTTTTTATCCAGCCCCGCGACGCCGTGCTCGTTCCATAAATTGATATACTTTTTCATCCGCTCGCGCGTCGGCGTGGCGGTGACGAGGTCGAGCACCTTCGAGCTATCCTGCGGGAATCGGATGTTGTAGTAAAACTCATCCAGCGCTTCGACCGCATTCACGCCGCGCGAAACGGGATGGTCCGGCAGAGCCTTCAGATCCGCGATCCAATGCGGGTTCACCGACCAGTCTGTCTCGAACGCACCGCCGATCCACGGGCGGTAATATTTTTCGCCATCCGCCGCCGACGGATGCACCGCGTAGTGCAGGAAAACAATGCCCGTGCCCTTCTTCGCGAGCGCGTCCATCTTTGCCCAACCCTTGCCGACTACGCTCGTCGCATCCGCGTAAATGACGATCGTTTTCGCCGTATCGAGGATCGACTCGTCTGTCGGCCAGCCCTTCACCACGCTCGCCCGGACATCCAGACCGCTCTGCTCGCCGAGCGCTTTCGCCAAAATGGAGCAGCCTGCAAAAAACTCATGCTCACCCGGCCCGTGGCTGCGCCCGCCCGCGAGAAAGACGATGTGGTTTTCCGCGAATGCAGCGAGCGAAGTCGCACAAGCTGCGAGCAGCAGAGCCGTTCGGGCTTTTGAGAAGATGGATGAAAGAATCATGCAGAGCGGAATGTCTGCGCAGCAGCGGATTTCTTAGTCCAGAACTTCCCAAGAGCCGCAACTCCGTCGTAGGGTCGCGCCATGCTGAAACGCTTTCTCTTCATCACCACCGCCGCTTTCGCCCAGGATCTCGGGGGCGACATGACTCTCCACCGCCTGCTGATCGACGGCGAGAACTGGCAACCCGTCGCCGAAGGCCTCGCATTTGCAGACGGTCCGACGACGGACGCCGAGGGGAACTTCTATTTCAGCGACATGCGCGGCGACGCAGCGGGCATCTATCGCATCACACCGGATGGCGTGAAGACGAAGCTGAGCGACGAAGGCGTGAGCGGTCTGAAGTTCGCGCCCGACGGACGGCTCATCGCCTGCCAGGGCGCGAAGAAGCGCATCATCGCGCTCGACCTCAAAGCGAATGCCGCTGTGGAAGTCCTCGCCGAGGACGTGCAGCCAAACGACCTTGTCGTCTCCGCAAAAGGCCACGCCTATTTCACCGAAACCGGGAAGAAGCAAGTGACGCTTCTCGATTTGAAAACCAAGACCGTGAAAGCCGTGGATACCGGCATCACCGCGCCAAATGGCATCACCCTTTCGCCCGACCAGGGCACGCTCGCCGTGAGCGATTACCGTGGTGGAAACGTGTGGACCTTCCGCGTCGAGACCGACGGCACTCTCGGCGCAAAGGCTCCCACAATGACGATGCGCCGTCCCGTGGACGAAAAGGGCGAGTTTAAGTTCAACCAACCGCCGCCACTCCTCGCCGCCAGCGGAGGAGACGGAATGACCAGCGATGAATCGGGCCGCTTTTTCGTCACCTCGACGCTCGGCGTCCAGGTCTTCGACCCCACGAGCCGCGAATGCGGTCTGCTGCCGAAACCGCAGCGCGACAAGCCGCTGACCAGTTGCGCTCTTAGCGGCGTAGGTCGTTCATTTCTCTACGTGACGAATGGCGACCGCATTTTCCGCCGCAAAGTGCAGGCGGTCGGGAGCTTTTTTGCGAAGCCGCCAAAGTAGGAACGCAGGGCTCACGCATCTTAAATTCCCTGATGGAAGCGCGGGAAATGCGAATCGGAGCGGGGCTTTCCTAAGCCCCGTGCGTGCCGCGATAGCGGGACGGC
>JAYTMG010000166.1:0-1374 GCA_043728745.1 Verrucomicrobiaceae bacterium
CGAAGATCCCCGAGACGAAAGAGGAACTGTTCAAATACGATTTGGTCATCCTCGGCGACGTGTCTCCTTCAAGTTTTTCCGCAGGGCAAATGTCGGCGCTGGAGGAATTCGTGCAGCGGTTCGGCGGCTGCGTTTTGTTCGTGGCGGGACCGCGGTTTTCACCTTCGGCATTCGCGGGGACATTGTTTGAAAAACTCCTTCCGGTGGAACTCGATCCGACCGCAGCGCCGCTCACGGGAAATGTCGGGATGAGTGTGGAACTGACGCCGCAGGGCCGGGCGCACCCGATGCTGAAGCTCAGCGAAAATCCCGATGAGAGCACTGCGGCATGGCGGCAATTTGGGAAGCTTTTCTGGGTGGCGCGAGTCCTCCGCGCCAAGCCTGCCGCGCAAGTTTTGATCGTCGATTCCGACAGCGCGCACGCGAACCGCCACGGCAAGCTGGTCGTCGCTGCCGAGCATCAGTTCGGGCTGGGCCGCGTGATGTGGATGGGTACGGACAACACATGGCGCTGGCGTCGCAATACGAGCGAGCGATTTCACACGATCTTGTGGGCACAAATCGCGCAACAACTCGGGCTTCATCACCTGCTGGGCGGCTCGAAGCTCACCCAGCTTTCAGCGGACAAGCAGCGATACAACGTCGGCGAACGCGTGAGTATTTCCGGGCGGCTTTACAACTCCGATTTCACTCCGGTGCGCGATGCGACCGCGGGTGCGACGATTGCGTTGGAAAATGGAACGAAGCAAGCCGTAGCCTTGCGCGCCGTGCCGGATCAGCCGGGAATGTATCGCACGGAATTTGTGGCGTCGGCGGCAGGGACGAATCGGTTTTCATCCGACCGCGATCCCACGTCGGTGCTGGAACTCAGCATCACAGAGCCGCGCTACGAAAGCGGCGACACGGCCATGAACGAAGCGACGCTGCGCGCGATGGCAGAGGCGAGCGGCGGAGCGTTTTTCCGCGAAGAAAATCTCTGGCAACTCCCGGCAGCGGTATCGTCGAAAGCTGAACGAATCTCCACGACCATCGACGGTGAACTGTGGGCATCGCCGCTGTTTTTCCTTCTCGTGCTTTTGATCGGGAGCGTGGAGTGGTTTCTCCGGAAAAAGTGGCAGATGAAATAGCTGCAAAAAAGAGCGGCGCGCCGGTCGAATGAAGACCAGCGCGCCGCGCAAAGTATTGTCCCGCCTTTGCCGTCTCGGCGATTATCCCGTTCCCTCGTAGGTTACGGTGGAGACCTGGGACGGGCTTCGGCCTTCCAATAAAGGCATGACCTAAAACCGCCCACCCCGGCCTCCTTAGATTGCATTAAGCATCGGATCGGGAGTTGTCACCTGATACTCGAACAACGCAGGACAAATTGGTGTGCCG
>JAYTMG010000167.1:0-1075 GCA_043728745.1 Verrucomicrobiaceae bacterium
AAGCGAGACGGACAAAAAATCCTCAGAAAACAAACGGACGACCTTCGCTGAGGACTTGCACGCGGTCGGTGAGGCCGTGGCGGCGGGCGCAGGAGATGAGGCGGCGGAGCGGTTCGTCGAGCGGTTCGTAGCTAAGCCGGAACGTGCCGTAGTGCATGGGGACCATCACTTTTGCCCCGAGGTCGGTGAGGGCTTGGATGGATTGCTCGGGGTTCATGTGGACTTCGCGGCCGCTCGGCGGGTCATAAGCTCCGATGGGGAGAAGGGCGACGTCGATGTCGAAGCGGCGTCCGATTTCTTTGAAGCCGGGGAAATACGCCGTGTCGCCGCAGTGATAGACCGTTTTCCCGCCGCCTTGGATGATGAAGCCGCCGAAGCCGCGATGCGTATCGTGCAGCACTCGCGCGCCCCAATGATGGCAGGGCGTGAGTGTGATTTTGAGCGGTCCGAGCTTGAAGGTCTCCCAATATCCAAGCTCGTGAACGCTGCTGTAGCCGAGATCGTGGACGAGGTTGCCGACTTCAAACGGGACGACGATAGGCTGGGCGGCGGCGACTTTGCGCAGCGTGCGGCGGTCGAGATGATCGAAGTGCGCGTGGGTGACGAGGACGAGATCGATGTCCGGCAAGTCGGCGATGTTGAGGCCGGGGTGCTTCATCCGTTTGATGACTTTGAGCCACTTCGCCCAATTGGGATCGACGAGCAGATTGTGGTTGGGGAACTGGATAAGAAAAGACGCATGGCCGATCCATGTGACGCCCACCTCACCCTTGTGCAAAAACGGGAAAGCGGGTGCTGCTTCGCTGCCGACGCGCGGCTTGAAGATCGAAGGCAGCCAGACTTGCGCGACGAAGCTTCGTTTGGTCCACAGCTTTTTCGGCTTTAGCCCGACGTGCGTGGCATCTTCGGAATGCCCGCCATTCACCGCCTTTTCGATGACGGCTTTTGTTTTGCTCTTCTTCGGAATGGGTTTCGCCACGTTCGCTATTGTTTACATTTCGCGAGCCCAATCGGGCCGCTGGCGGAGGTGGTAGAGCATTTCGCCGGCCTTGGGGACGTAGAGCACGCCTTCATC
>JAYTMG010000168.1:0-2301 GCA_043728745.1 Verrucomicrobiaceae bacterium
CGCGCTGCGGGCAAAATCTTCAATTCGAAGCTCTCGCAGTGCTGCTGCTCGTTGCTCATCGGCTGAAGGCGGGCTTCGTTGAAGCTCTCTTTCACCGGACTTGCGTACTTGTATTTCGTGCGGTGCAGAACCGACAATTTCATTGGTCCACAAACACTGCATGGCAACCGGCGCGCAGTGCAAGCGCGGTCATTCACTCCGCCGGTGCAACATCGACAGCTACGAAAACTTCGTGCTCGCCGCCGCCCGTCAGGATTCCGCTGAGTGGACTCACATCGCTGAAGTCACGGCCCACGGCGACAGTGATGTGGTCGGAGCCGACGAGAAGATCGTTCGTGGGGTCGAAGTCCATCCATCCATGCTGCGGACAATACACCGCAAACCACGCGTGCGACGCATCCGCGCCAACCATGCGGGGTTTCCCGACTGGCGGAAGCGTGCGAAGGTAGCCGCTCACATAGCGCGCGGGGATGCCGAGAGAGCGGAGTGCCGCGATCGCGAGATGCGCAAAGTCCTGGCAGACTCCGGCCCGCTTTCTCCAAACTTCGTCGAGCGGAGTGGCGACCGTGGTCGCGCGGGCGTCATACTTAAAATCGCGGAAGATTCGCCGAGTGAGGTCGCGCGCGCCGACGAGGGTGGGCGTGCCAGCAGGGAAGCTGGCGCGGGCGTAGTCGGCAAATGCGGGGTTCCCCATGAGCAACGGCGAGTTCAGGCAAAACTCGTAAGGCTTCACATCGGTCGGCGAAATCGGATCGCGAAACCGCGCGGCGACATTTTCCCACGGCGCCGAAGTGGGAAGCTGCGGAACCGTCATCTGCGCGACGCTCACGCGACTGCGCGCGATGACTTCGAGCTTTCGGTGCATTTCCTGAATGCTGAAAAACGAGATAAGATTCCCGAAGTAATCGGCGCGTGATTTCCGCACAGCGGGCGCGGGGAAAACATGGATGCTGAACTCCAAGCATTTTTGCCCCTCAGTCGTGAGTGGCTCGAATCGCGCCGCATGAAATGAAGCCGTAACGGGCGCGGAATATTCGTAAGTGGTGCGGTGGGTAATTGCGTAATTCATCCGGCGCGAGAAATGGACGAATGCGCGAAGTAACTCGCGGCGATTGCGTCGGAGAGTTTCGGCATATTCTGAATGATCTCGAAGAGCACCCGCGCGGTCTGGCCGAGGTGCCAATTCGCATCGCGCGCAGAGAGTTCGCGCGGGTCGAGCAGACGGACGCTTGCGAGCGAGCGAATGAGAAGCCTCTGCGCCTCGGTGGGCAGCGCGCTCTGTTTTTCGCGGGGAAGTCGGTCGAAATGCTTCACGAGCTGGAGGAGTTGAAAAAGCAGCGAGCGCGGGTTTGTGTCGTCGAGCAAAACGAGGTCATACACCGCTGCGAGATTCGGGAGCAGCGAGTAGCGCGAGCGATACGTGATGGTGCAATCGGCGACTTCGAGCACGGCTTCCAGCACGCTGGGATGATCGGCTTTTCCCGAACTCAACGCGCGGCTGAGGAACGTCGCGAGATACAGCGCGCGCTCGATCCGCTGGCCCATATCGAGGAAACGCCAGCCTTGCGCACGCGTCATGTTTTCACGCGAGAGCCCGTAGAATGATGCGACCTGGAGTAGCAGGCGGTTGATGCCAATGATGGCGTCGCTCAGCAATAGCTCGGAGGCGCCGGGGATTGACGACACGCATTCGTTGAAGCCGCTCAGCGCGCGCCAAACGTCGTTCGATGTGCGATCGCGGACCAGCATGGCGAGCTCCTCGGCTTTGTCGGCGAGCCCGCGCAGGCTGCCGGGATTTTCCGGATCATACACCGCAGCAAGCAGCGCCGCCTCCAGCTCACGTGCGGTGGTTCCGCGTCCATCAGGCATCTGTCCCTGCGATTCCAATGTGTCGAGAAGCGGCGCAACAAACGGAGCCTCACTGCCCGCGCTCTCGGGGTTGAATCGCACCAGCGCGCATCGGAGCAATCGGCCCGTGGCATCGGCCCGCTCTGCGTATCGCCCGAGCCAGAAATAGTTGTCCGCCAACCGGCTCGGCAGGTTGTTTCCCACGCGCCGCAGTTCTACGCAGCCTCCCGCAGGATTGATGAGCGTGGTTTCTTCCACCGGTCCATTGCTCAGCACCCAAGTGTCCTTGCTCGCGCCGCCGCCCTGCATCGTGACGAACTGCGCACCTCTCTCCGCGCCGATTCGCGCGAGGCCACCGTGCATGACGGTGTAGCCGCCATCGGGCGTAGCGATGAGATATACGCGGAGCGTCGTCGGCTGTGGGAAAAGCTGTGAGCCGTTCCAGCAAGGCGC
>JAYTMG010000169.1:0-1811 GCA_043728745.1 Verrucomicrobiaceae bacterium
CAAGGGCAAGCTCGAGTCCGAAGGAATCATGGATGAAGTGCGTCGTCTGCGTGCATTCGAGACGCCAACGCAAAAGTCTCGCCGCAAGGCGAAGCTCAACGCGAAGCGCGCGAAAGCCAAGAAGAACCGCTTTAACATGAACTAGGTTGTTCCGGGCATCGTTGCCCGAACTGTTTTCACAAAGGGCCGCCGGGATTTCATCCGGCGGCTTTTTCGTGTACGGATGGGCGGAATCTGGCTCGACTCTGTTTTTCACTCCGGTAGAACTCGCCGGATGAGCAAAGCCATTACACCCATTCTCGCCCTGGTAGCGGTCGGCAGCACCGCATTCTCCGTTGTCCAGTGGAACGCACGCGTCGCCGCAGAAGCCGCTTCTGCCGATCGAGACAGCCGTATCGCCGCGCTAGAACAATCGCTGAAGGACGCGCTGGACGCTGCGGCCAAGGCGAAGGATGCGCTGAATGCCGAGGCTGAAAATGTTGCGCGCTTGACGAAGGAACGCGACGACGCAAAGGAGGCATCGAAGCAAGTAGCAGCATCGGGCACAGCAGCGCCGACGGGGGATGCAAAGCCGCAATTTGATCTCCGCAATGTCATCGGGAACATCGCAAAGGGCTTCGACGACCCGGAGCAGCGCAAGGCGA
The DNA here is from genome assembly GCA_043728745.1 of Verrucomicrobiaceae bacterium. Lineage (GTDB taxonomy): Bacteria > Verrucomicrobiota > Verrucomicrobiia > Chthoniobacterales > Chthoniobacteraceae > SXWH01. The sequence goes on from JAYTMG010000169.1 coordinate 645, forward strand.
TGAAGTCGATGCAGGAGCGGATGGTGAGCGGTGCTTACGAGAAGCTTTTCAAGGAATTGGGGCTCAGCGAGGCCGACTCGAAACTTGTCACCGAACTCATCGGCGAGCGCAATTTCGTCGCGATGGATCGCGGTCGGAAATTGCTCACGGGCAAAACCGACGACGCAAGTGTGGCCGAGGTCCGCAAAGACATTACTGCGGCAAAAACCGAATACGATGGGAAGGTGAAAGCCGTGCTCGGTGATGAGAAATACGGCGCGTTCGCCAGCTACGAGCAGACCGTGGGCGATCGGCGCGCGCTGGATTCTCTGTCCCGCGATTTTGAGCGCAAGGGCCAGCCGCTCGACGACACGCAGAGGGATCGGCTCACGAAGATCATGACCGAAGAGCGCATGAAGAATCCGTCCAACGAGATTCCCGATCTCGGCGGCGGTCCGGGGATGCAGATGCTGATGTCCGACGCCGAGGCGAAAGCCCAGCAAAAGCAGGAGGAAGAGTATCAAGCGCGGGTCGCCTCGCGTGCAGGGCAGGCGGGGCTTTCACCGGACCAAGTCAGCACGATGGTGGAAAGTCAGAAGCGCCAAAACGAGCGCAAGGTTTTCGGTCGCACGATGGGCCGTGCTTTCCTGATGCCGAAATAGGCGGGATGTATCGTTTTCTCACAATCGCGTTTCTGTTCATCGGGATGGCGCTCGCCTTTTGGGCGCTGGATTTGCAAGGGAAGCTCGTGCTGAAGGAGCGGGATCTTCTCACGCTGCGCAAAGAACGAGATGCAGCCATTGCTGCGGCAAAAGCGGCGCGTGCCGAAATTGCGCCACCGCGGCTGCATGACGGTGCCGATAACGCAGGTCCCGATGTGAACGCTGCATTGCTCGGCGCCGCGCTAAAACAGATGGATTCCCCCGAGATGCAAGCCATGTTGCGCACGCAGTCTCTAGCGGCGGCGCGCACGGAATACGGCGCCCTTTTACAGCCGTGGAATTTGTCGGCGGCGGACTCGGAGACGGTGCTCGGCTTGCTGGCGGAGGATGACTCTGCAGCGGCGAGGGAACGCCTCACGGCCCTCATCGGTGAAGCGCGGGTGAAGGAACTGGAAGCATTTGAGCAAGAGAGAGGACGTGACGAGGCACTAGGCCGCTACAGCGAACATCTGGACATTCTCGGCTT
>JAYTMG010000170.1:0-1287 GCA_043728745.1 Verrucomicrobiaceae bacterium
GGCGCGAGATGCACAGGTCGCCATCGAGTTTATCCACGGCGTTGCGCAACTCGGCGACGCGGAAGTCGGGGACGACGAACGGTTTTCCGTCGGCGCTGCGTTTATCAATGAAGTCGAGGAGCCACTGCTTCGGGTCGCAGCCGGGCAGGCCGGTCGCGGGGTCCTGCGTGAGGCGGAAGTAGAAGTTTTCCTCGTCGCGCTCCTCGACGAGGCCCCACTCGGGGCCGAACTGCCCGTCGGGTCCGCGCTCTTTGTCCGTGAGGAACTGCTCCTGCCGCACGCTGTAAAAGCCGCGCTGCGTCTTCCTGTAAATCCATCGGCTCTCGCCCGTCGCGGGATCCTTGTCGTCCCAAAGCTTCTGCAGATTGGCGCGCACGCATTCCTTGTGGAGCGGATCGGTGGTGGCGGCCCAGCGGTCGTAGCGGACGTCGAGCTTTTCCCACAGTGCGATGAATTTCGCAGTGACCTCATCGACGAACTGCTGCGGGGCGACGCCCTGTTTTTCCGCAGACTGCTGGACTTTCTGCCCGTGCTGATCGACCCCGGTGAGGAAGAAAACGTCCTCGCCTTTCAGCCGATGGTAGCGCGCAAGCACATCGGCGAGGACTTTCTCGTAGGCGTGCCCGATGTGCGGGGCGCCGTTGGTGTAATCGATGGCGGTGGTGATGAAGAAGGGTTTGGACATGGAAAAGGGTAGGTCAGAGCTCTCCGCGCGGATCGGTGCGATGGGCGTGCCAAAAGCGGAGTATGTCCACACGGCTGGCGGCTTCGTCGATTTCGTAAATGATGCGGTAGATGCCGAAGGCGAGGATTTCGCGGGCGTCGGGATATTTCTCGCTTTGCAAGCGGCGTCCCCGCCGGGCGCGGTGGGGATCGGTGAGTTCCGCGAGGGCGGTGTCGCGCAGGTCGAAATAATACTTCTTCCCGCGCCACGCATCTCCGCGCTCCGCCCAGTAGGTATCGATCTCGTCGAGATCGGCCCAGGCGGGTTCGTTCAGTTCGACCCGGAATCTCGCTTCGCCCATTTTTCCTGCATGCGGCGATCCGCTTCCTCCCAAGTCATTACGCGGCCTTCCGCGATTGCCTGTTTGGCTTCGCGGATCGCTTCATCGAGTCGCGCTTTTTCGTAAAGGTCATGCAGCATCGAGCCGTCTTCCGACAGGCCTTCGATCCACTGGTGGATGGTTTCTTTCACGGACATGGCGCGGAAATTAGCACGCTGGCGAGGCAAACTCACGCGGGCTTTTTGATCTTCCCGCCCCAGCCGAGGATCTTCGCTTTCGCGCC
>JAYTMG010000171.1:0-18523 GCA_043728745.1 Verrucomicrobiaceae bacterium
CGTCTGCCTCGCAAGTGCGGAAGGCGCGGCGCTCGGCGCGGCGCTCCAGGCTGCTTACGCGAGTGCGGCGGTGGACGGCCAGCCGACGCGATTCCGCGACCTCGCGGAGAAATTTGTCATCCTCGACGAGCAGACCCGCTGCAAGCCGCGCGAAGACGCCACGGAAGTCTATACGAAGATGCTGGGCCGCCAAAGTGACCTCACCAAGCGCCTCCACGCTGCGGGGTATTTGTAAGTCCGTCTTGCATCACAGCCCGTAAATGGGCAGGTTGAGCCCTGTGAAACGGGAGAAACTTGATCCATTTTGGCACAAATCGCGTATCGCTGCGCGTATCTGGCTGAAAGCGCAACGCCAGCCTTTGACCAAGCGCGACAAACGCATCGCTCGCGAGTTGCTTTCGAGCCCCGGCGTGATTAATCGACTCGTCCAGCAAGGTATTTACTCGATGGATCGCCCCTCGCTACGTGAAGCTCTCCAGCCAAAAAGCCATGCTCTGGGAACCGTCAATTGACTGGACTAGTGCTGCGGCAGGAGTCTTGAAAAGACTTTTTTCCGAACTGCCAAAAGACCGCGAGTTTCGTGTGACGCTATTCGGGTCATCACCGCTCCAACTGGGCATTGATGCGACTTTTTCGAGTGCGGATGTGGACCTCTTCGCGGATGAAACGCGTGACGAACTCGAAGCCGCGATGATTCGCGCTGGCTTGGAGAAATCGCCAGATCACATGTATGTCCAAGTCTGCACCGAGATGAACTTCCGTAGCAGCCCCCGCTGGCGGTTGCGGGCTTTCACCACACAAGTGGGTAACGTCAAACTCACGCTCCCCCATCCGCTCGACATCCTCATCGCGAAGATGCACCGCGCGGATGAAAAAGACTTGCGGGCTTTCCGCATGGTCATCGCGAAAACGGGCCACCCGACCGAAGACGAGCTGCGGCGCGAACTCCAATTTTCCGTGGACCTTTACCGCCCCAATTTCGATGAAGAAATGATCGGCGACATCACGAATAACACACGACTCGTGTGGCAGGAGATTTTCGGAAAAGACATCAACGTCCGCCAAGAAATCATCGCCCCCGCGCTCGCGGCGCGACGCGAAGGCTACAAGCTCGACGTCCCACAGCGGGACTACCGCGCGGAACTCGAAAGACTCTCCCGCGAGTAACTGCGCTTGCTGCAGCGCGGCGGTTTAATTGATCTCTTCAAGCGCGGCGAGGGCGAGTTTGCGGGCACCGGGTTGCTTGAGCTTGGCGTCGGATGCTTTGATGAAATCTGCTTTTGCATCGTCCTTCCGCTCCAGCGCGAGCAAGGCCCGGCCGCGGTTATAGAGGATATAGCCGTCGTTAGGGATGAGGGCGATTGCGGCGTTAAATGCGGCGAGCGCGTCCTCATTTCGCGCGAGCAAAAGTAGCGCGTCGCCGCGACGGCTGTGGGCCTTTGCGGATAGCTCGGTGCGCTGGGCATTTTGCTCCGGGATGCACTCGGTGATTGCGTCGAGAATGATGTCGCAGGATTGCAATGCGGCCTCGGCTCGCTGGGGCGGCGTCTTTGGGTCGCGGAGGCTCTCTTTGACTTGCGCGAGAAGCGTGGCGAGCGGCTCGGCGGCTTCATTTCCCTGGCCTCGGTTTCGTGTGAGGCGGCGGACTGCTTCGACGCAGCGGGCTGTGTCGCCGGTGGCGGCGAGCTTGGTCAAATCCATCGGCGTTGGGAGCGGAATGGGCTGTCCTTTCGGGATGATTTCTTCGGCGGTTTTGCCCGCGAGGAAGATGTCATCGCCGATGAGGCGCGAGTATTCTGCGGGGACTTGTTTGCCTTCCGAGCGCTCAATCACTCGTGCGCGGGTGCGCTTGAAGACTTGCTCAATGGTCAGTCCCGGCGACCGGAGCTGGGCGATGAGTTCCCCGGTGTAGAGCCCGTTTGCGCCGTCGCCATCGGACGCGGCATGTCCCGCGTCTGTGGCGAATGCGATGAGCGAGCCGGTGGGCGGATTCATTTCGACGAGGCCGCCAACGCCGGCTGCGTCGCGGTTCGCGGGATTGCGCGCGACGGGCGTGGAGCGGCACGCGTCGAGGATGACGAGGTTGCAGCCGACGCCGGAGTTGCTCATCTCGGCGACGACTTGTTCGGCGTTGATGAGCTTGGTTTCTGCGAGCAGACGGAGGCTGCCGCCGGCGACGGCGGCGGGGCTATAGCCGGACTTTACCGGGAGCAGGTAATTCGCGCCTGCGACGGAAATCCCGTGCCCGGCGAAATAGAACAGCGCGACTTCTGCGCCGCTGAGTTTCGAGCGAAACTTGATCATTGCGGAGAGCAATTCATCGCGGGTGACGTTGTGTTCTTCGATGACGGTGAAGCCCAGCGTTCGCAGGGTTTTCGCCATCTCTTTTGCGTCGTTCGTCGTATTGCGAAGCGGGCCGATGGCGGTTTCATACCGGGCGTTGCCGATGACCAGCGCGATGCGCGGGAGCTTTGCCTCGTCGGCGGCGCGCGCGGATGTCAGGGCGCAGAGGAGAATGAATAGAAAGCGCATACAGATGTTGATTTGCACGGAAGCGAGTGCGGGCTAGAACGCCGGAAAGCGACACCCATTGCAAGCCACCATGATTTTTCTGCGCACACTCAGTCTGCTCGCCGCCGCCGTATTCTTGACCGGATGCTCCACGCCGCCGCCAGCACTTGCCCCCGGCGATTCCTCGGCGCCGTCGCAGGTCACACCCGCGGAATCGATGGCCATTGCCCGGCAGCTCGCGAGTCATTCGTGGCGTCCGTTTTCCAAAAACATCCTGCACGGAAAAGACAAGCTCGGCGTGTTGGTGAATACGCCGGATGCGGGATTCAACAAACAGCCCGGTCGTCCCGGCTGGTGGCTGCCGGGCGAGGTGAATACGGGCATTCCCTACAAATGGGGAGGTTTCGACGATCCTGAGACGTTTGATCGCGCGGTCGAGAATGGTCTCGCTGCGGGAGACGTCTCGTCCCCGGAGAAGCGACGCGCGGACAACGCCGCCGTGAGTGCGCAGGCAGCGGGCGTCGATTGCTCGGGCTTTGTGTCGCGTTGTTTGAAGCTCCCTTTTGTTCACGACACCACGCAGCTCCCGTCTGTCTGCAATCCGCTTGCCGACGTTGCGGATCTGCGGCCCGGCGATCTGCTGAATATCCCGCATCGCCATGTCCTTTTGTGCGCCGGTTGGGCGACTCTGGACCGGGAGTGGATCTACTATTACGAAACCGGCGGCGCGCCCGACCATTGGCGTCCGGGCCTGAAACAGGCACCGGTTTCGGCGCTTCTCGCGCTCGGCTACGAACCGCTTCGCTACCGTGGAATGGCCGCCGAGTCGCGCACGGATGGCAAACAGATCCTCACACGCGCCGCGCTCACTTCCGCCGTGGTGATCGCAAAACCGGAAATCGGCGAACCGTAGCAGACTCTATTCGCGAAATTCGGGCAGGCTGCGCTTGCGGATAGGGCGCGTAGCGCGTAATCGCCACGCGTGATTTCCATCGGCGGCGGTACTGTATCTGATTTTCCTGAGCGAATCCGGCGCATTTTTTCGCCGGAAGGCTTGCTCGGGCAGGCTGCCAATTTCGAGCAACGCAACGAGCAGCAGGAGATGGCCGTCTCCGTGGCCTTGGCGCTGGTGGACGAAAAACACCTTGTCGTGGAAGCAGGCACGGGCGTCGGGAAATCGCTCGCTTACCTCATCCCGGCGGTGTTGTGGGCGAAGGAGAAAGGCAAGAAAGCCATCATCTCCACGCAGACGATTAACTTGCAGGAGCAGCTCGTTTACAAAGACATCCCCATCGTCCGCAAAGTGCTGGCCGACCTCATCGGCGAGGACGGCTTCACTGCGATGCTGTGGAAAGGGCGTGCGAATTATGTCTGCCCGACTCGCTTGGAACGCGCGATGCAGCAGAGCGGCGAGCTTTTCTCCGGGCCGGAAATCGAGGAGCTGAAGCGCATCTGGGAGTGGGCACAGACGACGCAAGATGGCTCGCTCTCCGACCTCGCCGTGGAGCCCGATTCCGCAGTGTGGGCGCAGGTGTGCAGCGAGCCTCACATCTGCACGACAAAGAGCTGCGGCACGAATCCTAAGTGCCACTACCAGCGCGTGCGCAAGGCGCTCATCTCGGCGGATGTCGTGGTGTTGAATCACACGCTTTTTTTCCTCTCGCTCGGCAGCGCCGTGGAGGCGGAGGAGGACGCGAGCGGTTACTTGTTCGCGAATGATTTCGTGATCTTCGACGAGGCTCACACGATCGAGAGCGTCGCGTCGAAAATGATCGGCCTCAATGTCTCGCAATACGGCCTGCGCTATGCGCTTCAGCGCCTCTACAACCCGAAGACGAAGAAAGGGCTGTTCCAGATTTTGCGCAACTCCGAGGGCGTTCGCGCTGTCACGGATACGCTGGATAAGGCGGACACTTTCTTCGATAAAGTGGGCACGACTGCGGACTTCAAAAAGGGGAAAGAGTTCCGTGTGCGGAACCCGGACTTTGTACCGGACACGCTCAGCGCCGAACTCACCAAGCTGCAAACGATCGTCGTCCAAACGCTCAAGGCCGTCGATGACGACATCACCAAAGCAGAGCTGCAAGACCTCGGGCGCAAGATCCGCGATGCCCGCAGCAGCCTCGCCACGTTCCTGAAACAGGACGCGGAGGAATATGTCTATTGGGTCGAGCAGACCGGGAAGACGGGCAATTTCCACAATCTGCACGCCGCGCCGATCGATGTCGCCGCGCATCTCCGCGCGCTGCTTTTCCGCGATGCGCACACGGCCATTCTTACGAGCGCCACACTCAGCATCGGCGGGGAAAACCTCGACTACTTTCGCAAACGCATCGGGGCCGAGGACGCTGTGGGCAAGCAGGTCGGCTCGCCTTTTGACTACGAGCGGCAGATGCGCCTTTACGTCACCAAAAAGATGCCGGACCCGCGCGACGAAGGCTACGAAGAGGCGCTCGCACGGCGGATTGAAGAATTCATCCAGCTCACAGACGGACGCGCCTTTGTGCTCTTCACGAGCTACCGCACGATGACGAACATCGCCGCGCTTTGCCGCGAAGCGTTCGACGAAAAGCATGACTGGAAGCTGCTCGTGCAGGGCGAGGGACTGTCCCGCACGCGGCTCATCGCGGAGTTTAAGCGCGACCAAAAACACGTTCTTTTCGGCACCAAGAGCTTTTGGAGCGGTGTCGATGTGCCCGGCGATGCGCTGAGCAACGTCATCATCACTCGACTGCCATTCGCGGTCCCGGATACGCCTCTCGTCGAAGCCCGGCTCGAAGCCATCGAAGCTGCGGGCGGCAACTCATTTGGCGACTACTCGCTGCCCGAAGCGATCCTGGAACTCCGGCAAGGCGTCGGGCGGCTCATTCGCACGAAGAGCGACAAAGGCATCGTCGTTATCCTCGATCCGCGCATCCTGACGAAGAGCTACGGCCAGAAGTTCCTGAACGCTCTGCCGAAGTGTCCGGTCGAGATTGTGTGAACCAGTAAAGTCGCGATTCTGCATTGCGTTCGACGCACCGCAGTCTATCGATTTGGCAATCACCTACACATGACACTTCCTTCCGAATCCAGACGCTCCGCTTTTACCCTCATGGAAATGCTCGTCGTAGCAGCAATTATCATCATCATCGCTGTGATCGGCTCGACCGTGTGGCAGGCCAGTCAGCGGAAAGCCAATCGTGCCGCAGCGCTCCAAAAGTGCAAGCAGCTCGGCACCGGCCTGACCCAGTACATCAGTTCGCACGATAACATGCTGCCGAAGGAAGAGCCGGATAGCGGCGAATCAACTTGGGACGCGGCGGCGCAGCCCGATGCCGAGGACGCTTGGTTCAACGCCATCCCGCGTGCCGCTGGCGGGAAAGGGACAGGCGATTATGTGAAAGAAGGGAATTTCGCGGGCTTTTACGGGAAGGATAGCCTCTTGTCGTTGCAAGGAGTTCATTATCCGAAAACTCACATGCGCAAGCCCCACTACGCGATTGCCTTCAACACGAAGCTCCACCGCAAGGACCCGAAAGACGCTGCCGCTAAGGACGCAGAACCGAAAGAAAAAACCCGGCTGAAAACGAGCCAAATCTCGAACCCTCCGCGCACGGTCGCCCTCTTCGAACAAGGGATAAAAAACGAGAAACGCGCGATCACGGGTATGAAATCGTACGACGGCGACGACTGCAAAGCCGGTGCCAAGCAGTTTGTCGCTCGATGGAACGAAAACGGAATGCTGGTGTTTATTGACGGCCACGTCGAACAGGTGAAAGCCACTCAGATTCTCGAAACCAGCTCGGGCCTGCGGATTAAGTGGGCACCGGCGGATGCGGGAAGTATCCTCTGGTGTGCGTCCGATAAAGAGGACCCAAACTGAGCCGCCCTGCGGCAAACTTGCACCTTGTCGGAACGGCATGCCGACGCTCTCATCCCTCGCAATGATTCACGGGTACTCACCCTTCTTTGCAGCGATATTCGCTTTGCCCGCTGATGCCGTCGGCTGGAAGATCGGATTTGTACTCGCGTTGCTAGCCCTCGCGATCACGCTTTTCGCGATGGAAAAGCTGACGGTGGACATCATCACCTTTTGCATTCTCATCCCGCTCGTTTGCAGCGGGATACTCACGCCGGAGCAAGCCTACAGCGGATTTAGCAGCGAGGCTGTCATCTCCCTCGCCGCCATTTTTGTAATCTCTGGAGCGCTCACGGCCACGGGTGTGCTCGATCTGGTCGGCAGTCGCATCATGAAAATCGGCAGCGGCAGCGAGGCCCGCACCATTTTCTTACTCATGCTCATCGCCTGCGGCGTTTCTGCGGTGATGAACAACACCACCGTCACCGCCATGTTTGCCCCGGCGACCGTGGTTCTCGCCAGGCGCTCCGGAATCAACCCGTCGAAAATCCTCATGCCGCTCGCATTTGCCAGCATCCTTGGCGGCACGACGACGCTCATCGGCACGTCCACGAACATCGCGGTAAATCAGTATTTCAAAGACCACAACATGGTCGAGTTGCGCATGTTTGAGATCACGCCGATCGGCCTTGTGATCTGCTTTGTGGGAATCCTCTACATGATGTTCATTGGGCGGAAACAGCTCGTCGCCCGCGCTGACGACAGCCTCACGGCAAACTACGGTATCCGGGAGTATCTCAGCGAGATCATCATTATGCCCAACTCGCCGCTCATCGGGCAGCGGAGCTACGATTGCGACTTGAGCATTCTCGAGTTTCGCATTTTGAAAATCATCCGCGGAGCGGAACAACTACTCCCCGACTCGCGTGTAGTTTTGGAGGAGGGCGACGTGCTTCTCGTGGAGGGAAAAGTGGAAAACCTGATGAAGGTGAAACGCATGGAAGGCATCGAGATCAAAGCCGAGTCCCAACTCGGCGACCTCGCGCTCAAAGGCGCAAAGTTTCGCATCGCGGAAATGCTCGTGACCCTGCAAAGCGAAGTGAACGGCCTCACGCTGCGTGAAGCCGACTTTCGCGCGAAATACGGAATCACCGTCCTCGCGATTTACCGTCACGGCACTTCCGTTGTGGAGAGCATCGGGGAAGTCCCTTTGCGCTCGGGAGACGTATTGCTCATTCAGGGGCCGGACGAGGCGATTACCAACGCACGAGAGAAGTTCGGACTGTCGCTCCTGGATGAAGTCAAGCCGACGACCTATAACCCGAAGCTCGGTCTCCGCACCGTTGCGATCTTCGCCGTCGCGATAGCGGCAAGCACGCTTCCCATATTTCCCGGCGCGAAAGGATGGGGGCCACTGCCTGTCAGCGTCGCCTTTTTGATCGCTGCGGTAGTCACAGTTTCGATCCGCGCGATCTCCGTGGAAAAAGCGTACGAATTCGTCGATTGGAAACTCATCGTGCTCATCGGCGGAATGACCGCGTTTGGCAAAGCGATGACGACCACGCAAACCGCAGATTTCCTAGCCAATGCAGTCATCAGCCTGACAGGCGGGCTGGGGCCGTGGTTCGTGATGGCTGGGTTTTTCGCGCTCACCGTTTTGCTCACCCAGCCGATGTCGAACGCCGCCGCCGCGCTCGTCGTCCTTCCGGTCGCGATCAAGGCCGCCGAGCAACTCGGGGCGAATCAACACAGCTTTGCGATGGCCGTGATGCTCGCTGCGTCCGTGTCATTCATCACGCCGTTTGAGCCGTCCTGTTTGCTGGTCTATGCGCCGGGCAAGTATCGGTTCCGCGATTTCGTGAAGGTCGGCAGCGGGCTCACTGCGGTGCTCAGCATCGTGATGCTCATCCTGATTCCCATCATCTGGCCGCTCACCGGCAAGTAGCCTTACGGAGCCGGAGAGAGCCGCACGCCGCCGCCGGGGATTCCGTCGAGGTAGTAGCCCGTCGCGAAGCCTGCTTTGCGCAGAATCACGCCGGAGAATTTCACCGTCTTGCCGGTTGTGGGAGAGGCAAATGAGCCGCTCCATTTTCCCGAGGACGCGGAGGCGCTGACCTTGAGTTTGTCGGCCGCAGGCGTGATGACGGCGACTTTGTTTTTCGCATCCACGTTGACTGCTTTGATGCCGAGTGTCGCGTCGCTGAGGTCCACGGCGGCGTTGCCGTCTGCGTCGCTGGCGGTCAGCGCAGGGAAAAGCGGCGTGGCTTTCGGTAGTATTTTCGCGCCGAGAAGATCGACGTTGATGCCCGCGGGCCAGCCGTCGTGGAATGGTTTCGCGATAAGTGGGCGGGACCAGAAGAATCCTGATCCATCGACATCTGAGGTTGATTGCGAGCGCACGGTCGCCACGCCGGAGAGCGAGCCTTTCGCGCCGTAAAGTGGCACGTAGAGCGGGATGGTGTCTCCTGCGAGGAGCGATGAGGCCATCGAGAACGAAGTGCCGTCTGCGAGTTTGCCTTTCATTTTCACGTCGCCTTTTTTGGAAATCACGAGTTCGCCGACACCGTCGCCCTGCGGAAACCGTGCAGCGCTGAGGCTTTGGTTCGGCGCCGCGAGTGCGAGGAATGCGGCGGCGTGCTTGCCTTTGTCGGTGAGTGGGTCGAGCAGGGTCGAAGGGACGAGTGCGGTCTTCCCATCGTAGATCGACCTTGTGGCGGTGAAGCCCGCGTAGGACGTGACGCCAGCCGGCTTGATGGTCGCTTTGAAAGACGGGACGTCTCCGATCTGGATGCTCAGGCTAAGAATCAGATCCACGCCGACTTTGCGGTCGAGCACGATCGAGTTATTGCCGGTGCCTGCGAAGGTGATGACGCCTGTGTCTGTCGCTTTTCCTTTGAGCGAGAATTTCTGGCCGCCCATGACGATTGCGCCGGAAAATGCGCCGCCTTTTGCGAGGGTGATCTTTGTGAAGCCCGCGTTCTCATTCGTCCGAGCGGTGGTTCCTGCGGGCTCGACGAGCGCGTAGTAGTTCCCGATCGCCTCCAGCGCCGATGTAATGCGGACAGTCACTGCGATGGGCGCGCTTTCATCCACGCCGCCGTCGTCCACGCCGCCGTTGTCCTTTGCCTTGATCGTGAAGACTGCGGTGCCGCTGACGGTCCCTGCGGTAAATGACAACACGCCGCCGGGGAGAAGCGCAGGCGCAGAGCTGAAGAGGTCGGGACGGCTGTTCGACAAGACAAACGAAACAGTCTGCGCGGATTCGTCGGTCGGGCCTGCGGAGATGGCCGACGTGAATTGCTGCCCGTAAACAGTGCGCACGCCGACGAAGAGCTGCGTGGAAATCGGAGTGAAGGACGGCGGATCGTTCACCGCGCGTGTGGTGATCGTGAATTGTTTCGTCACCGTATCGACGCCGCCATCCAGCGTGCCGCCGCTATCCTGAAGCGTTGCGGTGATCGTCGCCGTGCCGCTGTTGATCGGATGGGGAGTGAACGTCAGCACGCCGCTCGGCGATATTGAGGGCTGCGCGATGAACAAGTTATTCTGCGAGTTGGTGCAGCTAAACGAGACCGTCTGTGAGCTCTCGTCCGGCGGCCCTGCGCTGATGCCGGTCGCCCAGCCAGCGACTGTATGCGCGCCGACATTGTGGCGGACCGAGATGTTGGGACCGACGGTGAACGATGGCGCGTCGTTCACGCCGATGATCGTGATTGTGAATGTCTGCTCGGCGCTGGAATTCGACCCGCCATTTCCCGTCCCGCCGTCGTCCATGGCAGTGACGGAGACTGTTGCCACACCTTCCACTCCAGCCACGGTGTAAGTGAGTGTGCCGATGCTGCTCACCGAGGGCTGGGTTGAAAAGAGCGCGGTGTTCGTGTTGCTGACCGCGAAACTGACAGACTGCCCACTCTCGCCCGCACCCGGCGAAATTGCAGTAGCCCACCCGACGATCGTCACGGAACCGATCGTATTGCCGGAAGTGCGGTTCCCGCCTTTTACAAAAGACGGCGCTTTGTTCGGCTCAACCGTGATTGTGAATACTTGCGGCGCACTTGTGTCCATACCGCCGCCGGAAGTTCCCCCGTTATCCATGGCGGTGACGGTGACGTTCGCCGTGCCCGAGGCGTGCTCTGCGGGCGTGAAGGTGAGCCCGCCATTGGTTGAGACTGCTGGCTGCGCGCTGAAGAGTGCGGGATTGTCGGAAGAAACCGAGAAGACGACGCTCTGCGCGCTCTCGGACGGCGGACCGGGACTGATCGCCGTGGCCCAGCTCGCGACTCCGCGAAACCCACTGTCCATCGAGACGGATTGATCCGCACCTTTGGTGAAGCTCGGGGGGCCGTTTACCGCGACTGAGATAACTAGGATCGCCGAGCCCGTGCCGCCGCTATTCGTCGCGGAGATGGTCACATTATAGACGCCGCCCGCATTCGATGAGCCGTCGATGATTCCCGTCGCCGCATGGATCTGAAACCCGACCGGCAGGCCCGTGGCATCATACGAAGTCGGATTGCCCGTCGCGGCGATCTGATATGAAAACGCCCCGTTCAAATCCGCAGAAGCGGAGAGCGCGCTCGTGATGAAGGGAGGTTCCTGGAAGCCCGGTGTGCCGAGCGGCATGGAGGACAGCCGCCACGAATCCTTGTCGCTCCAATCGCGCGCTGCGGCGGTCGCCGGTGAAACAGAAACATAACTGTGGTCGTTCGTCGCATCGACGAACCAGTCGGACCTATACGAGAAATTGAGCACGTTGATATTCCAAGGTGCCACAGGTTGGAAAGCGACCGACTCGCCTGCATTATCCAGCGTCCCTGTAAATACGCCCGCCGCAAGCGGAACGCTGTTGCCGTATTGCGCCAGAAACGCGGTGCGGTCTTTGCACACAACAATGTAAGCCCCCGGCAGAAGCGTCACGCCGGGATCAAACGTGTAACTAATGCCCGTAGTAAACTGCACCCCGGAGAGATCGAGAGTCACGTTGCCGATGTTTTGCAATTCGACAAATTCCAATTCATTCGGGCGGAAGAGCAACTCGGTGACACGGAGGAAGCTGAGGTTACTCAGCACGCTGGCTGGCGGTGTTATGTTCGACGCTCCGGGCGTCGGAGGATTGGACGGGAGGGAGAAGCGAAGTATCGTCGCCGATCCATCTGGCGACCGGCCCATTGAGGTGTCCCGAGGCTGGCCAATCACCGGCACGCTATCGACAGTCGTTCCGTTCGCGCCTAGCAGAGTGATGCTGCCGAATGAGGAATTTAGCGAAAACCCGAGGTCTGTCGAATTGCCTGCCGACGCCGAACTGCCGCGCGCATTAAGCCGCAGAAATCCATTCCCACGGATAAAGCTCAGTGGAGGAAATACATGGCGCGAGGGGTAGTTGATAATGTCGTCCGTTACCCGCATGCCCCCAATCGGCGTCGGCAATCCCGAGGGGTAAAAAAGCTCCAGAAAATCTCCGCTGAGCAAGTAATCAGGGTTTGGTCCCCATTCGTTAATTTTCAGAAGCGCTGGTGATGGCAGGCCGCCCACGATCGCGTTGGCGCTGCCGATGCTCGTCGTACAAAGCGCCCATGTGTTGAGATTGCCGCCGGTTCGCCCGATTGAAAAATCCGGGATTTGGACGCCGAACGTCACGGAATCGACCAGCGCCCCGCCATTTGCCGCGCTCGCGAAAAGCAAAACCGAGTCTCCATCCTGATCGAGCGAAAACCCTGCGTGTAAGCCAGGCTCTACAGTCGCAAGGTCTGCGTGAATGATGAGGAATTGCCCGGCATCTAGCTCCGTGCCCGCAGGAATGACGTATTTCGCGGGAAGCGCCGCGTCGTCCGAAAGAGTCATGCCGGAGAGATCAACTAAGCCCCCGGACACGTTGCGAAGTTCAATCACGTCCGGATATGTCGCGCCGTTCGCATACGCGATTTCATTAGCGGCGAGGATTTCGTGAATGACAATCGCAGTGCCCGGAGTCGCCGCGAGGGTGCTGGAGGAAGTGGCTGTCGGCGGAGTGATCGCCCCGGCGGTTGCACCCCCCACGACTCCATCAGGCAGTAGATCCAGCAGGTGCGCTCGACGTTGGCTGACGAACGTTTTGATGCCCGCGATCGTAGATGGCGGTGCCCATCCGGTGAGATGTTGATTGACCATCGCATCAAAGTTCGTCTGCTCGAAAACAGTGCCGAGAAGCTCGCGAAGTGCGGTCTGGTATTTGAGGCGGAATTCCGAGTTGCCGCTGGAGATGCTATTGCCGATTAAAGGAAGCAGGGTCTTAAAGATCGAGCCCTCCGCCGTCATGTCGTAAAGGCCGCGCGAATTGAAAACGAGCGCTGGGGAGGGATCCCCGAGCCCAAAAATCGTGTCCAGATCGTGAGCGACTAAATACAGCCTTCTTTGCCCTAAAGCGTTCGGAGCAAAATAAATCGCGTAGTCGTCGTCCTGGCCATTGGAAATGTTAGTCTCCCCGTCTTGCAAAATGGTCATGGCCGCAAACCACCGCGCCCATTGATCAAGGTCTGCCACCGTCCCGAGTTGGGTAAGCTCCGCAGCCGACATCGCGCCGTTGTTCCAAGTGCCGGCGTTAACATCGCCAGCCGGAGCGCCTGTAAAGTATGGTGCCGTGACGGCTTGAGCGACCGCGAAAAAGCTCGTCAAATCGGTCCAGTTATTCGCGGCAGAATTGTTCTGCTTGCTCCAGCCATCAAGCAGCCCATCGGGATTTGACGGGACACTTCCAAGCGTCCTCCAAAACTCGTCCGGGCGCCCTTTTTTATAAAGGTTTCCGCCTGTCGCTTCCGGGAAGTGGTTGTTGGAAAAGTCGCCATTAAATTCCTCAATGCGGCACCATTTTCCGTGATCAGGAGTGCCGCTCACGCCCGTCGAGTTATTGGCAAGTTCCAAGCCATTGCGCCGAAGCTCAATAGGGATCGAATCAGGAACCTGCAATCCACATGCCTGCAAAACCCGATTGCCAAGGTGCTGGGCGAACGAAGTGCGTGGGTTAATCGCAAAATCCGTGAGCCCATCGAGTTTGTCATCACTTGGAATCGAGATGCGCAGAGGCTTGAAGGGGACGCTGTTCACCCTGTAATCGCGGCTGCTGTTTCCCCGAAATCGCACCGAGCTCCGATATCGAATCGAAGTCTCACCGGCTCGCGAGCTGATAAACGTGATATTGAACTGCCGGTCTATCTTGTTCCCGGCTGTGTCGCTTGCCTGGGTCGCGTTAAAGGCCGCGCTCTCACCACCCGAAAGCACCAGATCGTAATACGTATCCGTCGAGGTGCGCACCTCGTTATTGATCTGTATATTGCAGTTCGCGACCTGTCCTTCAGCGCCGACTGGCGCAGGAAATGTCCGCAAATTCGCGCCGTCGCGGGCTTCGATGTAAAACTCGAGGATGGCGAGATTTGTTGTCTGCGCAGGCAGCGTTACGGAAAACTTTCCGCTTCCGTCGTTGAGCATCCCCAGCGTGGCGAAGACTCCTGGATTTGCGGAAGTTGAATCACGCCAACGGAGCGTGGCTGTCAGTCCCGCAGGCGCTGTCTCATCATTCAATTCGCATGTAACCCGGATCGGGTCCGTGGTTTTAGGGACGGCGGGGAAGTGCTTTACGCTTTTGATGATCGGCGGGATGTTCGCCGTCAGGACAGAATTGGCACTTCCAGGCGTCGCGCCCGCGCCTGCGACCGAAGACGTCCAGTTTTGACCATTGTCATTACTCAGCGCCGGATTGCGAAGCTCAATGGACCTCCCTCCCACACTCGCCGGGGAACTCCAATCGTATCCATTAAATGTTGTTTCACGTAACCTCGGCGACCAGTCGCCCTCAGATGAATACGTCACCTCGTCCACTCTATCGAACGAGCTAGGATTGACGCCGGGCTTCGAGAGTCGGACGCGTTCGCTATTGTTTGAAAGCGTCCCCCCCGCGACCCAAGGCCCGAGTGCATCAGCGAAACCGTAGCGGCCCTGAAGCGCCGCAGGATTTGAAGCGACGACCACGAATCCGCCCGCAGGAATCTGCGTACCAGCGGGAATCGTGAAGCTCACTCCCGAAGTAAACGCCCAGCCACTGATATCCACGGATGAGGCATCAGTGTTGTGGAGTTCGATGAACTCGGTACCGGTATTCTCGACCGTAAATGGAACGGTCGTACCGGGCCGATACATGATTTCATTGATAACCACGCCGGCTTGAGCAGAGCTGGCGAGGATGACGGAAGTGACGATTGCGCGAAGAAGATGGGGCATGAGAGCCCGTCAATATGCCCGAGTCCGCCCAAATGGCAACCGGCGCTATCCTTACAGACGAGAAAGAATTTAGCGCCGCTTCGGGCGGTTCATCGAGAGAATGCTCGTGCCGCGCGTGATAAGACTCCCGCCGACGATGAGCCTCCGCACCGGCTCGCCGGTCTTCGGGTCGTGCGTGAGCGCAGGTTCGCTCATCTTTTGCTCGATCTCAAACTGGCGCGGCTTCTGGCCGGCTTTCTTCGGGATGGTTTCGTAAACGTATGTGGCCATGCGGACCTGTTTACCCAGTTTTCGCCCCGGTAATAGCACCAAAACTCACGGCACTTGCAGGTGTGCGCGGAAGAAGCGCTGCGCGTCGGCGCTTGCGGGGATCGAATAGACGAGCGTCTCCACGCTGCCTGCTGCAGTGCGGCTGATGAGCGTGGCGGCGCTTGGTGCGAATGGCGTGGTGAGGCTCGTGGTTTCTTGGACCGTATGCACGACATCGTCGGCGATGAGTGCGCGGCGGAGGGTGAATGTGAACGTGCCATCCAAGTTGCGCACGGTGGTCGGGAGTTGGGCGAGCGAGCCCGCTGTGGGCGAGCCGCTGAGCGCGTATTCGAGTAGTGCGGTGAGGCCGTCGCCGTCGCTGTCGTCGTTGTCGGTGGAAATGCCATTTGCTGTTTTCCAAGCGGCGTAGCCCGTGAAGTCCGTGTCACCGGGAGTCACGCTTGCGCTGGCGCGCCAGCTTGCGGCGAGGCTGTGATTTGGGTTTGTCGCGGGATTGCGCAGCACGAGCGATGGGCCGAAACCGTCGGGTTCCGTCGGCCACGGTGAGGTGACCAAGTAGGTGCAAGTGCGGATGTCGGTGACTAAATCCGGCGCGCGAAGTGTGAGGTTTTCGCCGCTGTTGCTGAGCCTGCCGTTGTAGATGCCGTAAGGCGCCCCGCCGTAGCGTTCGGTGTATTTCGCGGCGTTGCGAGCGAGCACGAGACGACTGCCGGGAGCGAGAACGGTCGTCGGGAAAGTGTAGTCGATGCCGGTCGCAAAATACGCGCCGGTGAGATTCACGCTGCTCGCGCTGATGTTCAAGAGTTCGAGGAATTCAAACTCATCGCTGTCCGTGATGTCCGGCAGCGCGGGCGCGGACGGGTGATAGTGGATTTCGCTAAAGACGATGTTTGCGTTCGAAGCGGGGACGACGTTCGCGAAGAACGTCGCTTCCGTGAGCGCGGACCATTCTGTGCCGTTTTTTACTCGGGCACGAACGGTCGTCGTGGGCTGCGTGAGCACGAGCGCGGCGCTGTAAGTAGTGCCTGCGATTGCGCCGCCGATGGCGCGTGGGTCAGTGCCGTTTGTCGTGTAGTAAATGGTGCCCGCTGGTGCGGTGATGCTGAGGTTGTAGCCGCCCGCGACGTTGCCGCCGTGCTGTGAAAATGCGGGCGCGGTGGTCAGCGGATAAAGCGGCGCGGTGGCGTCGGCGTATGATGTCGTGAGGTTGTAGGCTTTGAGTTGGTTCACCAAAGTCGTGTGCCGATTCGTGAGATAGTTGCGTGCGCCGGTCACCGCGTTTTGCCAGTCGGTCGCGTTGTATGCTGGCGTCCGCGCGGTGTCGCCCCAGCGCATCGAGTGACCGCGCACCGCGAGATTGATCTTCGCGGAAAGCGCATCCATGCGGGCTTGCGCGACGGCGGGTGTCATCGAGCCGCCGTTGAAAAGATGCTTGTGCGCACGGTCGGCGACGCGCATCCGAAACTCGGGACTGAAGCACAAATCCTGAAAAATCCACTGCGGGTTCGAGTAGCTCAGATTGTTTTGGTTAAAGGTCGGGTCGGTGCTGTTCCACGGGCCGGTGCGGTCATTCTGCGATGCGCCTGCTCCGAGAGTGTGTTCCGCATCGTGATTAAGGAATATAAAGCCTTGGTCCGTGACGCGATTGCGCAGCGCGAACCAGTTGTTCGCCCGCATGTTTCCGAGGAAAGACGAGAGCGGCGCGTCGCCGTCGCCCGTGTAGAAAATGGTGAGCATGTAGTCGATAAGGCTGTCCACATTCACGAGCACGGGCAGCGCGGGATTTCGCGTTCCATCGGCGTTGCGCCCGAGAATTTCAAAATACGCCGCGAGGTCGGGATTGCCGCTTTGCGTGACGCCCGGTGCGGTCGCAAAAGCGCGTCCTTTCGCCCACAGATTGCGCCACGGGGCGTTCATCGTTCCGCCGAGCGGATTCGGCATTTGGTCGTAGTAACCATCGGTCGCTTCGGTCGCGAAACCGGCGATGTGATTCCCCGTCTTCACCACGTCCCAATCGTCCTTGCTGCCGCCGAAATA
This sequence comes from Verrucomicrobiaceae bacterium, assembly GCA_043728745.1. GTDB lineage: Bacteria > Verrucomicrobiota > Verrucomicrobiia > Chthoniobacterales > Chthoniobacteraceae > SXWH01. The sequence continues at coordinate 16,910 of JAYTMG010000171.1, forward strand.
CGCTTCGCCCCAGCCGCCGCTCGGACGTTCATCGAACCAATACAGGCCCCAGTAAATGCCGTTCAGATAAAGGTGAAAGTATTTCGTCCGCGAGCCCGGCGAGCCTGAATCAATCAGCGTCTGCCGAGCAAACGGATCGCGAATCATCGTGTCGCCGCCATCGCCGAGCACCCACGAATAATTCTGGCTGCTCGCGAGATCGATCACGTCGTGCTCGCTCGTCCCGGCGTCGCCGAAGATCGAGTAATCGAGCTTCCCGACGCTATAGCTGTCGCGGAAATAAACGCGGAAACTGTGCTTCGCATACTGCGCGTTGCGGCTGTATCCGCCGCGGATTCGCAAGCCGCAGTTGTGTTGAAACTCGCCGTGAAAACCAGCAGGCTTTGTGGAGTCGAGCCACTCGATGCTCGCTGCCCGTTCCCAATCTTCGCCGTGCGCGTAAGCGTTTGCGTAGATGCCGGTTTGCGGGTTCGTGAGGTTCTCTTGATCGGTCACGATGGAGATACTCGGAATCTGCGTGAGCGCCGCCGTCATCGCGACGTCGCCGTAGAGCGAGCGGATGTTTGGGTCCATGCCGTAAACCATGACTTGGCTTGTCCCCGCCGCATTTAGCACAGGGCTCGTCGGCCAGCCCGCAGGCGGCGTTCCCGTCGTCTGCTGCGTGAGCACATCGGCGAGGAAAAGATACGTTTGCGTGTCCGCATTTGACGGCACCCAATCCGTCCGAAACGCCCGCGCACGCAGCACGGTCGTCGCCGCGATATTTATCGGCGCGGTGTAAAGCGTGCCGTTCAGCGGCGAAGGCGTCGCGCCATTTGTCGTGTAGTAAATCTGCGAACTCGGCGTGAGGCAGGTAATCGCCACGCTCTGCGCCGTGGTGAAAAATCCGCGCTTCACCGAGAACACCGTATCCGCGACAAAATCGAGGAACCACGGCGAGTAATTATGCCCGCCCGGAGTCGGGAAACTCAGATAGCTCGCAAACCCATTGATCGTCTGCGAAGTGGCTTCCAGCCTTGCGTGGAAAAGAAAGTCCGGATCATTCACCGCCGACGTGAGCCCCTGAATCGCGAGCACATGATTCCCCGTCGTGAGCAGCGGAATGTGCGCCGCCAAATCAATGATCTCAAAGCGCGTGCCGAGCGTATCCGAGCGGTCGCCGCCGGTCGCCGCCGAGTTCCAGCCGGGCGATGCGGGCGCGTTTGCTTCCGCGACTTTCACGCCGTCGATGTAGGCCACAAAACCATCGTCGTAACGCGCGATGAGCTTCAGCGTTTCGAACACCGTCCCCGCTGTGACCGTGAACGGATACCGCACAAACGCGGACGTGTTCACATTATACATCGGCGTCTTCACATCCGTTCCGATGAGCTGCGCGTAGCTGGTGAAATCGTTGCCGCTCAGCACCACTTCGCCGAGCGAGAGCACGTTCGATTCATCCGCATTCCCCTGGCCCGCCGAGCCGCTCAAATCCGGGTCCGCGATGCGTTTGATCTCCACGTATTGCCCCACGAGCGGCCCGCCAAATAGCGCGACAAAATCCAGCGAAAGCGTCGCCGGTCCATTCGGATACGTGGAGCCTGCGTTCTCGGGATTCAGCAGCGGCGAGGTATA
>JAYTMG010000172.1:0-18572 GCA_043728745.1 Verrucomicrobiaceae bacterium
AATACCTACATTTTCCCCGCCGATGTGGTGACGCAGCCGACGATGAGCACGACCATCACGCAGCACGCCACGTATGGCCCGCAGATGATCGCCGCGCTCACCGATTTGCCGAGCGTTTCCATCGTCACGCCCTTGACGATTATCAACGGCACGAACGTCCTGTGCTCGTTTGAGTTCATCCCGCCGACCGGCCTCGGCGAGCAGGAAAATGCAGGCATCGAGCTGTTTGGCGGCGCGTTCACGAACTTCGCAAAGAAGAGCTTCCGCGTGTCATTCAAGTCCGAGTTTGGCGCGTCGAATATCGAGCTGCCCGGCCTCTTCGCAAACTACGCACGCGGCTGGAAACCCGTGGAAAAATTCGACCAACTCGAACTGCGCAGCGGCTCGCACGACATGGCGCTACGCGGCTTTTACATGTCGAACATTTTCACCGATGCGACGATGCTCGACGCTGGTAATTTGAACCCGCACGGACGATTCGCGCACATGTATTTGAACGGCGTTTATTGGGGCATGTTTCACCTCCGCGAGCGATGGAGCGCCGACCTCCACACCGCGTATCTCGGCGGGCCGACGAGCGATCATGAGAGCATCAATGGCAACCTCAACGTCGGCGGCTGGGCCGACCCCGGCGACTCGTTCGACGGCACCGGCGCATCGTGGACGCGCATCAAATCGCTGCGCACCAACTACACGCAACTCAAGCAATACATGGACGTGCGCAGCTACGTGGATTTCCAACTGCTCTACATGTTCGGCACGAGCGAAAACGAATGGCGAAGCACCGGCCCGAAAGACATCGGCAGCGGCGCGAAATACATGATGAACGACGCCGATGGTTTCCTCGCCACCGCTGCCTACGGAGCGCTCGCGGGGCAAAACCAAAACCGCCCGTCGCTCCGCTCCAATCCAAGCGCGGGCAGGCTTGTCGGTGATGGTCCCGGCGGTGTGTTCAGCCAGCTCTGGCAGGAAGGACACACCGATTACAAGATGCTGCTCGCCGACCGAATCCACGCGCTCCTTTTCAACAACGGCCCGCTCACCACCGCGAAAACTCAGGCGCGTCTCACGGCGCTTTGCACGGAAATCGAACGCGCATTTTACGCCGAAGCCGCACGCTGGAGCACCGTCCACGCGACGCAATATCGCACGCCCGATACGTGGGCGACCGAGCGCAACAACATGCTCAATAATTGGCTGCCCGCACGCGGCGCGATCTACATCGGCCAACTGCAAGGCGCGGGATATTACCCCACGACGGCGGCGCCCGCATTTGCCAGCGCGACTGTCGCGAACGGTGCCACGGTGAACTTCCCCGTCGCCAGCGCGACCGTCTATTTTACCAAAGACGGCAGCGACCCGCGTCTGCCCGGAGGCGGCATCAATCCAAGCGCGACAGTCGCATCGACCACAACGATCAACGGCAACACGCTGCTCCGAGCCCGCGCACTTTCCGGCGGGATTTGGAGCGCACTGAACGAATCGTATTTCACCGTCACCGCGCTCGCGCCGGGCGATGTTCTCTTTTCCGAAATCCACTACAACGCGCAAGGCGACGACGACTCCGAGTTCATCGAACTGTGGAACCCAAAGACGTACGCGATCAATTTGCGTGGCGCGAAATTCACCGCCGGCCTCGACTACGACTTCCCCGACAACCGCGACATCGCGATCCCGCCCGGCGGACGGCTCATCCTCTGCGCGAGTCTCTACAGTTTCCAAAAACGCTACGGCATCAACGTGCCCGTCAGCGCCGTGTATTTCGACCGGCTCGGCAACGACGGCGACACGCTCACTTTGTCGAGCGGCGCGACCACGCTCACATCGCTGCAATACCAAGACCTCGCGCCGTGGCCCGACAGCGCCGACGGCAGCGGCTACAGCCTCATTCTCACAAACCCCGCAGCGCCCACGCTCGGCTCAAGCTGGCGCACGAGCACCGCCATCAACGGCAACCCCGGCACAAGCGACACCGCGTTTCCATTCACCGGGACCGCCCTCGCCGATGCCGATAAAGACGGCATCCCCGCGCTGCTGGAGCATTTCTTTTCCACAAACGACGCGAGCACAAACGCCTCGCCCATCGTCGCCAGCCGCACCGTAGATGGCCGCCTACAAATCACATTCCCGCGCCGCCTAGCCGCCGACGATCTCGCGCTGAACGTAGAAGTCAGCACCGATCTCATAAACTGGACGCCCGCCACCACGCGCACCGCGCACATCAACAACGGCAACAATACCGCCACGGAAACTTGGACCGCCGAAATCGCAAGCAACTCCCAATTTATTCGGCTCCGCGTGGTAAAGTAACGAGCGGTTCAGCAACCACAAATCACTATGAAACAAAACCACACAATCTGCGGAGCGATCGCTCTGTCTTCCATCGCACTCGCGGCGTTCGCCCTTTCACCTTTTGCTGCCGTCTCGGCTGCGGAAATCCCGAAGCCCGATGGCAAGCCTGCCGACATGACCAAGCCGGTGCAGGTCTTCATTTTGCTGGGCCAGTCGAACATGGTCGGGCTCGGCAAAGTTACCGGCCCGGAAGGGTCGCTGGAAAACGCCGTGAAGACAAAAAAACTGTATCCTTACCTCGTGGATGACGCGGGCGCTTGGACCGAGCGAAAGGATCTCCGCAATGTGCGAGTGATGGTCGGCAGAGGCGGTGGAATGCAGCTCTTTAACAATGAGTGGATGAGCGTCACCGGCAAATCCATGGGCCCGGAATACGGCATCGGTCATCCCGTCGGAAACGCGATCGACGCGCCGGTGATGATTCTCAAGAGTTGCATCGGCAACCGCAGCCTCGGCTGGGATCTTCTGCCGCCGGGAAGCGAGCGATATGAGTTCGAGGGAAAGGTGTATCCCGCCTACAAGGAGCGCCCGGATTCCTGGGCGATCGACCCGGCCAAAGGCAAAGCGACGGAGCCGCCGCCGTGGCTGGATAAAGCGGGCAAGCCGATCGAGTGGTATGCCGGCAAGCAATACGACGACGACATCGCCAATGCGAAAAAGGTGCTCTCGGAGCTCGAAAAATATTACCCCGGCGCGACGAAGTACGAAGTCGCGGGATTCTTTTTCTGGCAGGGCGAAAAGGACGGCGGGAATGCCGCCCACGCCGCCAAATACGAAGAAAATCTCGTGCGCTTTATCAAACACCTTCGCAAAGACTTCAACGCTCCCAATGCGAAATTCGTCCTCGCCACTTTGGGTGAATCCACGAAGGGCAGCACCGGAAATGGCGGCAAGATTCTCGATGCCCAGCTCGCCGTTGACGGGGCGAGCGGCAAGTATCCAGAGTTCAAGGGCAACGTGGCCACGGTCTATGCGAACCCTTTGTCGAAAGGCGGAAGCGGCAACAGCCACTACAACGGCAACGCTGAAACCTACATGAACGTCGGTGAAGCGATGGGCTGGGCGATGGCGGGACTCGTCCAGGCAAAGTAGGCAAAAAAACTCGGCCCGGCTCTGCGCAAGATGCGCGGATTTGGATAGCCCGCGTGAGCGGCGCAAAGTAGGCGAGATTTTCAATCTCGGACCGTGGCCGTGATTCCGACGCAGAGCGTGCAGAATTCCGAACCGCCGTCCCGTTCAAGCGAGATTCAACCTGGAAACGTGATTGAGAACCGCGAAAAGCGCGAAAGGCGCGAAAGGAGAAAGGTTTGCGAAGGAGAGGGCACTCACCCGCGTATGTGGATAGCCTCGCCTTGAGCGAAGGCGCGTAAAGGAGCGGGGCTTTTATAGCCCCGTCTGTCCCGACATGTCGGGACAGCAAAGTCCACCGAACACTCCGCCAACTAGCTTGCGACGAATCACCGATGCCATGAACCCGTCATTTCACGACTGACAGACCACCAGTCGTCCGCCGCTTACGCGCCATCGTTTCTGTCCTACGCGAACGATCTCGCTTTTCCGGCCTTCGTTGCCACATTTCGCCGGATGAGAATCCACCTCTTCCCGCTTTTTTCCTTCCTTGCATTACTTGCTTCGTCGCTTTCGGCGGCGACGATTTCTTGGTCCACTTCTGCAGTCTCAGGGCCGGGGGATGTGCGGAAGGATGGGGCGCTGGTGGGGGCGATGAATGTGGGCACGACCACTGCGGATGGGGTGCCGACGCAGGTCGTGAATGGTGTGCCTTTTATCTCGGAGCCGGGCGGCTCGGGCGCGCTGGCGCTGGGCTCGGCGACGGTGCAGTTTAGCTTTGCCAATGGTCAGTTTAACGATTTCTGGAGCATCGCGGCTCCCGGCGGGAGTGCGGAGTATAATACTGCGCTGGACTACGGGCGCTCGCAGGATGGCGGCGCTCGCTCGGGCACGGTGACGCTGGGCGGGTTGGTGGCGGGGCGCACTTATCTCGTGCAACTTTGGGTGGCGGACCGGCGGGGTTGCTGCGACACGCGCGACCGCACGGTGGATGGCGTGGCGACGAATGCGGTGACGGCAAATATCGCGACGGGCTCGTTTACGGCGGATGCGGCGACGCAAGTCATAACCATCGTGGGCGTGGGCGGCACGGACCACGGGCCGCAGGTGAATATGCTCCAGCTCCGGGAGACGGCGCGGCCCCCGCTGGTGGTCACGAGCGCAGCCGACGACGGCGCGGGTTCGCTGCGGGCGGCGCTGGCGGTAGCGGCGGCGCAAGGTGGGGCGGATACGATTGTCTTCGACGCTGCGATGAATGGGCAGACCATCGCGCTCTCCACATTTACCAGCACCGACAAAGGCAACACAGCCTTCGACATTACTGACATTCCAGGCGTCACTGTGGACGCTACTTCGCTGCCCGCTGGGATTAAAATAGACGGCGGCTTGCAAGGCTTCCGTATTTTCCGGCTCCGCCACGGAGCCAGCGTCACCCTGAACGGCCTCACGCTTTCGCGCGGCGGTGGCACAACAATTCCATCCGGCGGCGCGATTGATAACGAAGGCGGACTTAAGCTGACGCGATGCTGTGCAGACTGATTACATTTACGCGCCGGGAGACCGCATCTTCTTCGGGGCCACCAGCCAATTCGGCAGCGCCGATCAGCGTGTGGATAATGTGGGCGTGCTCACCGAGCCCGTAGGCGTCCCAGACATCGGCGCAGTCGAGGCGTTCAGCGGTCCGGTGAACGCCGTCGTCACCAACACCGCCGACTCCGGCCCCGGCTCGCTGCGCAACATATTGGCGGCGGTGCCCACGGGCAGCACGATCACCTTCGACCCGGCGGTCTTCGCTGGCGCGGCGGCGGGGGCGAATACCATCGCGCTCACCACATCCGCATCCCTCACGGCCCTCAACATCCCCGCGAACAAGGCCGTAACCATAGACGCCACGGCCATCCCTGCCGGGGTGAAATTGGACGGCGGCTCGCAAGGCTTCCGCCTCTTCACGGTCAACACTGGAGCCAGCCTCGCGCTCCACGGACTCACCCTCACGCGCGGCGGCGGGGCGAGCTTCACCGGGAACGGCGGTGCGATTCTCAACAGCGGTACGCTGACGGTTACGCGCAGCACACTCTCCGGGAATTGCACGGATGGCACCGGAGGTCGCGGCGGGGCACTGTATAATACGGCCACGGCATCAATCACGGCCTGCACCTTCTCAGGTAATTCGGCAGACCAGAGCGGCGGCGCCATTTATACACTCGCGCCTGTCGGAACATTGACGCTGACGCAATGCACCGTCGCCGGAAATACGTCGGCGGCTGGCTCTGGCGGGGGAATGCGTAGCGGCGGCGGACGCTTGAACCTTGCTCACTGCACCATCAGCGGAAACACCGCGCCGACCACCGGGAACGGTGGCATTTTCATTGGCGGCGACGGCTCGACGATCACTCGGGTGCAGAACTGCATCATCGCACGAAACACCACTCGCGATGTGGAGAACTTGAGCGACGCATACGTTCCCTTCACCAGCCTCGGCCACAACATTGTTGGCACCGGCAGCGCCGTGGCAGAATTCAACGCTGCGGGCGACATCATCAACAACGCCCCGCAACTCGCCGCCCTCGCCAACAACGGTGGCCCCACGCAGACGCACGCGCTTTTAGCCAACAGCCCCGCGCGGAATGCCGCTGCCGAGCTCGTTCCTGCAATCACGAGCGACCAGCGTGGGTTCGCCATCGTGGGCGTGCCGGACATCGGCGCGTTTGAATTTCCAAACACCGTGCCCATCGCGCCGAATGGCGCTGCCACTGCGACGACGGGCGATTCAAAAACGATCACGCTGCCCGCGACGGATGCTGATAACCACACGCTCACCATCATCAGCACCACGCCGGATTCGCACCTGACGGTGAACTCGACCAGCGGCCTCGACGTGACTTTTACCCCCGCCACGAACTTCGTCGGCGACGCCACGCTCGGTTACACGGTGAGCGACGGTAACGGCGGCACCGCGAGCGGCACCATCACCGTGACCATCACGGACAACGACGCGCCCACGATCAGCGGCATATTTACCCCGCGCATCGTCTCCGCCGGAGTGATGCCGGACTTCCGCAACCAAGCCGTGGTGAGCGATAACGTGAGCACGCCCACCGTCACGCAATCCGCGCTGCAAGGCTCTGTGACCACGCCCGGCGACGTAGCCATGCTCCTTACCGCGACGGACGCAGCCGGGCTCACTGCGACGATCAATTTCACCGTCTCCGTGCGCCCGCTTGCAGCCGTCCATACCATCCCATTTATCATCGACGGCGACAACACTCCGCTCGCCCCCGGCGCGGGGACAAATGGACTGCCCGCAGATGCAAAGCTCACGAGCTTCGGCCCACCTGCGACGGACGAAGTGGGCGACGTGGCCTTTGTCGCCAAATGGAAAAGCGCGACCAGCAAAGGCACTGGGCTTTTTCTCAATGATCAATGTCTCGCAACCAGCGGCGGCACTGCGCCAGTCGCCAATGCGAAGTGGAAGACATTCACCGATCCCGTCGTAGACGGCGGCACCATCGTCGCTATCGCCGGACTTACTGGCACGCCGAAACCACCCGCCAGCGTCGTGGTGAGCGGCAGCGCCGCGCTCACAGTCGTCGCCACCGCAGGCGCAATCGCGCCCGATGCGGACGGCAATATCCCGGACAAAGGCGCGACATTTAAGACGTTCAAAACCGTCGCCATTCGCGAAGGCAGCATCGGCATTTTTGCCCAACTCACTGGCGGTACCGGCGCAAACAAAGCGAGCGCCGCAAACGACCTCGGCATTTGGATCAAAGACGGCAGTGACCCGCTCAAACTCGTCCTGCGAAAAGGACAGAATGTTGGCGGCAAAACCATCAAATCGCTCGTCACCTTCACGCCCGGCAAAGATTCACCCGGCTGCGGACGCGGCTGGCTCACCAAGCCCGGCACCGGAGCCGCACTCGCGCTCGTTTTCTTCACCGACAAAACGCAAGCCATCGTCTCCGCAGACGCCACCGGCATCACCGCAATTTCCAAAACCGGCGACGCGACTAGCAATAGTCTGGAGCCCGCGCGATTCGCCAGCTTCAGCTTTCCCGCGACCAACGACAACGACGACGTCGCATTTTCCGGCACGATGAAAGTCGGCACAGGAGACGTGACGAAAGCAGACACCCACGCGGTCTTCGTCAGCGATATCGACTATGGCGGCTACTTCCCGGTCGCCCGCGAAGGAGAACAATTTGGCGATCTGCTTTTTACAGTCAGCAAACTCGGCGACCCCGTGCTCGCCGCAAACGGCGCCACGGCCTTCACCGTCACCTTCAAATCGACGGCATTGGTAAAAGGGGCTGCTACAAAGGCGCTGTGGTGGAAGCCGGTGGGTGAATTCCGAACATTATTCCAAGGCGGCAAGCGCCCCGGCCCAGACCTGCCCGAAGAGGCGCAGTGGAAATCATTCGACTCCATCGCAATCACCGACCGCGGCCCGATCTTCGCGGCGAAGCTCGTAGCGGGAAAAGGCGGCGTCACCGCCAAGACCGCGAGCGGTGTGTGGGCGTGTGATTTTACCGGAGCGCCGCGCGTGCTCTTCCGCACCGGCGACCTTGTGAACGGCAAACCGCTCAAGAGCTACAAACTGCTCAACGCAACCGTCGGCAACCTCGGCGTGACGCGCAGCTTCAACAACGCCGCACAAGTCGTCTGGCTCGCCACATTCACCGACAAAACCAGCGCCATCATCGTCACCGAAGTGCCGTGAAGTAGGCGCGACATCGGCCCGAGTGGGTAGGTTGAGTCGAAGGGAAGCTCGAGTGGTTTTCGAGGCCGATGAGCGCGAGCCCGGAGTACTGTTTTTCTCGCCTGCCGACATCCGCCAGGACGGGCCGAACAGAAATCGCGGTCAAGCTCGGACCATGATGAAACGAGCTCCGAAAATGCGTGCCGTTTCCGAGTAATTTTGCCTATCGGAACGTCGATTCTTACAATAATGGAGGACACTAATATGAACCCGGAATTTCCGATGCTGACGCCATTCGCCATCTCACGCTCGCTTCGGGCTGCTTTGGCGTTGCTCGCTTTTTCCACGAGCGCATGGGCGAATACCGTCGTGCTTGCGGACCCTTTTAGCATCACGGGCGCGGCGAACGATACGAACATCAACGCAAATATTCCAGCGCGGCAGTCGGGCACGTTGACGGGCGGGACATATACCGAGTTGATGACGAATCCGGCGGGCTACACGAACGATGCGTTCATTGAGAAAAGCTCCACGAGTTTTGAGGGGAGCGATGTGTTGCTGCTGCGGACGAATCACAGCACGACGGGGTCGCAAGTTGCCGTTCGGTATTCGACGAATTTCGGCCCGCAGGTGGCGGGGAGGAAATGGCGCGTTTCATTCACAGGTAATATCCAGCGCAACAATGCCGCGGCGATCACGGACACATGGCTGTCGCTCGACCTCGGCGATACCACGGGCCATGTCGGGCCGAACAACGCCTCGACGGATTTCGGGTTTTTTGTGCGCGGAAATGGCGGATGGGCAACTTGGGCGGACAATGTGAACCAGGCGAGTGGTGCGGAATCGGCACTAAAGTTCCCGGATATTTATGCCACGAACTGGACGGTGGCGCTGACGATCGATGAGACGGTTTCGCCGGTCACAGCGACCGCGATGGTGACGGTCGCAGGAGGCAGCACGTTTAACCTCGGGCCGTGGAATGTGACTTGGGAGAACGCGGCGCGTTACATCGAGATCCGCCAGCAAAATGGCGGGACGGCGACGGGTGCCGGTGCGCTGGCGGATGGACGGCTGGATAATTTGACGGTGTCGATCGTCGGCGATCCGCTCGCGCCGCCAATCATCACGTTTGCGCCGCAGCCGCAGAATCTATGGGTTGGCGATAGCGCGGTGCTGAGTGCGTTCGTGGATAGCTCGGCGACTCCGACTTATCAATGGTCGCTGGACAATGTGGCGATTCCTGGTGCGACCGGTTCCTCGCTCGCTATCACGAATGCGGCACTGGCAAATGCGGGCAGCTATTCCGTGCTGGTGACAAATCCAAACGGCACGGCGACGGCGACGGCTGCGGTGAGCGTCGTTTACCCAAATCGCTGGCAGCGCAATGCCGAGCCGCTGGCGGTATCGAGTAAAAAAACGCCGCTGATTTTTTCGGAACTCATGCCCCATCCGGCGACGCGTCTGGACGGAAAGAACGCGGAGTTTATCGAGCTCTACAACACCAACCCGTGGCCGGAAGATCTGACGGGATGGCGCATCTCGGGCGATGTGGACTTTGCATTCGCACCCGGCACGAGCATCCCGGCGCAGGGCTTTCTCGTCGTCGCCGCAGTGCCTGCGGATGTGCAGACGGTGTATGGAATCACTGGCGTACTCGGGCCATGGACCGGTGCGCTTTCTAATGAGGGCGGGACGCTGCGGCTGCGCCGAAAGAACGACGCCATCGTGCTGGCAGCGCAATGGAACGACGGACAGGAGTGGCCCGCCGCTGCTGATGGCGCGGGGCATTCGCTCGTATTGGCGAGGCCGAGTTTCGGCGAAAGCGACGTGAAGGCGTGGCGAGCGAGCACGGCAGTTGGCGGGTCGCCCGGCGTTGCGGAAGTGCTGCCCGCGAGCGCTCAAGATCATGTGCTCATCAACGAAATCCTTGCACATTCCACTGTCGGAACGGACTTCATCGAGCTCTACAACAACAGCGTGCTGAGCGTGGATGTGAGCGGGTGTTGGTTGTCGGATGATAGTGCGTTGCCGGCAAAATTTCAGATCCCCGGCGGCTCCGTTCTCGCTCCGCGCGGGCGCATGAGTTTTTCGCAAACGCAAATGGGCTTTGGACTCAGCGCAGAAGGCGAGACGGTCTATTTTTCAAATGCAGCACTCACTCGCGTGCTTGATGCCGTGCGCTTTCGCGGTCAGTTGCCCGATACGGCCAGCGGTCGTACGCCAGACGGCGAAGGCCCGGTGCGCCGACTCGCCAGCGAGACGCCCGGCGCTGCGAACGCTGCGGAAGCGCGTGGTCCGGTGGTGATCAATGAATTGTATTTTCATCCAATCTCGAATGACTCCGAGGACGAATGGCTGGAGCTTCGCAATCTCTCCGGTAGCACGGTGAGCCTCGCGGGATGGCGCATCAGCGACGGGGTTTCATTCACGTTTCCCGCAGGTGCGAGCATCGCGGCAAACGGCTATTTGGTGGTCGCGAAAAACCCGGCGCGTGTGACGGCAAATCATCCGGCGATTTCGCCAGCACTTGTGCATGGACCCTTTATCGGGACGCTCGGGGATGGCGGCGAAGAAGTCGTGCTCGGCCAGCCCGTGACGATTCCCGGCCCGCTCACCTATTCTGCAGCGGTCGATGGAGTGAACTACGCCGACCAATCCCGCTGGTCGCAATGGGCCGATGGCGGCGGCAGTTCGCTGGAACTCGCCGATGCGCGCAGCACAGCGCCGCCGCTGTGGCTCGATAGCGATGAGACCGCGAAAGCCCCGTGGACGCTTGTGGAGACGACTGGCGTGCTGGACAATGTGAACACGAACGCGGCTGCCATCGCCGATCGAATCGAAGCATTTTTGCTGAATCCGGGCGAGGCGCTCGTGGATGAAATCGAAGCGATTCCCAGCGGCGGCGCGAACGTCGTGACAAACGGTGGCTTTGAAAGCGGCATCGGAACCTGGCTCGTGCAGGGAACCCACAACCGCTCCGTGGTGGAACCAGTCGGCTTCGCAGGCTCGCAGTCGCTCCGCCTTGTAGCCACGGGCCGCGGCGACCCGCTGCCCAATCACGTTCGCGGACCACTCACGGCGACGCTTGCGACGAACTCGACCGCAACCATTCGCGCGCAGGCCCGCTGGCTGCGTGGTTCGCCGGAGTTTTTGCTGCGGCTGCGCGGCGGCGGGCTGGAGGCGTATGGCGCGCTCACGGTGCCGACGAATCTCGGCACGCCCGGCGCTGCGAACAGCCGCTCGTCCGCAAACGCCGCGCCTGCAATCACGGACGTGCTGCACCGCCCGGCGCTGCCGCTGGCTGGTGCGCCGTTTCGCGTCTTCGCGACAGTGAGCGACCCGGATGGCGTAAGCGGCGTCAGCGTAAACTATCGCCTCGATCCTTCTGCAACGCTGACCAGTTCTACGATGCTCGACGACGGCACCGGCGGCGATCTGCTCGCAGGCGACGGGGTTTTTACCGCCAGCATTCCCGCGCAGGCGACGAATGCGCTGGTGGCGTTCACGATTTCTGCGACTGATTCATCTGCTGTGAACGCCTCGTTTCCGCCGGGTGCGGAGTGCCTTGCCCGTGTGGGCGAGACGCTGCCGGCGGGCGCGTTTGGGGCTTACACGATGTGGATTACGAACTCCACGCTGAGCTCATGGACAGCTCGGCTGCTGAAGAGCAACGAGCCGTTTCCCGTCACTCTGTTGCATAATAACAGCCGCATTCTTTACGGCACCGGCGCGCACTTTGCCGTGTTTGGAGAAGCGGCGAATAGCAATCCGACTACGACAATCTCCGGCTATGAAATCGACCTTCCGCCCGGCGAAAAACTCTTTGGTGAAAGCGACGTGACGCTCGATTGGCCGGTGCGCGATGTGACCAATCAGCGCGAGCAGCTCATGCACTGGATTCTTGATCAAATGAACCTCCCGACGCTGCATCGGCGCGATGTTCACCTGACGGTCAACGGCCTGCGCCGCACGTCCGCGACAGTTCCGATCTATCACGAAGCGCATCAGCCCGGCGGCTCATATCTCGAATCGAATTATCCCGGCGACCCGGATGGGGAACTTGTGAAAACCAGCCGCTGGGACGAGACGAGCGATACGAATGCTGTCCTCGCGGGCCAGCTCAATTCGCTGCTTCCGCGCACCACCACGGGCGGCGCATACAAGCTCGCGGCGTATCGCTGGGGCTGGCGGCCTAGGGCTTCGTCCGATGGCGAGAATGACTTCGCCGATTTCTACAATCTCGTCACCGCCGCGAATACGACCACCGGATATGTCGCCGCTTTAGATGCAGTCGCAGACATGGACCAATGGATGCGCAATTTTGCCTTCGCCGACTTGTGCGCTTTTTGGGATACGTTCGGGAACACCAACGGGAAGAACGCGTATCTCTATAAACCAACGGCGGGCCGCTGGAATGTCCTGACAAACGATTTGGACGTGGGCATCGGCGCAGACATCAATACGGCCAACCCGCCGTCATCGTCTCCGCTGTTCCCCGGATCTGTGGATGCCCCCGTGCAGACGATGTTCAACACTCCCGCGTTCATTCGCAACTATTGGCGCGCGCTGCATGAATCGACGGCCACATTTTTCAGCGGCAGCGGTGTGACGACGCGAATCTCGCAACGATACAGCGGCTACATCGCGAACGGGGTCGGCGTGACTTCACCACTCGTCGGAAGCGGTCCGCACAACCTCAGCATCCCCGCGTGGATCGACCAGCGCGTGACGTTTATTAACACCCAGCTCGCTACCGTCAGTGCGCCGTTCGCAGTGGATGGGCCGACGTCGTTCACCACAACGACGAGCCCGATTACAGTCACCGGGACTGCGCCGGTGAGTGTGAGAACTATCACGTTCAACGGCGTGGTAATCCCGCTCACATGGGCGAGCACGACTTCGTGGAGCGCGAGCGTGAGTGTGGCCGGCGGCACGAACCCGCTCGTCATCCGCAGCTACGATGGCGCTGGGTTCGAGACGGCAAGCGTTGCGCTCACTGTTACCTTCACCGGCACCAATACGTGGGCCGCGCTGCGCATCAACGAATGGCTCGCCGACAACGCCGCGCATGACTTCGATCCTGCCGATGGTGACAGCGAGGACTGGCTGGAACTTTATAATCCCACCGGCGCAAGCGTGAGCCTCGCGAATTGGACGCTCAGCGACTCCGCTCCCACGCCAGTCACTTTCGTCATCCCAAATGGATACAGCATTTCCTCGAGCGGCAGGCTGCTTGTATGGGCTGACGATGAGACGATTCAAAACACGGGGAGCGGGCAACTCCACGTTCCATTCAAGCTCAGCAACACGGGCGAAACGCTCACGCTCCGCGCCCCGGATGGCACCGTCATCGACACCGTGACATTCGGCACGCAGGTCAAAAACATCAGCCAGGGACGCATCCCCGACGGCGGCGCAACGCTCGACTTTCTTTCGAGCCCGAGCGCCGGAATCGCGAACACCGCGACACTCGCGCCGCCCACTGCAAGCGCGACGCTCAGCGGCGGCGTGATTACATTTACAATCACGACCACGCCCGATTTCACGTACCAGGCGCAGTTCAAAAACGAACTCACCGACGCGACGTGGACGAACCTGGGTGCAGCAATCAATGCCACGGGCACCACGCTCGACGTGACGGACACGCCGAGCCCGCAAACGCGGCGCTTTTACCGGGCGGTGCGGACTCCGTAGGATCAGCGAATCTCCCGCTTCACGTTCTCCATGTCGGCATCGACCATGAGTTTTGTGAGTCCGGCGAAAGTTGTTTGGGGCTCCCAGCCGAGTTTGGCCTTGGCTTTTGCGTAGTCGCCGATGAGGAGCTCCACTTCTGCGGGGCGCTCGTAGCGGGCGTCGTATTTTACGAACTCGCTCCAATTGAGCCCGACGTGTGCAAATGCAACCTCGCAGAATTCACGCACGCTGTGGGTTTCGTTTGTGGCGAGCACGTAGTCGTCGCCCTCGGGTTGCTGCAACATGCGCCACATGCCTTCCACGTATTCCTTCGCGTAGCCCCAGTCGCGCTTGGCGTCGAGGTTGCCGAGGTAGAGTTCTTTTTGCAGGCCGAGTTTGATCCGTGCGACGGCGCGGGTGATTTTTCGCGTCACGAATGTTTCGCCGCGGCGCGGGCTCTCGTGGTTGAAAAGGATGCCGTTGCTGGCGTGCATTCCGTAGCTCTCGCGGTAATTGACTGTCGCCCAATAGCCGTAAACTTTCGCGACGGCGTAGGGACTGCGGGGCCAAAATGGTGTCGTCTCCGTCTGCGGGACGGCCTGCACTTTGCCGAACATTTCGCTGCTGCTGGCTTGGTAAAAACGCGCTTTCACTTTCGCTTCACGGATGGCTTCCAAAATGCGAATCGTGCCGAGGCCGACGATGTCGCCGGTGTATTCTGGGATGTCGAAGCTCACGCGGACATGGCTCTGCGCTCCGAGATGGTAAATTTCATCGGGCCCGATGCGGTCGATCAAACGGGTGAGATTGAGCGAGTCGCTGAGGTCTCCGTAGTGGAGAAACATGCGCACGCCGTTGACGTGCGGGTCTTGGTAAAGGTGGTCGATTCGTGAGGTGTTGAACGACGATGCACGACGGATGATGCCGTGGACTTCGTAACCTTTGTCGAGCAGGAGGTCGGCGAGATAACTGCCGTCCTGTCCGGTGATTCCAGTAATAAGTGCTTTCTTCATGTGGGCTGTAAGCCCTGAGCAAATGACACACCACCGGGCACTTGACGAGTGGGATTCTTCGGAAATGCGTTTGTTGCAATGCGGTCTTGCCCGCAAGCGCTGTTGTGCAAAGAGTTGCGGGGTGATTCTGAAAACCGCTTTTGCCATCCTCATTACGACTTCCGCAGTTTTCGCTGCGCCGAAAAAGAGCGTCGCGAAGCCCCAAGCCAAGACCACCGCGACATCTGCGGCGAAGACCTACGACAACGACGGCGACGATCACTCTGTGTTTAAGGCTCCGAGCGGCGCACAGGCGACTCTCGATACGGGTGATTTGGCGGAGTTCTCCACGTTATCGGCGATTCGGCAGAAGTTTGTGAGCGCGGTGCTTCACCTGACAAAGTGCCGCCTCACTTACCAGTTTGGCTCGTCCGAACCGGCGAATCGCGGGATGGATTGCAGCGGGACAGTTCATTTTCTCCTCCGTTACATGGGTCTGAAGAATCCGCCGCGTGATGCGAGTTCGATTTATCTGTGGGCGCAGAGTTACGGCACGTTGAACGAAGTAAGAACCAGCGACCTGCGCGATGCGCGGTTGAAGGACCTTCGTCCGGGTGATTTGCTTTTTTGGGAGGGCACATACGATGTCGGACGGAATCCGCCCATCTCGCATGTGATGGTTTATCTCGGCCGGGAAAAAGTGAACGGCGAGCAGGTGATGGCCGGTGCGAGCGACGGACGAAAGTATCGCGGCGTGAAGCGAAATGGCGTGAGCGTGTTCGATTTCACTCTGCCAAAACCGGGCAGTCGCGCGGTGTTTGTAGGCTATGCGCGCGTGCCGGGGCTGTAGGGCTTTGTGATTTGTGATTTGTCGCAAGCGCGCGGGCGTGTTTTCCAGCCCATCATTTTGTAACCATCATTTTGAGTCCCGGCTCCTGATCCACTCAGAGTGCGACGCGGATTTTTTTCAAAATGATGCTTACAAAATGATTCGGCGAATGCCGTAATTCCCTTCTCAACTCAGCGCACCACGGGTCTCCCTACGGGTGATCGATGGCGAGGCGGAGGAAGCGCTGGTTCTGTGTGGCTGGGCTGACTGAGTCGTTCGCGATGACGCCGCCGGTGCCATTTTCGGTCACGCTTACGCCGGGGATCGTGCTCCAGCTTGCTTCGCCGATTCCGAGAGTTGCGATTGTTTGCCAGTTCCCGAGCGTGAGAAATTCACGGGCTTCGATCCGGAGCGCGACATCGGTGGCGAGTAGATTACGGGTAAATGTGAGCGTGCCGGTTCCCGCTGGGAGTGAGTAGCCGGGCGTGACGCTTGCGGATGGCAGTGTGGGGTTTCCGCCGAGGACGTATTCGGCGAGGTTGTTCAGTCCGTCGAAGTCCGGGTCGGCGGCGTCTGCGGAGTTGCCGCTGTTTCCCGCGCCTGCGCCGAAATAGGTGACGCGCCATGTGTCGATGGGCGGTGTGACCGTGGAGAAAATGAGCGACGTGCCGCTGAGGACGAAGTGCCCCGTGACGCCCGCTGCGAGGTTCGTCGCGGTGAAGTCTGCGGCGCTGAACGATGTGCTGCCGAAGGTCGCAAGAGTGTAGGTCTGATCGTTCGCGCCCGTTCCGCCAAAATCGAAAGCGAAAGAGCCGCTTGCCGTGCCTTTTTGGAAATCACCGTCGCCGAGCGCGAGTTGATCGGACGCATTGGCCGCGCCGAGATCGAATCGAGCGATTCCACCTGCGCGCCATGTGAGACTGCTGGCGGTGAGTGTGCCGGTGGTTCCGTCGCCGGGGGAAAGTTTGCCGCCGTTTTCCAGCAGGATCGCGCTGGTGCTGCCGGTGCCGGCGAGCGTCGCGCCGCTCATGACATCCGAGGCGATTGCGGCATCGCTACTGCCGGAGAGGACGAGCGTCCCGGCCTGCACGATGACTGCGCCGGTGAACGTATTCGTGGCGGTCAGTTCGAGGATGCCGTCGCCTGTTTTGAGCAGGTCGTTGTGAATCGAGCCGCTCACGACACCGGTGATGAGTGCGCGGTCGAGGGGCGAGGCGGCGTTGTCGGGAACGCGGATCTCGCGGGCGTTGTAGTTGATGTTCGCCTCGCCGGAACTGAGGCTGAGATTGTCGGTAAGCGTGATTTTTGCAGCCGCGCGGGGGCTTCCCAAAACGAGGGCGAATCCGCTTTGGACGAAGCCCTTTTCTTCCCACAAAAGATTACTCACGCCTGCCACTCCGAGATCGATGCTCGCATCGGCGTCGATGGCTGCAAAGCCGCCGCTCCCGCGCTCTTCGGGAATTGTGCTGAGGGTAGGGCTCACAAATTTCAGTCCGCTCCAGTTCACCGTGCCGGGGCCCGGCGCACCGGAAATGATGAATGGTCGCGCGAAAGTTCCGCCGCCGACGATGCCGAGGATGCCGCCGCGAAAACGAAGCTCGCCATTTGGGAGTGTCGTGCCGGGTGTGGCGTGGAGTGAGCCGTTATTCAGGACGGTGGGCTGGAGGTTCGTGTTATTCGTCGTTTTCGTGAGGACGAGTGTTCCTGCGCCAGACTTCACGAGTGGTTGTGCAGTGCCTAGGCCGCTGGCGAGTGTGAGGGCCGCTTTTTCTACGGTCAAAAAGCGTGGTCCGCCGCCGCCGAGCGAGCCTCCGGTGATGGTGAAATCGTTGTTTCCCGCGAGTGCGAGCGCCGTGGTGGTGAGCGTGGTGGCAGCGCCGAGTGTGAGCGAGAGCCCCGCCGAACTTGGGCGGAGGCGGATGCTGCTTTGCGCGTACGCGGCGAGCGTGATGCTGGCGGAGGTGGTGAGTTCGGAGTTGATCGTAGCTCCGGTCGTTCCCGGCACGAGAGTCGCAGTCGTCACCGCTGCGATGCCGTTGGCGGCGCTGTGAGTCGCGAATGCGATACCGTCGGTCTTTTGCACGGTCGCCCAACCGATGCTCGTCGTGCCCGCCGAGCTGGAGAGCAGCGAGGTGGCGAGCGTCGGGGCCGCAGAAAAGATGATGCGTGGAGCAAGCCCCGCCGAGCCGAGCTCGAGCGGCACGCCGGCACCATCGATAGCCGAAAATTCCACCGTGGCGTTTGCGCGAGTCACCGTGGCGTCCCGCTGGTAGCTAGCCGCCGTCAGTACGGTCGCTGCGCCGGTGCCAGCGCGGTGGATGACTTGGAACGATAGTTGGCCGGAGCGATGATTATTCGCCGTTCCTGCAAGCGAAGAAAGCTGGACTCGCCCGATGGTTTCCGTCGTGCCGCCTGGGTGACCGGAGAGTTGAAAAAGTCCGCCGCCGATGCTGTCGAGTCCCGTCGAGAGAGCGTCGCCGTCGCGAAGACGGTTGCTGTTATTCGTCGTAGAGTTTTCGAGGCGGAACGTGCCGCCGTTCATCACGATTGCGCCAGTTGATTGAGCGGAAAGCGACGCGGCAGAATCCAAAACGAGATGCCCGCCGACATTGACATCCTTACTGAGGTTCAGCGAGCCGGTGAGCGTCTGCGTCCCAGGGCCGCGCACGACTAACGCGCCGAGATCATTGCCAGTCCCTGTGGGAATCCCGAGGCGAAGAGTGCCGCCGTAGGTGCCGCTGGTAAAGGCGGAGATCACAATATCGGCGGTGTCGCTATTCGTCCCGGCGACCTGCGATTCCACAAATCCGCCCGTGCCGGACAGCGTGCCGATGCGGAGCTCGGAACTGCAAGTGAGCGACGCGCCCGCTGCGAGGGCCACCGGATTTGCACGGATCGCAGTGCGACCGGAATCGGCGTTGTTGTTAAAGCGCACGATCCCGCCGTTGATTTGGAGCGG
>JAYTMG010000173.1:0-2172 GCA_043728745.1 Verrucomicrobiaceae bacterium
CACATTGTCCCCGCTGACATACGTGCCTTTGAATTTCACCTGATCCTTCGGCAGCGGACCGAACGGAACCTTCGCCGCGCCATCGCCCTTCGGCAACGAGCGAGGGTCCGCGAAGCTACCGCCTTTGCTCCAGGTCGGTGACGGGTTGGTTTCGAACAGGACGTTCACTGTGATTTCCTTCTCAGTCGTCGCTCCTTGCAGTTTGTCGGTGCTTACTCCCGCAAGCTTCACCTTGCGTGTCTTTGCAATCGAAGCATTCGGGCCGTGTGCGCCGTCAAAAATCACTCCTCTATAAGTGATGTAGTCGCCCGTCCAGCCACCGGACCAGCGGCAGAGATCGGTATCAAACAAAGCGCCGCCTTCCTTGTCGCCGAGTTGGATGGCGATACCCTTGTTAGTGGTGAGACCTTTTCCCTTCAGCGTGTTCTCGCCCTTCGTATTGTCGAACGAAGCGGTGAGGAAGCGTCCGTAATCCATCTCCTCCCACTTCGGAGCTGCGACGGCGGAAATTGAAAGCCCCGCGAGCGCGGCGGCAACGAAACCAGTGTGTTTAATCATGCGGCCAATGGAACCTCCGCGAGCCCGGTGCCTTTGGCGGAAAGATCCTCGTGCGACTCAAATAGGGTGCGCTAAACCCGAACTCCGCGATTGCGTGTCGTGGCTCACGCAGCCCTCTGCGTGAACCTCCTCACGCGAAGCGCACTTTTCCCGGTCGCACGCTTACTCGATCTGCGCTTCGCGTAAAGGGTTGCCGTTGGCTATCTTCGATTCACGCAGAGGGCTGCGTGAGCCACGACCGCAAATCATGCCGCTCTCTTTTCTCCCCAACTGCGGCGTTCGGGCTAAATCTATTTGTCCGTCCCTCCGTACATCCCGGGCCGCGTCCTGCGGCGCAACTCGGTGGGCAGCGCCGACCACAGCAGCACAAATTCGAGGTTGCTCGTATGGTTTGCAAAATAGATGCGCTGCCGCGGCACAGGCAGGCAGCCGCGCCAACGCGGAGTGCCGCCGGTGAGAAAGCGGGTGGAAAATGCAAGGAGCCGTCCAATCATGCGCACTCGTGTAGATGCGATACTCGCGCCGTGCAATCGCGGCGGTTGGGATTTGGGCGCGCAAACAGAGCGCAGCGTGGTAAACGGATCGGGCGTCGACTCTCTATTCTTTTTTAACGCCTGACCTCGTCTTCCCTGTCTCACACCACCCCACTGAAGGAACCGGACTGGTTCAACCCCTGATGGCACCGTGGCTTCGCACGGATGCCCTCAGAAAAGTTTCGGCGTTGCCGGGTGTTGGGAGTTCATCCGAGGTGACTCAGAATGTAGATGGCGATGGCAAAGGCAATCGCGATGGAGACGGCGACCACAACGTGAGTCCAGGCGAGTGCGGCAATGCCGACGCAAAGCGCCGCCCAAGTCCAGCGGCGATGCTCGCCCACAAGCCACGAAACGCAGCCGAACGCAGCACCAATGAAACCGCAGATCGATGCCGCTAATCCAAGTTGCTTCGAGACAGGCCACGCGACAGGCACGGAAGCAGGTGGCGTCGTTGGTTGCTGCTTGCGGAACTTGTCGGCGGTCTTCTTGATGGTATCGGAGAGAACGTCCGAAATCTCCTTGGTCTTTGGGCGCGGAGGAGTCTCCGACTCGATGGACATCCGGTAAGTCGCGAGGCCAAGGCCGAGAAAGCCGACGAGCAGCCCGATAAGTGCGAAGCGATAGCCGCGACGCAGCTTGGAGCGCGTGGAAGTCGTGGATTCAGTGGCTTGCATTGCTTCGATTACCGGAGACGCGAGGCATCGCCGAACGACTGGATTGCGAACAAATCCGTGGGCTTTCGACGATCGCCTTTATGGGCGACGGATTTGTTGGACTACTACATGGCTGGGCGTTCATGGCTGTTGCTTTAGGCGTAAATCGCGGATTCGGGCAACAAGATTGCGGGTTCTTGGACCACATGCGGGATATTATCGCTGAAAATGATGGGTGTGATTAAAAGTGGAAATGCGAGCGTGAGCGAGCCAAGGAGCGGCGGCATTCCTGCCGCCGTTTTTGTAGCGCGCAGCGCCTGATTTGGTAACCACGCCTCTCGCCGGAACCGCAGTGTTCACAAATGGGCGCTTCGCGCTATAGCAACGGCGGCAAGAATGCCGCCGCTCCTTGGCTCGTTACACTC
>JAYTMG010000174.1:0-1523 GCA_043728745.1 Verrucomicrobiaceae bacterium
TTCGCCTCGGCGGCAAAGCTCAGCGCCGCCATCTTGTGGCGCAGCGTGCAGGACGATTCGCGAGCCCCGCGGGCGAGCAATGCCTTCACAAACTCCACCCGCTCCATCCCCGCCGAGAGCATGAGCACATTCACGCCGCGGTCATTTTTCACATAGTAGCGGATGAACTTCTGCGGGATCCGATCGGCAAACTCACGGTCGGCGAAATTCCCGACGCGCGTGTTTGGGTTGAAGCCGCAGTCGAGCAGAAACGTCATCGTCTCCAAATCGCCGCTCACCACTGCGTGTGCGATGATGGGGTAGCGGCTGCCGTCCATCATCGGGTCGCGCCAGTGTTTCGCGACGAGCAGTTTCACATGCTCACCGTTGCGGGTGTTGATCGCTTTTGCCATGGCCTGCCGAGCCGCAGTCGTCCAGCCGAGATTCGCGCGGCCCGCTAAGAGCAGTGGTTCGATGAGCGCCCAGTCGTCGAGCGCAAACGCCCGCTCCAGCGCCCCGCGGCCCAGCGGGCAACGCCCTGTAAGCTTGCTCGCCTTGTCTAAAAGGAGAGCGAGAGCGGCTGGCTTGCGCGCATCGACGGCGTGCCAGATCGCGGTGTGCCCGCGAGCGTCGCAAACGTCCACGGCGGCACCGCTCGCGATGAGCGATTCAATTTTCTCCACATCGTCCGCAGCCGCCGCGAGCATCAGCGGAGTGATCCCATCGGCGTCGGCGCGAGCGACCACGGCAGAGACAACCATCGCGATACAGAGCGCGGCTCTTTGGAGCAAAATGGTGAGTCGGAAAGTCTTCACGGAGAAGCGGTATAAGAGCAAAAATTATCCATCATGCAAGGCGTTCGGCTTGCCTTTCATCCCGCTGTTGCGATCGGGATGATTCGCAAATATAGATCGGGCCATGACCCGCAGGCTAATCGCATCGTTCTTTTTCGCGTTCGTTTTTTGCACTCATTTCGTGCTCGCGGAAGACATTGTCGCGGGCGGCAAATTCACCGCGAAGGACACGCTCAATTGCGCCGTCGATTCCCTCGCCGATGCCGCCGCTTGTGTCGATGGGCTCCGATGGACACCCGCCGATTTCGCCGCCCGCATCGAGCCCGCGCGGGGCCAGGGCGACTGGCTCGTCCGCTTTCCCACGCCCATTCCCAGCGGCGATGCGACAAACGACGACGTCGCCATGGAATGGCACATGGCCCGCGACGCAGACGGCAAGCCGAAGCTGGCCCCCGCCATCGTCATCGTCCACGAATCCGGCCGCGGCATGGTCGCCGGGCGCATCTTCGCCCAAGGGCTCCGGCCCTACGGCTTCCACACCTTCCTTATCCACCTCCCCGGATACGGCGTGCGGACCTCGGCGCTCACAGGAGACCCTCTCAAAATGCTCCCCGCGCTCAAGCAAGCCATCGCCGACGTCCGCCGGGCGCGCGATGCCGTCTCGGCGCTTCCCTTCGTGGATAAAACGCTCGTCGGTCTGCAAGGCACGAGCCTCGGCGGCTTCGTCACCGCCACCGTCGCCGGGCTCGA
>JAYTMG010000175.1:0-1431 GCA_043728745.1 Verrucomicrobiaceae bacterium
TGGCCACCACAAAAACCGGCATCCTCATGCCCATTGTCGCGACCGTTCCCGTGGCGACGCAATTCCTCGTCTGGCTGATCGATGGCCAGCGCCCGACCACACGCACGCTCCTCGGCGGAATCGTTGCGGTCGCAGGCGTCATCGCACTCGGCTACGCAAAACAAGGCTGAACAATGCCTCAGTCTGCAATCCAGCCACGGCTACGATAGACCTGCCAGCCTACGAACTCGTGCATCCAAATGCTGATCTTTTCGCAGCCGGACCAGCTCGGCACTTTGAACTCCATCGGCCCGTCCGATGTGCTCACGGTGGTGAGGAAATTGCACGGCACCGGAACCACATCCACACCCGCAGTTCGGAATGTTGCTGCCGCGCGTTTCATGTGAAATGCGGAGGTCACGAGCAGCACTCGCTTCCATCCTCGCTCGCGGACCAGGTTCGCAGTTTTTTCCGCTTCGTCGCGCGTGTGGCGATTCACGCCGAAACTGATCACCTCCGCGCCCGCTGGCAGCTTCCATGATTCGAGCCACGCTTTCACGGAGTCGGCTTCGGATTTTACATCGCCACCGATCAACATGCCGCCCCCGCCGAGGCACAGTGCGCGGGCTTTCCCGAGCCGCATCAGTTCGAGTCCCATCAAAATGCGATCGCCTGCTTTAGTGAGATGAACGCCCGACATTTCGTAACGCGAAGGCTCCGTGCCGCCGCCAAGAACCACCACAGCATCGCATTCCGGCAACGATTCGATTTTCACGCCCGCCCACGGTTTTTCCATGCCGCGCAAAAGCCAGCCTGGAAAATCCGTACTACCGCACAAAGTCACGAGCGCGACGAGCAGCGCCATGCACGCTCCCAAGCGCCACTGCTTTCGCCGAAAGAGCACAATCGTAAAGACGATCAACGCGAGCCACAACAGCCCCACGGGCTCAACGAGTGCCAGCATTTGGCGAAGGATAAAATCGAACATCGCCACATCGCTACGCATTCAGCGCCCGCGCGTGGAGTCTGAATCACGGATTCTGCGTCGCGCGGAGCCGGAGAAATCCTTGCGGTTGCCCGAGCGGCGATCGCGTTTCGATGAGTTCCGTGCCGTCCGTCATCAGCGTCGCCGAGATCGGCGCGATAGGCGACCAGCTCGAAATGTTCGCCGCACTTTCCGCTGTAACGCCCAGCCCTACAAAGCGGACGGACCGCTTGTATTTCAGCGCGAGCTGTCCACTGGCCGTGAAGTACGGCTGCGCATTCGCCTCGAAAACAACGGGGTTTTTTCCGAGCACGGCTTCGAGAATGTTCGGTGTTCCGTCGGCATCGGGGTCGTCCAAAAGACCCGGTGATCCCGGCGTCTGCGCTGCGGCCCATGCGGAAAATGTGGTCACGGCAGGAAGGAGCATCATCTTGCCGTTGCGCATCGCAACTTCGGACGTCACGACC
>JAYTMG010000176.1:0-7478 GCA_043728745.1 Verrucomicrobiaceae bacterium
TTGCATGGATTTCGATTTTTACGTTCGGATCATGGAGGCAGGATTTCGCTTCGAGTTCATCCCGGAAGCGCTGGCGAATTTCCGGTGGCACGACTCGAACATCAGCACCGTGTATGCGGTCCGTCGCTACGAAGAACGATTGCGCGTTCAGCGTGCTTGGCTGGAAAAGCGCGGCCTGCGCTGGCTTGGCGGAAAGCGAACGCTCCTCGCTGCGCGCTACGTTTCGCTGGTGTGGAGACATCTGCTCAAATTGGTGCGCAAAATCCGATACCCCGTGCGGGCATGACTTCCTCCGCGTCTCAATTTATCGAGCATTACTTCGCTGCGCTTGCTGAACACGGTATTCGCGCGGTGATTCTGCATGGCTGCGAGCTTCTTCCGGAAAAGTGGGAGTCGGATATCGACTACTCGGTTTCAACAGCGGATTTGACGCGCGTTGCCGGGATTGGTGCCGCTGTCGCCGAAAAACACGGATGGAGCGCGACGCGGCCCATGTGCGCTAATCTGAACTCGTTCTATCAAGTGTATTTCCGTCGAGATTTGCCCGGCGAGTTTATCCAATTCGACGCGTGTTCCGACTTCATGCACTCGGGCTGTTTTCTCGCGACCGCCGCGGAACTCCACGCAGGGGCGAGGCAGCGCGGAGTCTTTTGGGCCGCGGCTCCGGCTGCGGAGTTTGCGTATCACCTCGGGAAAAACTTTGTCAAAGGACGCCCTATTGCGCGGGTGCTGCCGCGTTTGCGAGAATTGGCGAAATTAGATGCTGCGGGCTGCGAGACGGCTTTTCACCGCCTGCTGGGAACCGGCGTCGGACCGCTTGAAAACTGGGGTTCGCGCGATGCTGGCGAATGGGATGGGCTCGCGCCGAAGCTGCGAAACCGTCGGCGATTTGGGCCGGTGCTCGTTTTGCGCGAGGCGCTACGACTGCTGCGCCGGTGGATCGTTCCGCATGGGCTTCAGATCGTCGTGCTCGGATCGGATGGAACGGGGAAATCTACGCTCATCGCAGCGCTGACTCGCGAGCTGGCTCCGTTTTTCCGGGCTGTGGACTATATTCATTCGCGCCCGCATGTGCTCGATCCGAAGCCGCCTGGCGGAGTTGTTTCCGAGCCACATGCGCAGGTGCCGCGCGCATGGCTGGCTTGTGTGGCGAAGCTTTTTTTCTACGCGTTCGATCACTGGCTCGGGAGGATCGTGCGTATTCGCCCCGGAATGGTGCGCAACCGGCTCGTCATTTTCGATCGGGATTTCCACGACATCATCGTCGATCCCACGCGCTATCGGATGCGCGGCGTAGGGCTGCTCGCGCGCGTGGTTTCATGGTTCTTGCCGCGAGCGGACCTCACGTTTGTGCTCGATGCGCCGCCCGAAATTGTCCATGCGCGCAAGCCGGAGCTGACGATTGCCGAGCTTGCCCGACAGAGAGGAGTTTTGCGGCGTCTTGCGGACGGTCGGCCCGCGTGGCGGATGCTGGATGCGACGCAATCGCCGGAAGCCGTCGCGTGCGAAGCGCTGGAGGCGGTGTTGGCGAAAATTTCGACCCAGCCATGAAAAGCTCGGACGGACATTCCGCGAAGGGACACGCCTCGGCGCTTCGCGAGCTTTTTGAATGTGCTGAGGAAAACGCCAGCGCGATCCACAAGCGGTTCCGGATTCTGCGGAGGGGCGGAAACATGTTGCTCGCTCTGCCCTGCACTGCCGCAGAGGCCACGGCCACGTTGTCTCTTTATGCGCCGCAGCGATTCGTCGCACGGGCATTTACGAGGGTGCTTCGGCTGCTTCTCGGCGCTGGTCTTCCATCGCCTTTGTCGGCGGAGGAAATTCGTATCGCACCCGGAGATCCGCTGTGCGAATTCCTGTCCGGGTTGAGCGCGTCGTGGAAAAAAAGCACGAGCGGGCTCGGCGTTTACGCGGGGAATCCAAATTCCATCGGGCGTAGATTTGTGCTCATGCTTTTCGAAAACGGACGCGCTGTTGCGGTGGTGAAGGCTGGAGTGGGAAGCGTAGCGCAAGAGCTCGTTTCGGCGGAGGCGGCATTCCTTCAATCCGCAGGCTGCATCGGGATTGCAGCGCCGCTCGCGGTGTTGCAATCCGAACGCGTCCATGCGTTCGCGATGACGCCCTTGGAGGGCTCGGCACCGCGCAATGCCACGTTGGGCGATATTCAAAAAGTGCTCCTGCCATGGCTTGATTTAACAACTCGGGTGCCGCTCGCGGAGATCCCCGGCTGGGCGAGAGTCCGGGCCGTTTGCGCTGAATCGCCGGAGTGGATCAAGCATTGCACCGCTGTGGAAACGCGGGCGGTGCACCCCGCCATTGTCCACGGAGACTTCGCGCCTTGGAATATTAAGGTGCATCCCGACTCCGGCGTGTGGCAGGTGTTCGATTGGGAGCGTGGAGAAATGCGCGGGGTGCCCGCGTGGGATTGGCTGCATTTTGAGATTCAAAATTCCGTGCTCGTTCGTCGCGAGAGTGCAGATGCCGTGATGGCGAGAATCGGGCGCATTTTTGCGACGCCGGAGTTTCGAGCATACGCGGAGAAGGCCGGAATCGCAGGAATGGAGCGCGCATTATTGGCCGCGTATCTTCTCTACTGCATCGCCGTGGTGGGGCAGACGGAGGGACTCGAAACGCTCCGGGCGATGATGGATCTTTAGCGTTTGTCGCACACTTCGTAGTAGAGCGCGCTCATCCGCTCGGCTTTCTGCGTCCAGTGAAAATGCGTGGCCACGCGCTCGCGTGCGGCAGCGCCCATGCGCGCTAGCAACGCAGGATCGCGGTAGAGCGATTCCATTGCCGTGGCCATCGAATCGAGGGCTTCCTCCAAGGACGAGACCGGAGCTTTGAATCCGCAGTCTTCGGTGACTTGCAAAGCCGGACCTCCTGTAGCCAGACAGATCACTGGGCGCCCTGCGGCGAGGGCTTCGAGGCAGACATTTCCAAACGCTTCGTGGAGCGCCGGGTGAACGAGCACATCGGCCTCGGCGAGCTTTTCATATACATCGGTGATCGTAGGCAAGTGGCCCCAAAACGTGACGCGGTCGGCGATCCCCAAATCCTTCGCGAGTTGCTTCCATGCGTCGGCTTCCGGGCCGCTGCTGACGATCCAGTACTCGCTTTCCGGACACCGCTTTTGAAAACGAGCAAATGCCATCAGTCCGAGATGAAATCCTTTCCAGTGGAGCAGTCGCCCGATGCTGATGAGTCGGAACGGCTTTCCGGTGCGTGCAGGGAATTTCGAAAAATACTCGATCTGCTGATCGTCCATCGCGAGTTGCGGCTCCACGACTACTCGGGATGCGCCAATTTTTTCGATGGCCGATTTGGTTTCTTCCGTCGTCGCGAGAACCACCGCTGCTCGCCGCATCGCGAGGCGGGATGGCAGGCCGAATCGGGACAAGCCCCGCGCGAGGTTGCGCGCAAATTCAAAGCGTCGCCCGCGTGGGCTGATGGTTCCGGAAAGCGCCGGTGGCGTATTTTCTCCGCCGCCCAGCGGACCAAGAATTGACTTAAGGGACAGGAATGTCAGAAAGCTCGGCACCCAGTATTTCCCGATGGTGGTGTGGTGCATCAGATCGAATCCCACCTTTGAATGAACCCGTGCCACGCGCCACCACGCGAAGAGTTGCCAGAGGTAATAGTAGAGCTGAACTCCGCGGCCTCCCCGTTTCCAAAATCTGGCCCATGCCGGGAGGTCGAAGTAGATCCAGTGAATATGGCTTTGTTGTTCTGGAGTCAGTTCCGCCTGTTCGATGGAAGGACGGTTGTTGGCGCGTGTGATGACCCATACATCGTGGAAGCGCGACATTTGCAAAGCCCATTGCCAACCCACGCCGGGCTCCGAACCTTTATTCGGTTCGCAGGCGTAAGCGGAAATGAGGATCTTCAATCTCGGCAACATAGAGTGAGCCCAATCTGCGGGACGGAGCAGACGGTATCAACTCCTTGCTGCTTCGGATTCCCGAATAAGTCGCTGCGTATCCATCACCATCATCCCGTCGAGCCAGTCGATGTGATGGTTCGCGCGAATCCCGGCTTCCCAATCCGGCGTCACTTCGGTCACCAAACGTTCGCGGTAGCGCGTTCCGTTCAACTCCTGAATCTCGTTGATTCGCAAGCCGTATCCGTAGCGAATCATGCAGTCTTGCGACGGGCGGAAAAGTTTTTCATCGAGCGCAAAAAGCGGACCTGCCGGCCGTGCTCCGTAGATACTCCGAATCACAGGATTTTCGGGGTGAGGAGTCCACTTGTCGGTCAGCGGTGAGTCCGCGCTAAAGACGAATAGATCGCGGCTTAACGCGAAGAGCCCGCGCTTGACGGTGGCAAACAACCACCACTTTCCCTCGTGTTCCTTCAAGGTGGCATCAGCATACCGGATGTTTCGCATCAGCGTTGTGTGCATCCGCCATCGGTGGGGAAATTCCTCGCATCGGTAGATGTCGATGGAGGCGGCTGCACCAGCTTCGGGCATCATGTAGAGTTCGCCCTCGTATTCAAAAACGAACGGGTAGGAAAGGTGGTGGTTTTCCTCCACGATCGGAATCGGCGTGGAGACCGAACTTCCATTGCTGGAAAGCTGCATGACGGAAAGGTGCCCGTGCCGCCTGTTGTAGAGCCATTCCTCGCAAAACACGAAGAAGTCATCCCCGCGTTTCCAAAGAAATGGATCCGCCCAGATACGGTCGTTCGGCGGGATGATTTTGTGGAGCTGTGCGGGTTGCGGGTCCAGCAGGGCTTTTTTATCCGTCCTCCCTGCAAGCAAGAACCACTGCCGGGCGAAACCTTGCTCCTCCTTATTCTTTGTTCGTTCGCATTGTTTTCTCAGGAGATATTCCGGCAGAAATCGGAGGTCGGGGATGAAAGGTGATTTGGGCCAGAAAAGCATGTCAGTTGCGGGCGCTTGAAGCATTCTGCTTCGCGAGGATAGCGGCGAAGAAATCGCGGAAACGTGGCCCGGCGCGTTCTGCGCTACAGTGCTCGTGAACCCACGCTTTTCCGTTCGCAGCTAGAATCTCCCTGCGGGCGCGATCGTCTGCCAGCATCGCGATGGACTGCGCAATTTTTTCCGGCTCCAGCGATGTCATGACTGCGGCGTCCGCTGCTTCGAGCTCGCCGGCGAGGCAGATCGTTTCCGAAGTCAAAACGGGCAGACCGCAAGCCATGGCTTCCGCGATGGCTATGCCGAATGCCTCAAGCCGTGATGGAGATACAAACAGATCGGACTGACGCAGGATGGCCCACTTTTTGTCACCGTACACCGGACCAAGAAAGTGGACGCGATCCCGGCGACCTAGCGTCTCGGCGAGTTTCTCCAAGCGCGAGATCCCGCCTTCCCAGTCCGGGCCGGCGAGTGCGAAGTGGAGCCTTTCATCGGGCAAAAGCGACAAGGCTTTGATGACGAGGTCCAAGCCCTTGAGATTCATATCGATGCGTCCGAGATACAGGAGAACGAAAGCGCCCGCCGGGATTCCGAAATCTGCTCGTGAATGGACTGGATCGACGGCGGGATTCGGGATGCGGATTAAATTGCCCTGGACGAGGACATTGCCTCGATAGCCGGGCAAAATGTATTTCAGTCGATTGAAAGAAGCAGTTGTGAGTACTTGAACGCCTGAAGTGCGACGCACTCCCCGATTCACCAAATTCAGATAGACAAATTTCTTAATCCACCGAGCGAAGGTTTGAATACCGAACTGTCCGTGGGACGTAAAAACGTAAGGCACCCCATTCTTCCGCAAATCGGCCATCAGCGGGGCAAACCGACGATTGATGCTGTGGAAATTGACAATGGATTCGCCCGGACGAATCCCGAATCGTTCAGCGATGGATTCCCATCGAAGCGACCAAAGCGAATCAACCTCGAATACCGGAAAATCCAATACAGTCACGGATACTGCCGAGCCCGCAAAGGGCGAGATCGCGACCGCGTTAATCCCCGCCAGTTTTTGGCTTTCGATGAATGCCCGGATCGCATTTGAATGCCCGCCCGACATGTGGGCGCTGTAGGGAAATATGTGGATGACATTCACGGCTTGGGAATAGACGAATGCAGAATTCCGGCATTGCGGATGAGCCCGGTGGCGAACGGCTCTCGGTTTTGATGCAGTTCGAGCAAGGGGAACTCCGGTAATGATAGCGAGGCCGCCACTTGGACGGATGGCCTTTGCGGCAGCATAGAGTTCATTTAGCGGCGGGACGTAACGTCCGTCGGGGAGGATGGTCAAGTAATACCGCGCGCCGTGTCACTCTCCATGACGGTGCAGGCCGAAAGCAGGGGATGGTGCATTCAGGTTTTCAGGGGATGAATACGATTGCGGCAAGTTGGACCAGATCGTTGGCACCGTTAAAAAGCCTGCAACGAAACAGCAACGGCTGTCAGGACTCGCGAGAATGTGAAACGGTGGGGAGTGCATGGAAACCGCTTGCTCCAGAATCGCTGAGTGTTAAGGCTTTGGAACTCATGGGTGTGAAAAATCTTATCGACAGTCTCCGCCGCGGATTGCGCAGACCAGAAGTTCGGCAGCACCCGATTCGGGCTATCAGCCGTCGGCTGCAATGGCGGCGGTATTGGAGGCATTCCGCCGATCCGATTATCTTGAATCCGTGGTGGCGAAACCTAAAAATTGCCCTCCCAAATACGAGTAACTCGTCGTTGTTATTTTATAGAACCCTGTCGGATCCGAGTCTGGCCTGTTTGTTGCAAACCTTGCTGTATCCCGGGATGACTTTTCTGGATGTGGGCGCGCACATCGGGGAGTTCACGCTGATCGGAGCTCATATGGTCGGGAGCACCGGAAGGGTGTGCGCGATTGAGCCTTTACCCCCTTGTGCCGAAAGCGTGCGCCGCAATGCCGCGATGAACGGGATGGCGCACGTCACAGTGTTTGATGGCGCTTTGTGCGATTACTCGGGAAAAATCGGCTTTCAATCGGACCACGAACGAAGCGCGGGTTGGATCGCCACCGGAAAAGACCAGGTTGTTTTCGAGGCACCTTGTTGGACGCTTGACGATTTTTTGCCGGTTGCGGGGATTTCAAAAGTGGATGTCATCAAGCTCGACGCGGGCGGAAATGAACTCGCGGTGCTGCGCGGCGGCGGCAATGCCTTGGAGAACAGCGTGCTGATCATGAAATTGTACCACCCGGATGTGACGCAGGAGCGGTTTGGCTATCGCTCGCACGAAAGCGTCAAACTTTTGTTGGAGCTGGGATTTCAGGTGAAGCTGATGGTATCTTTGGACGCATTCCCGATTTCCAAGCCGGAGGACATTGACGCGCACTTCGATCGACTTGTTTATTGCCACCTCCTCATGGCGACCAAGAACTCCCGATGAACACTGGCGCAGATCTAAAGCGCGCGCATTTTAGCGGTACCTTCTGAGAATGTTGCCTTGCCGCGGAGCGTGGGGCGCATAGTTTCGGCCCCTTTTCGTATGAGCGATAGCAGCGACATTCTTTACTTCGACAATAACGCAACGA
>JAYTMG010000177.1:0-4130 GCA_043728745.1 Verrucomicrobiaceae bacterium
GGGATCGTACCAGTGACAATCGCGTGTCAAACAAGTGCCGAATTAGTGTCATACGCGGGAGCGACTCGCGTGCCGAACATCTTTGGTTTCCAACCTGTCGGGCTCGTAAGGGCGGGAGAGGTATTCGTGATATGCCCGCTGGGGACAGGTTGGAAACCTGTCTTACTTTGAGCATCCACTTTTAATTCTACTTTGTTACTTGCGCTTCGGCACCGCGAGATTGGCCCGCGAAAAACGCAAAAAAGCGCGAAATGGGAAATCCTTTCGCGTCTTTTCGCGTCTTTTCGCGGGCCAAAATGAGCGACTAACAAAGTAGAATTAAAATGACGAATGTAGTCCCCCCTTCGCCCACTATCCACGAGCACGCGCCCTACCTCAGCAGGCGCTCATAAAACGATGCAACCGTCTTTGATTCATCGTCGAGATCGAACGTGAGGCCGTTGATTTGTGCGAGCGCGGCGGAGCGGCGGAGCGCGTGTGCGGCTTCGCGGCGATAGCTCTCGGCTACTGTTTTCCGGAACTCTGCCGTGGCGGGTAAACCCTCCTCTGCGAGCTGACGGAAAAGCTCCTCGGCGATGTGTCCGCTCATTTCCGAGAGCGCTGTGGCGGCAGGCTGGTGCTTGTGATCGTAGCCGGAACCGCCATCGACCTGGCACACATCGCGAGGGTCGATGTGGCGAAAAACTTCGCAGAGCATCGCGAGTTCTAGTCCCCAACCGGGAGCGATCGGAAGTTGCCGTGCGCTTGCAATGGACATCGCGATTTCGCCGGCGAGCGGGTAGCGGAAGCTGAGGAGGAAATCGAGTAGCGGATGGTGCCCGGCGACCTTCACGCATGCGTGAAGAAGCGGCGCGAGGAAGAGTCTCGTGACTCGGCCATAGAGACGATCGGTGGCTCTGGAATAGTATGCTTTCGCAAAAGTGTAGCCGAGCGCGGCGACTGGATAGCAAAGGCGCGCGAGGTCGTGGCGATGGAAGCTCGCGACATCGCAATCCTGCGTGGCGATGACCTTTCGCGTGCCCTCATCGCAGATCAATCGCAACGCTCGCGCGACGTTCTCACCTTTGCCGCCGCCTTCATTCCACAGCACGCGGACGGGACACGGGAGCGGGCTGAACATCGCGGCAGCGCGCTCGTTTGCGGAGCGGTCTGGACCGTTCATGCTTACGATGACTTCTGCCAGCCAGCGGGCAGAGGCGAGTTCGCGGATGATGTGCGCGAGCGGCGCTCTGTCGAGGTCGGACGAGTGGCACGGGAGGATGAGCGCGATGGACGCGTCCATCGCGGCAAGCTCCGACTCGATCGCATCGAAGTGGCTTTCGCTCAGACGCTGGAGCGTCGTGATGAGCCCGCTCTGTGCGAAATCGTTCATTTATGGCGTCGCGACAACCGTCACCGCCGGCTGCGTAAAATAGTGCGCAGCCACGCGGCGAATGTCGGCGGCGGTGATGGATTCGATCCGCTGGCGGAGGGTGCGGTAGTGGGCGTGTCCGAGTCCGTAAAGCTCATCCAATGCACAGCCAAATGCGAGCGCGTCATTGCTCTGCTGGCGGATTTCCTGTGCCCCTAAAAGCTTCTCTTTCGCTCGGGCAATCTCGGCGTCTTCGAGGCCTGCGGCGGCGAGCTTGGCGATCTCTTCCATGAGCGCGGTTCGGACTTCGGCGAGCTTTGCGGGGTCGGTGCCGAGGTAGAAGGTGAACGCGCCGCGGACGAGACCCATCAAGTTGCTGCTGCCTACGAAATATGCGAGGCCCATTTCTTCGCGGATGCGGTTGAAAAGCCGCGACCCGAGATCGCTGCACGCTTCATCGATCAAGTCGAGTGCGCCACGATCGGGGCTAAACATATCGGCTCCCGGAAAGCCGACCATGAGAACGGCCTGCTCTTTTGGTTTGTTCTCCGTCGCCTCGCACGGAGTTGTAGGAAACTCGGGCTTCGCAAGGTTCTCAAACGCAGGGCCGCCGGGGTGCAATCCCGCAAAAAGCTTCTCCACGAGCACAACCACTTCACTCGCTTTCACTGCGCCGAAAACGGCGAGCACTCCGTTTTTTGCGCAGACGTAGCATTCGCGGAAGGTGGCGAGCTGTTCGGGGGTGATTGCAGCAATGCTCTCGGGCGTTCCGAGCGAGCGGAGGCCGAGTGCGTGATCGCCGAAGAGCCGGGCTCGCAGGAGATTGCGGGCGACGCTTGTCATCTCTTCATCGTCGGCTTTGATCGTAGCGAGCTGCACTTCTTTTTCCCTCGCCACAGCGCGCTCGGGGAACGTGGAATTTTGCAACACGTCGGCGACGAGTTCGAGGCCGAGGGAGAGGTCGGGCTGAAGGACGCGGGCGGTGATATTAATGCTGTTGTTGCCGCTGTCTGCGCCGAGTCCGCCGCCGACGGATTCGATGCTCTCGGCGATCTGTTCAGCGGTGCGCGTCGTCGTGCCCTTTAAGATGGTGCGGGATACGAGACGGTTGATGCCGTTCGTCGCTGGCGTCTCCGCGAGCAAGCCCGCTTTGAAACTGCTCACGATCGAGACGAGCGGAAGTCGCGGATCTTCGCGAACGATGAGCCGGAGGCCATTCGACAAGGTGAATGCCTGCGTTTCGATTTCTTCGCCTGCGCCATCCGCGGTGTGGATGGCTGCGGCATGGCCCTTGGGATTCACCGACGAAACGGTGAGATTTGCCTCCGTGAAATACGTCCGTGCCACACGTCGGATGTCGTCGGGCGTCACGAGCTGTGCTGCGGCTAAATAGTCGCGGGTAAAGTGAACGCTGCGCGCGAGCATCCAGTCGCTGCCGATGTTGGATGCCTTGCCGCGCATGGATGTGAGCGCGCCGAGCTGATGACTGAGGAATTGCCGCCGCGCTTTATCGAGTTCCTCGGAGCGGACGCCGTTTTCCGCGACATCATGGATCGCTGCCAGAATCTCGCGCTCCACCTCGTCGCGCCTCTCGGGGTCGAGCATCGCATCCACGCCGAAAAGGCCCGTGCTGCCCGCCGCATAGCACCACGAATCGACGCTGTGAACAATCGCCAGCCCTTCCCGCAGCCTGCGGTAGAGCCGTGCGCTGCGTCCGCCCCCGAGCACGGTCGCGAGCAAATCGAGCACGGGCATGTCTGCATGTGTGAGCGATGGGACGTGCCACGAAAGTCCGAGCCGCGTCAGCTCCGTCTCGATCTCCGTGTGGCACTCGCGCCTTCCAAGTTGCGGCGGTTCCTCCGGGAGGAAAACATCCGGCAGCGGACAACGCGGATACTTTTCGAAAAATGCCGCGAGTTGCGCGTGGACATCGTCCGCTTTCACATCGCCGACGATGACGAAGAAAATATTGTTCGGGACGTATCGCGATTTGTAATAGCCGTGGAGGTCTTCGCGGGTGAGTTGATTGAAAACATCGAGATGCCCGATGACCGGATGTTGCAACGGATGCGATGCGAACGCAGTGCTGAACATCTGCTTGCCCGCGACGTTGTCCGCGTCGTCAAACCCCATCGCGAACTCGCGGCGGATGACTTCCTGTTCCTTCACCACTTCATCGGCGGGAAGGAGGGAATTCATGATGGCATCCGCCAGCAAATCGATGGCTGCGGTCGTGCCGCGGGCCGGGATGTCGATCCAGTAAACCGTGCGATCGAACGACGTGTAGGCGTTAATATAGCCGCCGTGATCCTGCACGGAGCGTGCAAATTCCTGCGGCCCGCGAGACGGGGTTCCTTTGAAAAGCATGTGCTCCAAAAAGTGCGAGAGCCCCGCGCCAAGCCAGCGCCCTTCGTGGATGCTGCCCGTCTTTACCCAAGCCTGGACGCTCGTGACTGGAGCAGAGTGGTCTTCTTGCACAATGAGTTCGAGGCCGTTTGGCAAAGTGAAGACGCGTGCATGGTGATCAGGTATCGAGAGTGCTGGCATGTAAAGCAGACCAAGATGCACGCTGCGCAGATAACGGCAAGAATTGCGCGTCGCTTACCGGTGATATAATTTGCATCCGGGCAAAAAAGAACCGCCGCCGGAAATCCCCCCAGATTCCGACGGCGGCTCAAACCACCCTAACTTTGAACTCTAACTGAATACTGAGACAGTGCTCCGGAGCGTTCGTTCAAAGAATGTTCATCTTTTTTTCAAAAGGATGCTGTTTTCTCTG
>JAYTMG010000178.1:0-1235 GCA_043728745.1 Verrucomicrobiaceae bacterium
CAAATCCCAAAAACCAAACTCCAAATAAATTCCAAATTCTAAATTTCAAAAGCGCCGTCGGCCTTTCGCGACGGGGCGCAACCGAGCCTACGCCCCGGACGAATTCGCACGGTGAGGGTGCCAAGATGCACCGTCGGCAAAGCGCTTGAAGTTTCAGGATGGACGGAGCGCCGCCCCCTTCCGGCCGTTGCTCCGCATTGGAGTTTGGAGTTTGGAGTTTTTCCCCCGGCGTCTTTTTAATTTCCAACCCTGTCTCTTTCGCTACAGTCCCGCGCACACCCGCATGAAACAAACACGCACGAAAGGATGAAAGCCGTCCTGCTCATCGAAGACGACAACGAACTGCGCCCGATGATCGCGGCGTACCTCAAGGAACACGGCTGCAACGTCATCGAAGCCGAGGACGGCGAGGCGGGGTTGAAACTCGCGAACGAACACCGGCCCGACATCATCGTCTGCGACCTGCTCATGCCGCGCTGCAACGGCTTCCAAGTTTGTCGCGCGGTGCGGAGCACACCGGAGTTGCGCAACACGAAGATCGTGATGATTTCCGGGCGCGGTTATGCCACCGACAAGCTCAACGCGCTCGAAGCGGGTGCGGATGAATACCTCGTGAAGCCGGTCAGCCCGGGCGACCTGCGGGCCGCCCTGCGCAAGGTCACGACGGAGGAATTTTCCACCGAGATCAAACACCGCCCCGCGCCGACCGCGCCCGCCGCCAGCGTGAACGGCCCGCCGCGCGTGCGCTTTTGGGGCGTGCGCGGCTCCATCGCGTCACCCGGGCCGGGCACGGTTTTCTACGGCGGCAACACCACCTGTGTGGAGGTGCGCGCGGACGGCGAGATCATTGTCCTTGATGCGGGCACGGGCATCCGCCTGCTCGGCCTCGCGCTGGCGAAGGAATTTGGCGCGCAGCCGCTGAATCTCACGCTGCTGCTCACGCACACACACTGGGATCACATCCAGGGCTTTCCGTTTTTTGTCCCGGCCTACAGCCCGAAGAACCAGGTCCGCATTCTCGGCTACGAGGGCGCGCGGCAGGGACTCGCGGCCACGCTCGGCACGCAGATGGAGAGCCCGTACTTTCCCGTCGGCCTGAAGGAACTGCCCGGCCACATCCGGATCGAGGAGTTGCGCGACCTGGAATTTCACGTCGGCAAGGTGCGCGTGCAGGCCATGTTCATGAACCATCCCGGCATCTGCGTCGGCTACCGGCTGCACACCAGCGCGGGCGT
>JAYTMG010000179.1:0-1343 GCA_043728745.1 Verrucomicrobiaceae bacterium
AACGTTTTGTTGTGCGGCGGGCCGCCACCGGGGCCAATTGTAGGCGCGGCGCTTCCGGCCCGTCCGCACGAACTAAAGTTAGACAGCTCGACGAATGAGCGCCAGCCTCGAGCGTGTTCATCAAGACAGTCGCGTCAAAAAGCGAATCAGGGGATCGGTCACGGCTTGCGGATGCTCTACCGCGGAAAGGTGTCCTGCGCCTGCAATGACCACCAGCTCAGCACCGCGGATACCGTCGGCGATGCGTTGCGACTTCTGAACTGGGAGCGGCTGGTCTTCGTCACCGACGATGACGAGGGTCGGGCAGCGGATCTCGCCTAGCCGTCCGAGGAGATCGTCGCGCTGCGTGATAGCGTCAATACCGCGTCGAATGGAATCGACGCGCATCTCCAGAAAGCGCTGGCGATACTCATCGCAGATTGCGGGCCGCGTCCTCAGTGTTGTCTTGCCAAGAAAGATCGGCATCAAACTCGGGACGATGAGCCGAGGTCCCAACGTCTTCAAGCCCCATTTCAGTGCCCCGTACTTCAGCTTCTTCCACGCCGACTCCGGACCCGCATCGGTGTCGATCAACACCAGCGCGCGGACGCGATCCGGTTTGGTTAGCGCCGCGCGCAGAGAGAGAAAACCCCCAATCGACAAACCCATCCAAATGGCACTGGACACTCCCTCCACGTCGAGCACCGCAACGACGTCATCGACAAGGTCGTAGATGGAGAACGGCGACTCCGACGGGCCCGAGCGGCCGTGGCCGCGTATGTCGATGTTGAGGACGCGGTGCGTCCGCGCCAATGAGGTCACCTGGTGCTTGAAGAGCGAGCCATCGCAAAGAAAGCTGTGCGTGAGAGCGATCGCGGGGCCAGATCCGCTTACCTCGTAGTAAATCGTTGTGCCGCTGCTGGTGACTGTGGGCATCGTCTTCCTCCGAGTGTGGGCGTTGGTCCGCTGCTAGCTGTTTAACGTGGAGCCCACCGGCGCGCGCCGTTATTCATGGCGCGCGTCCGTGTGAGGCGCAAAGTTGGCCAGCGGTCCATCATTCAATTACGTGGGTGGCTTGCAGCAGCACGGTCGGTGAGATTCTTAGCCCGAGCGCTCTGGCCGTTTTCATGTTGATGACGAGTTCGAAGCGCATCGGCTGCTCTACGGGAATGTCGGCAGGCTTCGCCCCTTTGAGGATTTTGTCCACGTACGTGGCTGCCCTTCGGTACGTTTCCTCCAGACTGGCCCCGTACGACATCAGGCCTCCGGCATCTGCGAACAGTTTGAAGAAGTACATGGCGGGCAAGCTCTTGCTCGCGGCAAATTCAACGAGAGCGGCACGCTTGTCGAAGAGAAACGGGTCA
>JAYTMG010000180.1:0-1185 GCA_043728745.1 Verrucomicrobiaceae bacterium
CAGTCCTTTCAGCCGGGTTGCCAAAGTCCGCAAGCACGACAGACTTCATCGCACTCAATCCATGAACAAAGCACTTGCCCGCGACCTGAAAAAACTCGCTTCCCGCGCGTATCACGCTGCCGAGTGGGCGGAGGACATTTTGCGCCGCTACCATGCTGCTTTTCCGAAAGCGGAGGACGAGCGGTTGCGCGTGCTTTATCGCTGGCTGTTTGTCCCTCCGACGCTCTGGCCTTTCAACATCCACCACGCCCTCGGCGACTGCCTCGCTGTGGTGGAGAAAGGAAAACGCCTCGCCGCCAAGCAGCGCCTCATTATAGACCTCCTGCCCGAGCCGCCGGACGAGCCCATCTGCGCCGCCGTCGCCGCGCACGAACTCTGCGTCCAGCGCGGCAGCTACGAAAACCTCGTGAAAACGCAGGCGAAATTTTCACAGACCGAACTCGCCACCCGTGCCGACCCTCTGCTGCTCAGCCAGTGGGAGCGAATCAAGGCCGAGTTCGACGTCGCCGCGCACCGCGACCACAAGGGCGTCGTCCGCCGCACGATGGGCGCAGAGCGCAATATGCGCCCGATTTTTGGCGTGAACCTCCGGCGGAAAGCCGACGCCTTCCGCGCCGCGTTCGACGCCTTTTGCCTGCGCTGGAATCTCTACGGGATGCAAAACGACGAGCCGCTCCTGCTCAAACTCGCCGTCAACATCACCCCGCACGGCACGATGATCTTCATCCCGTCGTATTGGTCGTTCGACCCAAAGCGCGACATCCGCTGGGACGCCATCGCCGCGCTCCACAAAGTCCGAGTCCCCAAACGCCAAGGCACCGTCCTCGCCGAAGGCCACGCCCATCGAATGAAGCTCGCAGAAAAACTCCGCAAGCTCGACGACGACGCCCGCCGCCTCGCGCTGAAAGGCGAAAAGAAACACGCCTTCCTCTGCGCCGGCCTTGGCTGGGTGCCGGAGACGAGTGCGAAACGGATCACGCGGCTGCGGGCGGAGTTTGGAAAATAGGACGCGCATTGGGGACACGTCCCTATTCTCTAGCGGTGAGTTGACGCCCCGCAGAACATCAGGCATTTTCTGCGAATGAGCACGCTTGTTGAAATCGAAGAAGCTGTGGAAACACTGCCACGCGTTGAGCAGGAGACACTTTGGCAGCATTTGTCGCATCGTCTTTTCAACCCATCAGG
>JAYTMG010000181.1:0-5271 GCA_043728745.1 Verrucomicrobiaceae bacterium
CCAGACGGCAAACCGACGCGAAGCATGCGTGAATTATCTTCCATAAAGGCGGCGGGTTCTAGGGACACGGAGGGCCATTGGCGAGGAAAGAAAGCGGGAGGAATTGTTGCAGTGTTGCGGACGACAATCAGGGCCGAGGTTCGAATTGAAATCGCAAATCATTTTGTATTCATCATTTTGCAACACTCCAGCGTTGGATACGCAGGTGAAATATTCCTCGCAGGGGTAATCAGAATGATGATTGCAAAATGATGTTTTTTGATCGACGCTCTGCGGCAAGCCGG
Source organism: Verrucomicrobiaceae bacterium (assembly GCA_043728745.1). Lineage (GTDB taxonomy): Bacteria > Verrucomicrobiota > Verrucomicrobiia > Chthoniobacterales > Chthoniobacteraceae > SXWH01. Next base: position 285 of record JAYTMG010000181.1, read on the forward strand.
TTGCCCTCGCGGTTCTATCAATCACCTTCATGCGCACGAACGCCAAACCATACTTTCGCCGCCAGTGGAGCCAGGTGCTTTTGCTCTTGCTGGCTTGGGCTGTTGCGGTGATGGGGCGCATTGTTTATGTCGGCAGTCAGGACCGTGCGGAGAAGGCGGACGTGATTATCATCCTTGGCGCGGCGGTTCGGAAAGGCGAGGCTTCGCCCGCATTTGCAGGGCGCATCCGACATGGCATCGAGCTTTGGAAAAGTGGGCTGGCACCGAAGATCATTTTCACCGGAGGACTCGGGCACGACGGGCTCATTCCAGAATCCGAAGGGCGCTATTTTCACTGAGTCCGTCTCGACGAGCACTTGGGAGAACTTCACCGAGGTCGCGCGGCTGATGAAAGAGAACGGTCTGAAACGCGCCATCATCGTGAGTGATCCGTATCACCTTCATCGCGCCAGCATCATGGCCGAAGATGCAGGATTCACGGCGGTGACGTCGCCGACGCCTTACACGGCATTTCAGACGTGGCGGACGAAAACACCGTTCCTTTTGAATGAACTTCGGCTTTGCCATTCGCACTGGATTTACCGGGCGGTCGGGATGCGGTAGTATTTTTACCTATTTACATTGCGGTTTTTCCTTGCGCGCGGATGGATTTGGGAGATGCTTGCCGAGCTCTGACGAGTTCATCCCTGCCGCCAGAGCCCCTTCAAACAAATCACTCGTGCTCATAGACCCAAAACATGAACTCTAACGGCCTGCTACAAAAGCATTGGTTTCAAGTGGCCATTCACTTTTTGCTGGATGCCTCGCTCTTCGTGCTGGGGCTAGTTGCGGGCGCTTACGTCGTGGGAGTGCTGGCCCGTGAGGAGCTCATCGTTTACCCCGGCTACTACGTGTGGGACACGGTTCAATTCTATTGGGCGCATTTCGTATTGTCCGGGATTGTATTCGCGGCGTCCCTTTATATCGCGGGCCTTTACACATCTCATGTGGTGAATCGCAGCGGATACCGCCGTTTTTTCCTAGTGGGTTTGTGCCTGCTTTTTGCGATCGGGGTACTCGTCGGTTTATCGTATTCCAGCAGTGCTCATACGCTGGGTCGTATTCCCCTTGTCTTGGGCGTGATTGCGGTGGCGAGCTTGGCCGGTGTTCATCACGGCTACCTCCTTTTCGCGCTGAAGGCCGCCAAAGAGCGGGTTGCCTACATGATTACGTGTCCGTTCGATGAAGGTGAAATGCGTATTTTTTCCGACATCGGGCTACAGCACTTCGACTTGATCGGCACCATCTCCGCCCTCGGCTACACTCCGATAACTGATACCCGAGTTCTCGGCAATGCGAGTGAGCTCGCCAAGCTGGCGCGTGACCATAAGTTGGACCGCATCCTTGTGACGGGCAAAGCGCTCAACCACGCCTCCCTTTGCAAGCAGTTCTGCCAACTTCGCTACTCCGGCATCACCGTGATGCCGCTGATCACCGTCTGCGAAGAACTGGATCAACATGTGCCACTGGAGCTCATATCGCCAGAATGGCTGCTCAATGCGAGTGGAGAGCCGCACCTGCTCTACATCAAAAAAGTGAAGCGTCTTTTCGATATTATTACCTCGGTTGCGGGGCTGACGATCGGGCTGCCTGTCCTTCTTCTCGGGATGCTGGCGGTCAGGCTCACTTCCAGAGGGCCGGTCTTTTATCACCAGCGCCGCAGCGGGAGATTTGGGCGCGAGTTCGACATGATCAAACTCCGCACAATGCGGACGGACGCAGAAAAAGGAGGCGTGCAGTGGGCGCAAGGTGGCGCAAACGGTAGTCGCGATCCTCGGGTGACGCTCGTTGGCGGAATTCTTCGCAAGTATCGGATCGATGAGATTCCTCAGTTCTGGAATGTGCTGAAAGGCGAGATGACCTTCGTCGGCCCGCGCCCCGAGCGCCCGGAGATCATCCACGATCTCGCGCGACAGATTCCCTATTACGAAGAACGAATGATGGTGCAGCCCGGTATGACGGGTTGGGCGCAGGTGAACTACCCTTACGGCGCCTCCGTCATGGATGCGCGCCGCAAGCTCGAGTACGACCTTTATTACCTGAAGCACATGAGTCTCTTCCTGGATATGTTCATCCTCCTCGATACGGTGCGCACGGTGATTTTCGGCGGAGCACAAGGACGAGTGCGGCGAATGGAGGCTGAAGTGATGGAGAAGTTGCAGCGGCTGAAAACCGAAGACGCCGAGAGGGCAGTCCCCGAGATTCTCGGAACCGCTTGATTCGCTACCGGAAGCAGTGGATTTTCGCGGGTGTGGTTTGCTGCGCGGTATTTTTTGCGCCCATCCGCTTCGAATCGAACGCGCTTTTTTACATCCACCTCATGGATGCCGCGCACCTCCCGGCGTTCTTCGCTCTCACGCTTTTCGCTCATGCCTTTTGGCCTTGGGAAACCACGCCGTGCAGGCGAAGGCTCTTTGCTGCGGGCGCGGTCGCGGCGGTGAGCGGCGCGATTGAAATCGTCCAGCCGCTTACCGGGCGGACGATGGGCCTCACGGATTTCATCAATGGCATGATGGGCATCCTCATCGCACTCGCGTTCCTCGCCGCTCGGCAGACACATTTCCGACTCCTGCTCATCCCGATAGCCGCAGCGTGTGTGATGACGGCGTTTCTCCCCGCCTGGCACGAATCCGCCGGGATGCGATGGCGGGCGGCGAACTTCCCATTGCTCGCCGATTTTGAAACCGACCACGAACTCCGGCTCTGGGTCGGCACTGGGCTTGGCAATGTCCGCAACGACGGTGCCGCTCTCGACCGCATTCGCCAACACGCGGCCCGCGGCGAATGGTCGCTCCGCGTCGTCACGACCACCTCATCGCCGTGGCCCGGCGTGCGACTGCTAAACGGCGGGCAGAACTGGCTCGGCAAAAAAGCCCTCAAATTTGAAATCTGGAACGACGGCCCTGCGTTCACCCTTTCCCTCCGCATCGATGATGATTTCCCCCACCAACAGTATCACGACCGCTACAACGACTCCTTCGAGATCCTCCCCGGCGCGAACCACATCAGCATCCCCACCGCGGACATCGCCACCAAGCCCAAGAATCGCCCGCTCAACCTCGCCGCCATCGAGCGCACCATCCTCTACGTGAACGCGCCCAGCACCGAACACACGTTTTTCATCGACCACATGCGGCTGGAATGATGGGTTTCCGTAATGCGCGCCCACATCGTCACCATTCTCGGTTGTCTCGCCTGTCTCGGCATCGGCTGGGGCATCGGTCGGCTCGGTAGCGAAAATGAGACCGCCCCCGCACACTCGCATCTTCAGGGCGCTCAAGGCCCGCCAGTCGCCGCATCCACCGCGAACGACCCCGAAGCTGCGGGCATCGATCCCTCCACCAAAACCGGACGCGTGCTCTCCTCCCTGCTCGCCGCCACGCGCCAGTCCAACTTCCTTTTTCGCCTCCGCGACATCGCACTCGCCGTCAACCAACTCGGGCCCGATGAAATCAAAGCAGCGCTCGAATTTGCAAAACGCTCCAAGCGCGAGGAAGCGCGTTTTTTGATTCCCATGATCATCAGTCAATGGGCCAAGCTCGACCCACAAGCCGCCGCAGAATATGCCGTCGCAGAAAAGGCCAGCAGGCAGCGATGGGAGCGCGAGTTTGCTATCGGCAGCAGCGCCAACGAATGGGCTCGCCGCGGCCCCGCCGCCGCGAAAGCCTGGGCACTCGCGCTAGAGTCCTCGACGGACCGACGCCTAGCCGTCGCCGGAGTCGCCGCCGGGATGCTCGCCGCAGACCCGCAAGGCGCATTTGCATGGATGCAATCGCTACCGCCCGAGAGCCGCAGCGCAGACAGCTACGGACAGTTTTTCCGCGAATGGAGCGCCCTCGATCCCATCGCCGCATCGCAAAAAGTCCTCTCCCTACCCTCCGGCGAACTGCGGACCTACAGCATGGCCGAAATCGCCGGACGCTGGGCCGAGAGCGACCCCGACGCAGCCCTCCAATGGGCCCGCAACATCGGCGAAGCCGGCGGTCGAAATCGCGCCATCTCCACCATCATCGCCAAATGGGCAACCTCCGATCCCCTGCTCGCCGCCGCAGCCGCAAAGGAGCTCCCAGCGGGCGAACTCCGCAACGACACCCTCGCCCACATCATCACCACCCTCGCAGACAAAGACATCGACGCCGCCATCGCCCTCGCCAACGACAACCTCACCGGAGCCGCCCGATCATCGAGCCTTCGGGACGCCGCCCGCCGCCTCGCATGGCAAAACCCCAGCGCCGCAGCCACACTGGCCATGTCCATCCCCGAGGGAAAAGATCGCAGCGACGCCATCGCCGACGCCATCCGCCGCTGGGCCACAGAGTCACCCACCGCAGCCATCGCGTTCCTCGAAAAAAACCTCCCACCCGGCAAAGCCCGCGACACCGCGATGGGCGACGCCATCAACGGCTGGATCAGCATCGACCCCAAAGCCGCGCTCGACTTTTCCATGAAATCCGGCGTCGCAAAGCCCGACGATATCGCCGGACGAGTCACCGCTTGGGCCGCCAACGACCCCGCCAGCGCACTGGCTTGGGCGAAAGGACTGAACGACGGACCCGCAAAAAACAGCGCACTCGCCGGCGCCATCGGCGGACTTTCCATGACCGACCCCGAGCGCGCCATGCCCCTCGTCACACCGCAACTCCTCGCAAACATCTCCGAAGACGGCCGCCGTGCGCTTGCCAACACCATCGCCTCAAACCTCGCCAAAAGCGACCCCCTCGCCGCCGCTGATTGGGCCAGCACCCTCGCCGACCCCGGAGCCCGCGAAAGCGCCTACCGAATCACCGGAGCCACCTGGGCCAAAGCCGACCCCATCGCCGCTGCCGCATGGCTGGAGAAACTCCCCGAAGGCAAAGAACGCGACTGGTCCACAGCAAGCTACGCGCGCATCGTCCAAGAGACAGATCCGGAAGGCGCAGCCGCCTGGGCCGGCACCATCAAGGACCCC
>JAYTMG010000182.1:0-4981 GCA_043728745.1 Verrucomicrobiaceae bacterium
CGGGGTTGTAGTGGAGTTCGTTGATGACGACAGGCCCGACGCGCGGTGCGCTGTTCGCTGTGCCGTTGGTGATGGCGGCCATGTGGGTGAAGTTGGTCGTGCTGTCCGAGCGGATGATTCGCCCGAGGCTCACGCCTTGCGCGGAGCCGCTGAAATCCACGTCTTCGCGATAGCCGCCCGCCGCTGCGCCGACTCCGCTGCTGAGGAACACTGCGCCGAGTTTGCGGTTGACGGTGAAGAGCGTGAGCGCGCCTGCGTCGCCGGCGTTGTTGAAGTTTCCGCTCGCGGTGAAGACGAGGTAGCCGTTTGCGCCAATCGTGGTGCCGGTAGCGATTTTGTATTTGGTCAAATTGACCGCATCATCCGAGAGATACCAGCCGCCGATGTCCACCAAGGCTCCGCTGAGATTGCGAAGTTCGATGAATTGGTCGCCGCCTCCATTTGGGTATGCGAGCACTTCGTTAATAACGATGGTGCCCGGCGCAACTGCGGTGTCGCTCACACTCGGCGAGCCTGCATCCGCGTTGCTCGCGCGCCAGCCTGCGGCGGTATTGAGCGTGGCACTGCTGGCCGTCGGGTCGAGCGCGGTGAGGGAAAATCCGCCGCCGTCCGTGTGGTCGAACCATTTATTGTCGTAGGTGAAATCGAGGATCGTCGCGCCGGTTGCATCAGCAACGACGAGGCGTTCGCCGCCATCTTCGAGGTCGCCGATGTATTGACCGCCGATCGTCACAGCCGGATAGCGCAGCGCGAATGCCGCAGCATTGCGCACGAGCACGATGCGCCCGCCCGCTGCGAGCGTGATTGCTGGGAAATCGTAGAATAATCCGACGGTGAATTTCGCGCCTTCGAGGTTGAGCGCGGCACCGCTGGTGTTGATGACTTCGATAAACTCAAACTCCTCGGAGTCCGCGTAACCCGCAGCGATTTCCGCCGGGGAAACTGGGCCGGGATTATACATGATTTCCGCGACACGGAGCGCGGTTTGCGTCTTGGCAAAAACCTCATCCGTCATCGGCGACCACACGCCAGCGGTGAGCACGCGCGCTTTTACTCGCGTGGTGTTTGCGGTGATGGCGACGCTCGTCCCGGCGATTGCTGCCGGGTTTAAAGTGCCGCCGATGAGCCGTGGGTCGCTGCCATTTGTCGTGTAGTAAATCGTGCCGCCGCCGGGATTCGGATTTGCGATGGTGAGCGTGATTCCGCCTGCGGGGATAGTGCCGCCGTACTGGGTGAAAGTCGGCCCGACATTCGTGGCTGCGGGGAACCAACTCGCTGCGCGGAAGTGCCCGAGCACTGTATCGCTGCGAGCAGGAAAGTAGGTGCCGGTGAGATAGTTCATCTCCGTCGTCCAGTTATTCTTCGTCAAGGCCGGACTGGTCTTTGCATTTCCCCAACGGGCGCTCTCGGCGATGATGGCCGTGGCGATTTGGTTGGCGCGCGTATTGAGCCGTGTGGTGTTGTTTGCGGGAATCAGGACGCCGTTTCCGAAGAACGCCTTTTGCACACGGTCCGCGAATCTTTGCGCATACTCGGCATTCGCCATGAGCTTGAGATGCATCGATTGAGGGTTGCTGTATTGGAGCTGATCAAATGACGGATCGCTGCCGACAAACGTCGCCGTCTGTGTGCCGCTGTTGTTGTCCTGCACGCGATTGCGCACGAGCTGTGTCGGGGTTCCGGTGGCGGTTCCGCTGAGGATGGTGTGCTCATTGTCGTGACCGAAAAAGCGGAAGCCTTCGCTGCGAGTCTTGCCGAGCGGACGCGTGCTCGGCGGCACATTGCCGGGCAAAAATGCAACGTCCTGCGGGCTGGTGCGGCGCATCGTATAGTAGTTATTCGGGCGATTATTGCTCAGGAACTGCGAGACTGGTGCGTCGCAATTGCCGCCGTAGTAGATGCCGATCATGTAGTCCAGCAAACTCTCGGCATCGAGCAACACGGGATAATTTGCATTATCGGAACCGTCGGGATTTTTTCCGAGCAGGTAGAAGTAGTTCGCATTATGGACCATTCCCGCGGCTGGCGCTCCGGGTGCGCTGAGCAGATTGTAGCAATACTTCCGCATCGCATCCCACGCTTCGAAATTCCCGTCCGTCGCGTAAAGCGCGTAGCCTGTATTGAAGCCATTTGTGCCAGTCGTGGTGGCGTCCGGCGCGACTTTGATCGTGTCGTATTCATCCGACTTTCCCCCGAAGTAGCTCGCTCCGAAATCAGCCTCCGAGCGTTCCTGCGTCTGGAAGAGGCCCCAATACTGACCGTTCAAATAAAGGTGGTAATAAACCGAGCGCGTGTGGGGTTTTCCCTGCTCCCGCTGGAGGTCGCGGAAGAACACATCGCGGTTCATGATGTTGCGATTATTGCCCCCGAAAGCCCACGAGTAGTTCTGCGATGTGCGCAGATCGACCTTCGCAAATTCGGACGCACCGGCATCGCCAAAGAGCGGATATTTGAGTTTCCCTCCACCGCGATACGCATCGCGGAAAAAGAATCGCAGCGAGTGCTTTGGATTATCAGTGCTGCGGCTAAACCCGCCGCGCAGACGCAAGCCGCAGTTTATCTGCGTTCCCTGCGTGTTGTTCGGATTTACGATTTCCATGCTCGCCGCGCGTTCCCACGCCGCGCCGTCGCCGCCGGGATTGGAGTAAATGCCGTTCGTGCTTCCATTGATCGGGACAGCGGCGGAGCCAAACAGACTCGTGAGGTCGCACGCCACCGACATGCTCGGAATCGAATTTAGCGCCGTCTGCATTTGCGGGCCCCAAGTCGGATCGTTGACGATCGCCGTATCCATGCCGTAATCCATGTTTTGGATGCCGTCTCCATTCGCCGTAGTGGCAGCCGGCCAGCCTGCGGGCGGTGTGCCAGTCGTCTGCTGGTTCACTACATCCGTTGTGAAAATATACGTCTGTGTGTCCACATTACTCGGCACATAGCCAGTGCGGAATGCCGCTGCGCGCAGCACCGTCGTGGAACCAATTACGATCGGCGCAGTATAAGCGGTGCCCGTCGTCGCGGTCGGCGCGTCGCCATTTGTCGTGTAGCGGATGGTCGCGTTTCCAGTCGTCGTCGTGATTGTGACAGTCTGCGCAGTCGTGTAAAAACCGCGGTTCACGCTGAACTTCGTATCCGCCACTTGTCCGAGCCCGCCTCCCGTATTTGCCGTACCCGGCGTGACCGTCACGAAATACTGCGGCAGTCCGTTCACGTTCGTGCGATATTCCATCTCAGGCAGCATCAGCGCCGTGGAGCTGTTCGCACTAATAATCTGCGTGTGAATCGAAAGGTAGTTCGTACCGACCTGCACATTATTGAGCGCGATTTGCGGCGTGAGATCGATCTCTACGGGTACCACCGCAAGAGCAGTCGTTCGCACTGCGGGCGTCCGGCCATTGAACGGCGGCACTGTCGGAGATGCGACTGCTACGCCAGCAGCGTCGCCAACGTTGCTGCGCGAAACTTCGTTGCCGTTCAAATACGCCACATAGCCGTCTTTGTAGCGCAGTTTCATAAAGAGCCCGTTCACCTGCGAAAGGTCGCCGACCGTGAATGGAACGCGCATCCAAACACCGGGATTGATGGTCCGCATTTCGCCCTCGATGTTTTTACCGATGAGCGTGGAAAGCGTCGATGGCGAGGGCAGCGTAGCCGTCGTGGTGAGCCACGCTTCCGCCGAGTAAGTGCCCGCGCCGCCGATGCTCTGAATCTGCACCACGTAGAATGCCGCCGATGGAACGCGGAAGCAGAAAATCTTCGAGTTGTCGCCCTGCAAAGCCGCCGTCCCATCCTCGCTCGCGAGCACTACGGTCCCCGCTGCATTCAAGATTGAGCAGCGCAATTCCACGCCCGAAGTCGCCGTCGCGCTCACCGTCAGGATGTCGTTAAATGCGAGCGAGAATTTGAAATTGTCGATATCGCCCGGTCCCATCAGCCCATTCGTCGTGGCGAAGAATGCCGCAGTGCGCCAGCTCGTCGCAAGGTCCACCGCCGTCGCCGTGGTGTTGTTGGTATTCGGCGAAGTCTCGCCCTCCGCAGTCGTCGTGGAAGCCGAACTCGGCGCTGTGTCTTTGTTGTCCAAAAACACGCCCAGCACATACGTTCCCGTTCCTCCGCTGCCGGTCACTTTTACAAAATACGTATCCGCAATCGTCACGACGTGCTCGAAAATCTGCGCGTCCAATCCCGGACCGCCGTCGTCATTTGACACCACAAGCACAGGCGTCACGCCATTTTGCCGCCAAAGCTCGACGACCGGATTTGCCAAAGTCCCGCGCACCCCCGGCGCACCGCTGATGGTGATGCTGAGCTTGTCTCCGCCCGCCGTCGTCTGCATCGCGCCGAGCCGGTAAAAATCAACATCCGCAGCCGAAGCGATGTCCGCAGTGACGGAGAGCTGATGCTTTTCGGTGACCGTGCCAAAATTTGCCGTGCCGTTATTCGCAGTCGCAGCCGTGTTGTTGGGCTCGCTTTCGTTTGGCAACGGCCCGGTGCCGCCGACACTCGTGTCGTAGCCGATGCCCGTGCTGCCAGCGTTCCAAGTCGAGTCATCAAAACTCGGCGTCATCCACGTCGATTGAAGCCCCGAGCCGCCATTTCCCGCCGTGGGCACGAAATACTTCGCCGTCGCCCCAAACCCGAGCAGCGAAGTCGCCGTGACCACCGTCGAGCCGACGCCATACGAAATGTTGTCGCCCTGCGAAGGGTAAGGAACATACGGATTCGCGGAAGGCGCGAGTTGATTGATGATCGTCGTCCCGTCCGGCTTCACGAGCAGCAAATTGCCCGTGCTTTTCGCAAGGGAGAAATTCGTATGATACCGGCCACCCGCATCCGGACTGTGCCCCGCGACAAGCGCCTTGTTCGACGCCCATACATACACGTAAGCGCCCGAGTTCACCGTGAGCGAATTTGGGAACTGCCACTTCGTCAAAATGAGCGGATCATTCGTGAGATACCAGCCCTGCAAATCAACACTCGAAGG
>JAYTMG010000183.1:0-2609 GCA_043728745.1 Verrucomicrobiaceae bacterium
GGCTGCGCGATTGGCAGGAAAAAGTTGACCTTTATACCTTGCGCAATTTCGTGATGCGGCCCGTATCCACCCACTCTGCGACGAGGATGTTCCCCGCCCCATCGAAACACGCGTCGTGTGGATGCAGGAACTTGCCCGACACCCATTCTTCGCCCGTTTTGCTGCGCCGCATTTTATTGCCGTCCTTCGTGACCTGCTCCCGCCACGCCGCATCTTCGCCGAGATGGACGATCACTTTATCGTCCTTGCCCAGCAACGTCACACGCGCGCTGAGGTCCGGCACGAGCAACACATCGCCACGGGAATCCGCATTGGCCGGGAGGATGAAACCGTCGAGCGTCTTGATATGTTTTCCCTCCACCGTGAACCATTGCAGGCGCTTGTTTGCTCGGTCCGTGACGACCACGGCGGCCTCGCGCCCCGGACGATTATCCATCCAGATTCCATGCGGCGTATTAAATTGCCCCGGCCCCGTGCCCGCCTCGCCAAACATCGAGACCCAGTTGCCGTCCTTGTCGTAGCGGTGGATGCGGAATGAGCCGTATCCGTCCGCGAGGAAGAATCCGCCATCCGGCAAGAACGCAAAGTTCGTCGGCATAAAGGCATCACGCCCCCAGCGTTTTACGGGCTTTGTGTCTTCCTCCGCCTTGTAAACCTTCGAGTCCATCGGCGCATATTTCTGCCACACCGTTTCGCCTTTGAGCGTGAGCTTCGCGAAGCTCTTCACCTGCTGATACGCCGAGACATAAAGGAACTGCTCCTTCCCCTCCGTGCGCACTTCCAGCCCGTGGCCTCCGCCTTGAAATTGATTCCCAAACGCTCTGACAAACTTCCCTTCCGCATCGAACACAAAAATCGACGGATGGTCCTTCATATTCTCGCGTCCTTCGTGGATGACATAGACGAGCCCCTCCGCATCCACGGCGACATTGTGCGTAGTCTGCCACGAATATTTGTCGGGCAACTTCGGCCAGTTGTGCAGCACTTCGTAGCGATGCTCCCCTTCCCCGATAATGAGCGGCCCGTCCGCCTTTTGCGCGGTGACAATGTGCGGCACCGCAATGGCAGCGGCGCTAGTGGCGAGGAATCTACGGCGGGAAATTGGTGTGTTCATGATTTGTGAGAGAAGAGCGTTATCCAGCAAGCTCGGGGTCCTTAGGCAACGCTCATTAAATCGGGAGCCGAATTTTGGAACCGCTAATCTGCGCTCATCGACGCTAATTTTTGGAGCTCCCGTCGTGGAATCAGCGTCGATGAGCGCAGATTAGCGGTTCCCTTTTTCAGCCCGCGATTGAATCAGCGGTTTCCTTAGTCGCCACGTCACAAAACTAAGAAAGTCCGAGCGTAAGTTTGCAGACAAATCCCGCCCCGCTATACGTCCATACGGTATGACTCTCCGAAACATCGCCATCGTGTTTGGAATAATCGTTGCCGCAATCGTCGCGATTGTTGCGGTGGTTGTCTTCCTGCCCAAGGACGTCGAAACCAAAGCAAGCAATTCGCCTTCAGGTTCGCAAAAAGGCCCCTCTCATTCGCCCCTTCAGGCCGAACCGCTGAATACCAATCCCTCGTCCAAGACCATAGATTGGAAGCGCTTTGACACTACGGCGACCAATCCAGAAAACGGGACACCTGCTTTCTCCGCGAAGAACTTCGAGGATTTCATCGCGAAGCATGGAGACACGCCGGCAAACTTGATTGCCGTGTTCGAGCAAAGCGGAAAGCGGGAGTGGCTGGACCGCGCGCTGTCTCTTCACCCGGATTCTCCCATCGTCTTGGTCTCCGCGATTACAGACCCGTCGAAAGCAACCGACGAACAACGCCGGGAGTGGATCGACAAGCTCAAGGCAGTGGAATCGAACAATCCAGTGCCGTGGATCCTCTCGTCGAATGCATTGTTCAAAAGCGGACAAAAGACCAGCGCAATTGCCGAGGCGTCCGCCGCTCTCGAACGCCCCGCCTTTTACACGTATGTGCCGGAGCGAATCGCGGCGGCACAAGCGCTCTACGAGTCATCTGGAATGCACCCGCTCGAAGCCGAATTGATGGGAACTGTAGGGCTACGAATGTCACTACTTTCCCCGGTCTTGGCTGTGGGGAAAGCGCTGGAAGCGAGCAAAACCGAGGAAGGCTCCACTGCCCATTCCGTGGCAGACGCTGCGAGGATTCAGTTCGGTCTAGGAAAGATATTCCAGACACCAGAGGCATCGCGATTGCTCATTTCCCAACTGGTCGGAGTCGCGCTGGAAAAAAGAGGACTTGCCGTTTTGCCCGCTGCCGAACGAGAACGACGAAAAGCGGAAATTGAAATATTCACGAAAAGCACGGCCGGTTTGGTCGAAACGGTCACCCGTCTCACCAGTTCGCGGGACGAAGAGCGCCTCGCGCAATACGCACGCCGTCTGCGGACGGAGGGTGAGCTCTCGGCGATGCGCTGGCTCCAGTCGCAGGAGAAAAAGTAGCACAATTTTTCGCTCGCATTCGCGGCGCAGGAAATGAATCTCCGCCCCCTACGAAATGAGCAATTTATCTACGCGCGAACTCTTCGACCAATACGTCATCCCGACCTACGGGCGGTTTGAACTAAAGCTCGCGCGCGGTCGTGGGTG
>JAYTMG010000184.1:0-2626 GCA_043728745.1 Verrucomicrobiaceae bacterium
ACGCGAAAAGACGCGAAAGGATTTCCCATTTCGCGCTTTTTTGCGTTTTTCGCGGGCCAATCTCGCGGTGCCTCAGCGCAAGTAACAAAGTAGAATTAACTACGCCAGCAGCGGCTTCACCACATTCCCCGCGACGTCCGTGAGCCGGTAGTCGCGCCCTTCGTGGCGGAAGGTGAGCCGCTTGTGATCGACGCCCATCGCGTGCAGCAGCGTGGCGTGCAGGTCGTGGACGTGGACGGGATCGCGGATGATGTTGTAGCCAAATTCATCCGTCTCACCATAGACCATTCCTTTTTGAATGCCGCCGCCTGCCATCCACATCGTGAAGCAGCGCGGATGATGGTCGCGCCCGAAATTGTCTTTCGCGATATTGCCTTGGCTGTAAGCCGTGCGGCCAAATTCGCCGCCCCACACGACCAGCGTATCGTCGAGCAAACCGCGCTGTTTGAGGTCCGCCACGAGAGCCGCCGCGCCTTGGTCGGTCTCCTTGCATTTTTGCCGCAGGCCAGCGGGCAAGCCGCCGTGATGGTCCCAATCGCGGTGGCAGAGTTGGATAAAACGGACGCCGCGTTCGGCGAGTCGGCGCGCGAGCAGGCAGTTGTTGGCAAAGCTCGGCTGGCCGGGAGTCGCGCCGTACAGGTCGAGAACTTCTTTCGGCTCTTTTGAAAGATCGGTGAGTTCCGGCACGCTCGTCTGCATTCGGAATGCGAGTTCGTAGTTCTCGATCTGCGCGCTGATCGCCGGGTCGCCGAGTTCGCCGAGCGCCATGCGATTCAGCTCGTTCGTCGCATCGAGCAGTTCGCGCCGCGTGCCGCCGCTGATGCCCTTGGGGTTCGACACGTAGAGCACCGGATCGCCCGCATTGCGAAACTGCACGCCGCCGTACTGCGCGGGCAAAAACCCATTACCCCAATACCGCGTTTGCAGCGTCTGCCCGCCGCCGCCGCTCGTCATCACCACGAACGAAGGCAGGTCGCGATTGTCGCTACCGAGCCCGTAAGCGAGCCACGCGCCCATCACCGGGCGACCCGGCTGCTGGTTGCCGGTGGCGAAGAAAGTGACCGCCGGATCGTGATTGATCGGGTCCGTGTGAATCGACCGCACAAACGTGCAATCATCGACCACTTTCGCGAGGTTCGGCAGAAGCTCCGAAAGGTCCATCTGCGCCTTGCCATACTTTTCAAATTTGAACGGCGAACCGACGCACAGCAGATTCTTCTGCCCGCTCGTCATCGTCGTGATGCGCTGCCCCTTGCGCACGCTATCCGGCAAATCCTTGCCCGTCATCTCGATGAGCTTTTGCTTCGGATCAAAAAGGTCGAGATGCGACGGCGCGCCCGACATAAACAGATAGATGATCCGTTTCGCCTTCGGCGCAAAATGCAGCCGCTTGAGCGCCCCCGGCACCGCAGGCCCATCGCCCGGCTCCATGCCGAAAATATGCGGATTCATCAGCGAAGTCAGCGCCAGCGCGCCGAGCCCCGTCGTGCTCTGCTTGAGAAAAGTGCGGCGTGTGAGTGCCTGTTGGATGGAGTGTTCGATATTCATCTGAAAGAGATGCGCGTAAATCCGCGCTTTATTGGAACTTCAGTGGACCAGCCGCGTTAGGAGGATTCGACTCGCCGCTCAAACTCCCGTTCTGCGACTCGCTCTGGAGCATTGAATCCCAGCAACCGCGCTGTTGCCCGTCCGGTTGCAGTAAGCGGAACGATTTCGCCTTTTTCCGGTCGGAAATGTGTAGTCCACAAATCACGGCGCGGATGAAAAACAGAAACGACCGCACCCGTGACGGGATCCACTGAACTAAGATTTGTGCCCTTCCGGAAATTGTACGCCGGACAGGATAGAGCGAGATTCTCGGGGGCCGTCTCCCCATTGTGCTGAAGTGCGATGATGTGTTCGACATGGAATCCCATGGCGGAAAAACGCTCATTTGCTCCGCAATACTCGCAGCACCCGCAGGCGCGCTCAACGATCTCGCCTCGCAGGGCACTCGGAACCTTGATCCGACTCATTGGGCTTTCAAACGCGCCGCTGCAGAAATCTTCCCGATTCGCACCAGACACTCCAGACGTTCGAAATCATCCCACTCACGCCGCTCGTCGTCGGAAAGCTTTCCTTCGCGATTGCGTTCGAGCAGTTCCTCCATCCGATCCTGCGCCGCATTGCTGACCCGCATCGCGATAATCTCATCAGGTCCCGGCGACTCCGAAAGTCGCTCAACCATCGCCGACAACTCGCGCACCAAGACGCTTTCCACCCGCTGGCGACGCAAACCTGCCTCGACAAATCCGGCCAAAACCCTCGCATTCGGCAGAGCATTCCCAGCAACTTCATCGGTCAATTCGAGTGTGACTGTCATGTGCCGAGATTCGTTTGTTTTCCCGGTAGAGTCAATTTCGGCTGTCGTCTCCCGACAACGTCCCCGCCGCCAGTATCACGAGCGTGCATCCATTCACCGCCGCCTTTTCCAGCACCGGGATTAATTCTACTTTGTTAGTAGCGGGGCCGTCTCGGCCCCGTGACCTCTGAAACGGTTTGCAAAACGCAGAATTCTCAAGAAAAAGCGCGGGGACCGGGACGGTCCCCCTACTTTCCATCAAGGCGTAACAAAGTAGAATTAAAA
>JAYTMG010000185.1:0-1115 GCA_043728745.1 Verrucomicrobiaceae bacterium
GCATTGGCGACGCGGCGCATTTTCCTTCATTACACCGGGCATCTCGACGACCGCGCACTTTATGAATGGCTCGATGGATTTCTCGATGAACCCAATGCCGACTGCCCGCTCGAAGCGGAGGTGAACACGCGTGTGGATGTCTCGGATGGTAGCACGGGAAGCGATGCGGGATTGCAGATTTGGCTGCGCTTTCACGCGACGGAACAGGACCGGGCTGACTGGCTGGAGCGGTTTCCGGATGACCCGATGCCTCCGCGTGAAAAGCCGGTCAGCGACCGGGACTCGCGTTTACCGAAATGACCGTGGTAGAAGCCGCCGCATGAAATATACATACGCCGAGCTCGCCAAGATGATCGACCATTCGCTGCTGCACCCGACGATGACGGATGCGGATTTGGAGGCAGGCTGCAAAGTGGCGGCGCAGTATCAGGTGGCCTCGGTTTGCATCAAGCCGTATGCGGTGCGGCAGGCGGTGGAGTGGCTGTGCGGGAGCGGTGTGCTCGTCGGCGCGGTCATCGGGTTTCCGCATGGAAACAGCGCGACGGAATCGAAGCGCTACGAGACGCAGCTCGCTTGCGCGGATGGTGCGGCGGAGATCGATATGGTCATCAATATCGGCAAGGCGCTGGGCGGTGATTGGGGCTACGTGGAGTCGGACATCCGGGCGGTGTGCGACGAGGCGCACAAGCATGGCGCGAAGGTGAAGGTGATTTTTGAAAACGACTATCTCACGGCTGGCGGAGCGGGGCTGGGGAGCGATGAATTCAAGCGCAAGCTGTGCGAGATTTCTGAGCGTGCGGGCGTGGATTGGGTGAAGACGAGCTCGGGCTACGGATTCATCAAACAGCCCGACGGGAGCTACAATTACAAAGGCGCGACGGAGCACGATCTGGCGCTGATGCGTGCGAGTGTGAGCGAACGTGTGCAGGTGAAAGCCGCAGGTGGTGTGCGCGATCTCGACGGGCTGATCAAGGTGCGCGACCTCGGCGGTTCGCGCTGCGGTGCGACGGCGACGGCGGCGATGATGGAAGAATATCGGCGCCGCGAGGCCGCCGGGGCAGGGGAGTCGGCGGGCGGGACGATCGGGGCGGGGGGATACTGACGACTCAATCGTT
>JAYTMG010000186.1:0-10266 GCA_043728745.1 Verrucomicrobiaceae bacterium
CCGGATGAAGCTGTCGCGAGTCATGAGATTTTCGCAGCCGCGCTGGAGTCGCACCGGACGGGCGCGAGCGTCGAGGTGTAGTGCTCGGTCGGTCGTGGCTTATTTTAAATGACGAATGACGAATGACGAATGACGAAACGCAAGCGTCGGCCGTAATCAACTCGCTTGCGTTTCGTCATTCGTCATTCGTTAGCGCCTCGTCGGCTTTCAACGACCGGCGGATCCGGCGGAAGGTGACGGTTTTTTGATGTCTGTTTGCGGGTTCGGGGGAACTGTGATTTGTTGGCTGAACTTCATTTATGTTTCCGACACTCCGTATACTCTCAGCTCTTGTCCTTCTCGTTTCGCCCTCGTTCGCGAGGCCGGTCGAGGATGGGTTTGATGAGACGAATTTTGTCGCGGGCCTCGCTGCGCCCACCAGCATGGCGTGGGCTCCGGATGGTTCGGGGCGGCTGTTCGTGACGGAGAAATCGAATGGCGTGCGAGTGGTGAAGGACGGGCAGTTGTTGGAGACTCCGTTTGCGACTTTTCCTACGCTTTACACGGAGAGCGAGTGCGGGGTGTTGAGTGTGGTTTTTGATCCGGGATACGCCGTGAATCACTGGGTGTATGTGTTTGTGACAGTGTCGGACCGTGAGCAGCGGATCGTGCGTTTTCGCGATGTGGAGAATGTGGGTGTGGAGCGGGCGAATATCATCACGGGCTTGCCGACGCTCGGGGAGAATCACGATGGCGGCGCGATGGCGTTCGGGGCGGATGGGAAGCTGTATTGGGCAATCGGCGACCTCGGCGACAAGCGCGGCGTGGATGGAGATTTGCGCACCCTCGCGGCGAAGGTGGGCCGGGCGAATGCGGACGGGAGTGTGCCGGGGGATAATCCATTTCGCGATGGGGCGGGGCCGAATAACGACTACATCTGGGCGACGGGTTTTCGGAATCCTTTTACAATGACGTTGCAGCCGCGGACGGGGAAGCTGTGGCTGAATGTGGTCGGCAGCACGCCCGATGGACAGACGGAGCCGACGAGCACGCCGGGCTACGAGCAAGTGTTTGCGCTGAATCGGGCGGATGATGGCGGCTACGATGACTACGAGGGGAATCAGCCAATCGGGGTGCGCTATTCGACTCCGTTTGCGCGACCGCTGGCGCATCCGGTGATCCAATATAAGACGGATATTTTCGACGATGAAGGTCAAGTGCGAGGGCTCGACTCGGTGGAGCGCGGCGCGGGAGTGGTGACGGTGACGACGACGAGTCCGCATCCATTTCGCATCGGCCAAGCGGTGAGCGTAGATGGCGTGGGCGAGCTGAGTGGGACTTACGTGGTGCGCGCGGTGCCGACGTCGGTGACGTTCACTGCTGCGGCCGCTGGCGGTGCGGCGATGGTGACTGGGGGAACTGCACAGCCGCTTGTGATCGGGTCGGCGATTACGGGCGGGACGTTTTACGAGAGTACTGCTTTTCCTGCGGAATATCGCGGGAACTTTTTTTGGTGCGACTACACGGGTCACGTGGTCATGCGGGCGCAGCTTGATGCGGAGAACAAGGCGGTGAGTATCACGCCATTCGTCGTCGATGCCGGCTCGGTAGTGGATACGGCGGTGGGGCCGGATGGTGCGCTGTATTATCTCAACTTCGACTCCGGCGATGTGTGGCGTGTGGCCGCGACGAACCCGAGCGGGTTGGTGGTTACTCCGATTTCGATGCGCCTTTTAGAGGGCAGCTCGGGGGCTCTTTCGGTGCGACTCGCGGCTGCGCCATCCGGGAATGTGACGGTGCGCACGGATGCGGCGGACGCGGATGGGCATGTGTCGGTGACGAGCGGTGGGACGCTCACTTTCACCCCGGAGAATTGGGATGTTCCGCAACCGGTGTCGCTCGGAACGCCGGTGGATGCAGACACGGACGACGCGGAGGAAACCGTGATTTTGCGCGCTGCGGGGCTGAGTCCTGTGGAGGTGAATGTGGGGATCGCCGATACGAGCGCGCGTGCTCCAGTCGTTTCAGTTTCGGCGATGACTCTCACGGAAGGCGCTCGCTCGCAATCATTCACGGTCGCACTCACGGAGCCTCCGACCAGGCCGGTGACGTTTGCGGTGCGGCGCGCGACCGGGCCCGGGGGAGTGAAGATTTCCGGCGGGCGGATGACGTTCAACGAGCGCAATTTCAATCGCCCGAAAACCGTGCGCGTGTCTGCGCGGCAGGACCGCAATTCTGTGAATGAATCGAACACGCTGAGTATCACCGGGCGCGGCTATGAACGCCGGAATCTCGCGGTCACCGTGCTGGATAATGATCCATCGCCGCCGACCTTCACGAGCGCTCCGAAGACGCAGGCAGTTGCTGGCCTTTCCTACGAATATGCGTGCGGTGCGGCGGGGCTGCCGAGGCCGACGTTTGCGCTGTCAGCGGGGCCGGTTGGGATGACGGTGGATGCGGTGTCGGGGGTTGTCGTGTGGCCAGTTCCGACGCTCGGAAATCATACGGTGACGCTGACGGTGGACAACGGGCGTGCGCCGATTGCGCAGCAGAGTTTTATGCTCGTGGTTGCTGCGGACCAAGCGCCCACGCTCGTCCTTTCTGCGCCGCATGAGGGGCAGGTGGTGTCGGGGAATCACGCGGAGTTTTTTGGCAGCGGGAGTGATGATTACCGATGTGTGAAAGCGGAGTTTTATATCGATAATGTGCTCGTCTTCACGGACTCGGGGACGACGGGACATTATCATCTTCTTGGCGGTCATGCTTTGTGGGACACGAGCGCGCTCGCCAACGGGCCGCATTCGGTGAAGATGGTCGTGTTTGACGATCTCGGCCAGACGGCTACAGCCAGCGTGAGTGTTACCGTGGCCAACTAATTTTATGCTCAGACTCATCACCTTGATTGCTTGTTTCGCGGCGACCTCATTTGCCCATGTCGCCGAGCCGACGGAATCCCCGAAGCTGCTTCAGCGCCGGGTGACTTTGCGGGACTTGAACAGCTTGACGGAAAGCGAGGTGGTTTATCGCATGGTGGTGCCGCCGGGTGCGACGAAGCTCGTCGTCAGGACTGCGGGCGGGCTAGGGGACTGCGATGTTTTTGTCCGCCGGGGCGTTCACCCGACGCATGAGCAATACGACGAAGCTGGTACGGACAGTGGGAACACCGAGACGGTCTCCATTGCAGCGCCGGAAAGTGGCGTCTGGTATGTGCTGCTGCGCGCTTCGAATCCCTTTCAGGGATTGCGCCTGACGGTCGATTACACGTTGCCCAAGCATGTCGCCGCGCTGCCGATTTTCACGCCGGGGCCCGGTACATTTACGGGGGCTGCGAAGATTGCGCTTCGCTCGCCGCTGGTGGGTGCGAAGGTGACATTTACCACGGACGGGAGTGAGCCGACGCTGGCTTCCACGCGCTATCGCAAGCCGCTGGTGCTCGCGGCGACGACTACGGTGAAGACGCGTGCTTTTCTGAACGACGGCACTGCCAGCGCGGTGGTGAGTGAGACCTTTGTGATCGAGCTTGCGGGAACGGAGACGGCGCTTCAAAGCGGTGTGGCCGCGGTGCATCGCTGCGGGAGTTTGGGGAGCATGAGTATTTTCAAAATCAACGTCCCCGCCGGACCTGCGCGCAAGCTGCAAATTGAGACGGTGGGCGGGAACGGAAGTTCGGCGCTTTACGTCCGCCACGGGGCGGCACCGACGACGCGGCTTTACGATCGGCGTATCAACAAATCCCGGAACAACGCTTCGTTTGAACGCAAGAATGCGGCCCCCGGCGACTGGTATATCGGAGTTCGCGCGCTGGGCCAGTATTCCGGCGTTGCGGTGTTTGCAAACCACACTGCTGCGATCCCCGACCTCGTCGTGTGGCGGGATACGCTGCAACCTTACATCACCACGGAGACATTTGGCGCTGAGGAATGCGCGGTGAACGAAGGTCACATCACCGAAGGCGAGCGCCGATTGCTCCGTTTTAGCACCGAGTCGCGCAATATCGGCGGCGCGGATTTAGTGATCGGCTCGCCGGTGGGGAATCCGGATTTTGAATTCGCGGAATGCCACGGGCACTACCACTTTCTCGGGTTCGCGCGCTATCGCTTGCTGGACTTGCAAGGCGGCGTAGCGGCTGTAGGGAGGAAGGTCAGTTTTTGCCTCTTGGACAGTGAGCGATGGAATCTCGCTGCCAGCCCGAGCAGCAAATTCACATGCGACGCGCAGGGCATCCAGGAAGGTTGGTCCGACATTTATGACAGCGGCCTCGAAGGCCAGTGGGTGGACATCACCGATGTGGCTGCGGGCGAGTACGTCCTCGAAGTCACTATGAACCCCGACCACGTTTTGCTGGAAGGAGACTACACGAACAACGTGACGACCCTGCCGGTGACAATTCCTCCGCCGTAGTGAAATCGGCCAGCCGTCCATGGATGAGCCTCAAAAAAGGCAGTTGGGTCCACGGAAGAAACGGAAGGTCACGGAAACCAATACATTCCGAGAATGCGCCGCTT
This sequence comes from Verrucomicrobiaceae bacterium, assembly GCA_043728745.1. Classification (GTDB taxonomy): domain Bacteria; phylum Verrucomicrobiota; class Verrucomicrobiia; order Chthoniobacterales; family Chthoniobacteraceae; genus SXWH01. The sequence continues at coordinate 4,485 of JAYTMG010000186.1, forward strand.
CACCTAATGGATGAGAAGGGTCACCTTCGTAAGGCATTCTTTCCGTGTCCTTCCGTTCCTTCCGTGGATATTCAAATGCGGTTTTTGGGATGAGTAATGCGGACCGGCGAGCGCGTGCGGGTTGAGATTAATTCTACTTTGTTAGCGCTTTGAAACCGCAGAGACACGATGAACGTAGAGAATGAAATTCTGCGGAAATTCTCCGCGTCCATCGTGCCTCTGTGGTCCTTTCCGACGGGATTCCGGAAATGTCGCAAAGCAGAATTAAAACGGCGGATGAACCCTATTCGGGCAGGACCTGCGTCACCAGCCGGTCCACGCCTTCGCGGGCGAAGTCGCTGGCGGGGTAGAGCTTTTGGGCTTTGAGGTAGTGGGAGAGGCTGGAGCCGACTTGCGATTTCTTTTCGAGTTCCTCGGCGGTGCGGATGGTTTTGACGAAGTCGCTGGCGCGGGTCGTCATGTCGGCGCGGCGCTGGTTGAGCGTGGAGTCGTCGGGGTATTTGGCCCACGTTTTTTCGAGGCTTTCCCACGCGCCGGCGTGGTTGCCTTGGCGGGCCATTTCATCGGCAGTGAGGACGGAGCGCTCGATGGCTTCCATGTCGGACATGATTTTTTCGAGGGTGACTTTGCGCTCGGGGTTGATGACGACGGCGGCGATGAAGCGGAGTTTGTCGTTCCAAATTTGCCGGTGGTTGCGCTGGCTGACGAGCTGGTCGAACTCGAGGAGCGTCTTCTGCATCACGTCGCCCTGCTTATTGAGCTGGCCGAAGACCTCTTTGTATTCCGGGTTGCCGGGCCAGATCATGGCGGCCTCGGTGAGGTTTTTTTCGAGTGCGGGCTGGTCGTTGTTGAGCGCTGCTTTGCGGGCGAGGGCGAGCTTTCCGCCGGCTTCGATCTTCGCGCCTTCGATGCGGGCGGTGGGCTTCGAGTCGTCGAAGTCTGAAGCCGCTAATTTCATTTCTTTGACGAGTTTTTCGGCGCGTTCGTAGTCGCGTACGTCGATGGCGGAAATGAGCTGGAATCCCTTTTGCGAGAAGCTGAGGCACTTGCGCTTTTGCTCCCGGGGAATGAGGCGAATCTCGGGCATGTATTCGCCAGTGACGAATGATTCCTGGAGCCGGTTTGTCGCGCTGTAGATCTCGCCTTTTTCCACGAGGAATGCGAACGACTTCGAGCCTTCGCGCACGTCGCGGATGGCTTCGTTGGCCATCGAGTCGAGGATGCTCACCGTGGGCGGAGTGCCGGTGCTTTTTTGGAAAAGGTCCATGGCGTCCTTGCCGAGATTCAGCTTCGTATCGCCATCGGTAAACAGTGCGCGATAAAAGCGCGACGCCATCAGCACATGCTGGAATCGGCGCTGGAGGAAGTACTGCACCATGAGCCCCTGGAACTCGACTTTGGCCTGAAGCTCGGAGAGTTCGCGCTTGATCTGGTTGGCCTTCGTGACGGCTTCGCCTTCGACGATGCGCTTGGTGATTGCTGCCATGCGAATGTCGGAGTCGGTGACGCCTGCGCTGTTACTCGACGCTGCCGCTCCATTGTTGGCGGCTTTGCCAGAAACTTTTGGCTGTTTCTCCAGCTCTTTCGCTTGTGCGGCAGTTTGGAGATTCCATTGATTTTGCCTGCGCTCCAATTCGAGGGTGTCATTCGCCATCATCAGCCGCGCCTGATTGCGCTGCGCCTGCCAGACGGAATACACGGCATCCGCCAGCGAGGAGCAGAGCCGGGCGTCGATGTCATAACGCGAGGCGTAAGGTAGGAGCTTGAATGCGGCGTCCACATTTTGCGGGGTGGCCTGGCCGGGCTGGAGGAGGAAAAGCACGCGGTCGATGTAGGCGCGATACTCGGTGTCTTCCTTGGTCGTGGCTTCGGGGGCATTCAGGAACTTCTCGAAGCGGGCTTGAAAGATGCGGTTGTTGGCGACGTTCCAGTTCTTGCCGTTGAAGGTCATCACTTCCGAGCCGGGGTCGAGCACTGGCACTTCCTGGCCGAATGGTGATTGCGCGGGCTTGGCGCTGGAAGCCGGAGCACTTTGGCCGATGGGCGCGGACTGACTTATGGGCGAGGCTGGAGCGGCTGGCGCGGGTGCATCGGGCACTTGTGCATGAGCGAGACTCGCGGCGAGCAGGGCAGCGATGAAGCGTGGAGCATGTGTGTTCATGGGATTTAGACTTTCTTGGCGTCAACGGCTTTCAGGATGCCCTTGTCGCCGACTTCGATTTTGAAAAGAAAACGCTGCCCTTTTTGGATGTTCACATCCCGGAGTTCCGCAGGGATTAAAAGGCTCACCGGCTCGCCATTGACCTCGACGGTGAAGAGCCGCGCGCTTTGCACGAAGCGCAATTGGTCGCCGACGACCGCCTCCATTTTGTAGCTGTTGCCGCGAAGGGAATTGGAGTTCTGCATGTAGTCGCCGAGCGGGAAAACGGTGAGCGTGCGATAGGGGTCCGTCACGCCGCCTTTGAGCATGAATCCGCCCGCGATCGCACCGGCCGCGATCACTGCGACGATGGTGAACCAAATTGGATTTGTGGACGAGCTGGCGCGTCTAGCCATATAATAAATTCAAGGTATGAGCCGCATCCGTGCTTGGCAAAAGATTTTCCAGTTATTCCGAATCGGACTCCGGGGACTGCATGGTGAATTTCGGAATCCGCACAACCACGGGCTGCCCTTCTTCCGTGAGGCCGATGAACGCGCCTTCCGCCACGCTGTCGCTCGAAATGACATGGTAACTATTGTATGAGAAATTCTGCCCCGGCTCGAGCCTCGGCGTTTGCCCGACGACGCCGTCGCCTTCCACTACGATGGTCTCGCCCTCGTTATCGGTGACGACCCATTTTCGCCCGCGAATCGTGACGGTTTCCGTGGACTGATTATGGATCGTGATGAAGTAGGCGAACGGGAACGGTTTGTCCGGCGGCGCATCGAGATGCGGCATGAACGCGACGCGGTCCACGGTCACGGAGAGTCCATTGAGTTCAGTAAACGAAGCAGGCATTGCTGCTTATGCGGAAGGGCCGGTGTTGTGGCAAGAGCGCAACGATTTCGCGCTTTCCTACGGCACCTCGATCCGGCACTTCTGCGCGCTATGCAACTACCAGTCGTAATGACCATCGCAGGCTCGGACAATAGCGCAGGAGCGGGCGCGCAGGCGGACTTGAAGACGATGTGCGCGCTCGGCGTGTATGGCGTCACCGCGATCACTTGCGTCGTCGCGGAGGTGCCGGGGAAGGTGAGCGCGATTCAGGCGATGGAGCCGGGGATTGTCGCGGAACAAGTGCGGCTGCTCTTCAGCGCGTATCCGATCGCGGCGATGAAAACCGGGATGCTCTCTTCGCGCGAAATCATGGAGAGCGTCGTGCAAGTGTTCCGCCGCCAGCCGCAACTGCCAGCGCTCGTCGTCGATCCGGTGATGGTGGCGACCAGTGGTGACTCGCTGCTGAAAGGCGACGGCGTCTCGTATTATAAAGACGTGCTCTTTCCGCTGGCGACGCTCGTGACTCCGAACCTCGACGAAGCGCGCGTGCTCACAGGGCGCAACATTTCCAGCATCGACGAACTGCACGCCGCCGGGCTGGAGCTTGTGCAGGAATTCGGATGCGCATTTTTGATGAAAGGCGGACACCTCCGCGAGGCCATCGCCCGCGATTTGCTCGTGACTGCGGACGGCACAGTGGAGGAGTTCAGCGCGCCATTTGTCCCCGGCGTAAATACCCACGGGACCGGCTGCACTTACAGCGCCGCCGTGGCATCCGGACTGGGCGCAGGGCTCGGGCTCGTGGAGGCCGTGGCTCAGGCAAAACGCTTTGTTTCTGCGGCCATCGGGGGCTTCCTCCGGTGGGACCGGCCCGACGGCAGCACGACGGATGCGCTGCATCACTTTGCGGGAACTAACATTAAAAAGTAGCGCGCAAGCCGCTTCGCGAGTATCGCATTTCATCACGCCATGCTGCTCGTCATCGATAACTACGATTCTTTCACCTACAATCTCGTTCAATACTTCGGCGAGCTTGGAGCCGAGCTGCTCGTAAAACGGAACGACGAAATCACGCTGGATGAAATCGCGGCGCTAAAGCCCGAGCGCATCTGCATCTCGCCCGGACCCTGCACGCCGAACGAAGCAGGAATCTCGTGCGACGTGATTCGCCGCTTCGGGCCATCGACTCCGCTGCTGGGAGTCTGCCTGGGGCACCAAAGCATCGGATATGTTTACGGCGGCGACGTCATCCGTGCAGACCGGCTGATGCACGGAAAAACATCGCCCATCATCCACAATGGAACGGGCATTTTCGCGGGATTGCCGTCCCCATTTGAAGCAACGCGCTATCACTCGCTCATCGTGAAAAGGGAAACATTTCCCGCGTGTCTGGAGATCACCGCCGAGACGAAAGAAGGCGAAATCATGGGCCTCCGTCACCGCGAGCTGCCGATTCACGGCGTGCAATTCCACCCGGAGAGCATCCTGACTTTGGAAGGGAAGCGCTTGCTCGGGAACTTTCTGGCGATGTAGTGCGGGCTGGGGGGGAATGACGAATGACGAATGACGAATGACGAATGACGAAACGCAAGCGTAGGGCGTAATCAACTCGCTTGCGACTTCGTCATTCCGTCATTCGTCATTCGTCATTCGTCATTCGTCATTCGTCATTCGTCATTCGCCCGTCATTCGTCATTCACCCCGCATCCTTCACAACACCCCGGGCGAGCCCGACGAGCAGATTGCACGCTTCGCGGCAGAGCAGGGGAAAGGCGGCGCGCTCGTGCTTTTCGGGCGGGAGACTTTCGATTGGCTGTGCGGCGTCGATCCGCCAGAGCATCGTCTTCAAGCAGCGCGAGCATTGTTTTCCGATCAGGGCTTGCGCTTGCTCGTCGGTGATTTTTTGGGTGATGCGATACATTCCCGTCTGCCGTGCAAGCGTCTTGCGGAGATTCGTCGGCACAACTTCGCCGCGGGCGTCGGCATTCCACAAGCCGAGCATCGCCGGGTAAAAATAGTCCAGCGCCCGGACTAGGTCCGCGATGGTCGGGAGGACGAGCCTCCAGCCATGTTGCAAATCGCGCGTGGTCTTGATCGGACGAAACACTTTTGCGTCGTCGAGGTTTGCGAGGGTACGTGCGTCCTGCCAGCGCGTGTAAGTTTTGAGTTCGCCGGAATCTTCTGCGTGGCGGAGTTCCCATCCTTCCGAAAGGCGGGCGATGGCGATTTGTCCGATCGTATTTCCGCCGTCGTCGAGCCAGCGGGTGAATGCGGTGAGCGTATTCATCGTGCGATAGCGTCGAACGCGGCGACTTGGTCAAGAATCACATCAGCGAAGCCGTGTTCAGTGCCGATGGAGCTTGCGTAAAAAAGCGTCTTTTCGCGGAGTCGATACGGGTTCCCGGCGAAGACCGACGCGCCGTCCGCGCTCGCCGCGCCGGGCGATTCAGTCGCGATGCCGAGCAGCACCGGGATGTCCTCGTAGCTGTGCAGACCGTCCGCGATGAAAAACGGGACCACCACGACGTTGGGCTGCGCCGCCAGCGTGGCCCAGTCGGAAATGAGCGGCGCCTCTTCCATATACGCGCTCAGCACTTCGCCGTAGATCCCCATCGCCGCGATTCGATCCACCTCCCGCTTTGCGGCGACCGCCGAGTTGTCGTTCAGATTCGTCCCGTGTCCCACGATGAAAAGAGTCGTCTCATTCGGCGGCACACCGGGAGCGATCGCTGCGGCCCGCGCGAGCAGCAGTTCGGTCATCTTTTCGTGACTGCCCACAGGCTCGCAGTATTTCACCGTGCG
>JAYTMG010000187.1:0-1439 GCA_043728745.1 Verrucomicrobiaceae bacterium
TCTCCCGCACGAGTCGCTGCCTACTTTCAAGCAGAACACGTTCGTTACGCCGCCGCTGCCTGATAAATGTCACTGCTTATTCTTGCCGGAGTAATATCGAGCGGTGCCTCGACGAAGGGCGCGGAGACTGCCCGCTGCGTCGGCCCGAGTGTAGCGCGATAGTCACCGATGCGATGCGGCATTTCGATGGAGAGCGTGTGGATGTCATGGCCTTTGTCATCATGCCCAACCATGTCCATGCCGCCATCATCCCGCGCACCGGGTGGCATTTGGAGCAGCTCATCCATTCGTGGAAACAATGGACGTCAAAGCGCATCAACCCGCTCGTCGGGAAAAGCGGGAAGCTTTGGCAGGAGGACTACTTCGACACCATCCTGCGCGACGACGAACACCTCGGGCGCGTGCTGCGATACATCCGCAACAACCCGGAAAAAGCCAGCCTCCGCCCCGGCGAATACGCCCTCTACGAGAGCGACTTCGCAAAGCAATACCTCACCCCGCCACAAGGCGCACAGTGAAATCGGAGCGGGGCTTTCCTAAGCCCCGTGTGCCGCGCAAGCGGCACGCGCGCTTGCCACGGATACCATCTGCCCGAAATAAAGAGGCGCGAGCAGCGACAAATCGGAGCGGGGCTTTCCTAAGCCCCGGAGCCACGTCAGTGGCAAGCGCGGTTTGCCGCTATCGCGCCAAACGGGGCTTAGGAAAGCCCCGCTCCGATGGGCGGCAGCGCATTCCCAAGCCCCGTGCGTGTCCCGATCCATCGGGACAACGCGCGCGTGCCACTGATACCATCTGCCCGAAAAAAAGAGACGCGAGCAGCGACAAATCGGAGCGGGGCTTTCCTAAGCCCCGGAGCCACGTCAGTGGCAAGCGCGGTTTGCCGCTATCGCGCCAAACGGGGCTGCTCTCCATTCGCCCCAATCCCTCAGGGCGGAGAAATGCCCCGGCGGAGTTCGGTCAATTCAACTCATAACCTACCTCTTACTATGACAAGGAAACAGCAATTCGAAGCACAAATGTTTGTCCGCGCACGCACCTAGGCCCAAGGGCGCGCGGCGGATTTCGTCCACACTCCGCTCCGTCCGGTGGATTTGAAATACGGCGGGGCGATTAGCAAACTCGGCAGCGTCATCAGCTCGCTCGGCGGGACGGCGGCGATTCAGGCGGGCGGGGATTTTGGCGAGGAGACGGGCTCGCAACGGGTGCTGCGCTCGGAGGTGCTCGAAGCGCTGCGCAATGTGAACCGGACAATGGCCGCTGTGGCTGAAGATCAGGAGACGCCTGAAATCATGGACCGCTTCCGTATGCCGCACGGAAACAACGACGGAGAATTGGCGGCAAAGCTGCGCGCGTTTGCCACGGCGATCGATGAGCTTTCGCTCGCAGATGAACTGGCCGGCCATGCCAACACGGAGACTGCGGCGAGCCTGCGCGCCATG
>JAYTMG010000188.1:0-3073 GCA_043728745.1 Verrucomicrobiaceae bacterium
TTGTGCGGGTAGTTTCAGGTGATGGCGCGAAAGGATAGCATCAAGGAGCGCACGGTCGAGATCGGACTGCTCCAACATTTGCTCGATGCGGGCGCGGTCCTTGGTGCGCCCGACGCTGGCGGCGATTGCGACGAGGTGCTCGGCGCGAAAAACCCGGCCTTGCACGCCGTCGAACTCAATGGGCTGGGCTTCTTTTACGGCTTCTTCGGTAAGGCCGTGGGTGGCGAGCCACTGGACGGGGAATCCTCGAATCATCGTATGCTCGCGTTCGGGGTGATGGCCGAGCTTTTCGAGGTGCTCGTAAATCTCAGGGATGCCGGCGGAAAGGCTATCGTTTGCCGGAATGAAGAAAACATCCGCATCATACGTGGTGAATGGTTCGGTGTATCGAACCGCGGCGAGTGCCCCTCCCAGCGCATATTCTACAATCAGACCCGCGCTTCGCAGGCTGTTCGCGGCTTCGAAAACTTCTCCGAGCGGTATTCCGGGCGTCGGCATGGTATATTACGCCTTCGCGTAAAGCTCGCGGCCTTTGTCGGTGAACGTCCATTCGGCTGGCGTGAGATTCTGATTCATTGGGACGGTTCGGTTTCTACGGGTGACTCAATCATGGTGCAATGCAAGAAGCTGCATTGAAAAGGGAATCCACCTCTTTGTCGCGGAAGAGCGAACCGCAGTCGCGACTATTTGATGGGATTCACCCACCGGACCGTCGGGAACTTCGCAAAATCGCCATCATTCGACGCAACCACGCATTGATGCTCCACTGCGAGCGCGGCGAGGTGCGCGTCGCTTACGAGATTTCCCGTGGCGGATGCTGCATGGCATTGCTCCGCAAAGTGACGGGCGTGGTCCGTCGTCGGGTGTAGAACCGAGACGCCGGGGAGAGCGAGCCACTCGGAGATTTGTTCGAGCGCTTCAGTTAGCGACAGTGGGTTTGTCATCGCTCGGGATTGGTCGCGATTCGGACGAATGCCACAAGGACCGCCCACGGCAACCGGATGCAAAGTATTGAGAAATGGAGAGTTGCGAATGCGGAAAATCGAGCGCGGGGTAGGGCGGGTATTCTACCCGCCGTGCTGCGTATTCTACGCGGCACGCACGGAGTAGAAGACGGGGTTTTCGCGAGAGGGTCGTCCGTCCTACCTCGGATGCACCGGGTAGTCCCGACCTGTCGGGACGGCGCGGCGGGTAGAATACCCACCCTGCCCCGCGCACATTCTCCACGTCACAATCGCCTTCGTGTTATTCCTCATTCCTTCCGCGCCTCGCGGTCTTTTGCTGACTACTTTCGCAAGCGACTTCGCTACATCACAGCGCGGTCACACCCGGTGAATCCAGCCTTCGGCAAAAATGCCCGTTCCCATGATCTGCAAATACGCGTGTGGCGAAATCGAGCAGCATCACCGTAGGCGCGGTTTCCGCCAGCCGCCCATATTCGTGGAAAAACTCCGCAGACTCGTGCCACCCGGGTGTCGAGACGATTTTCCGATCCGCAAGCCGTCGCCAGTCGGTGAGCGAGAGCCCGAGAGAGTCCAGCTCAAACACGAGGGACTTTTCCGTTGGGCAGTCCCCTGGCTTCACCTCCAAACGTCTCATCATCTCATGGATCGAGATGCCCCAATGCTGCCGCGGACAGATGGAGTCTTCGCGCCACAGCGTGAGCTTGAATTCCACGGGCTCCGGCGACGCGCGCCAAGTCTCGCCGAATAGCTTCACCCAGGCCATGTGTGGTTACCTTTCATATTTCCCGTGGTAATGAAGCGTCACGCTTTTGTCGGCCGCGTGCGGAGCGAATTCGTCGCGCCGTTGCGCGAGATCCCACACCGCGACATGCTCCACCGCATCGAGCCCGAGCAGTGCCTTCGCCTTCCGCCGCGCCGCCGCGACGGGCTCACCCCCATTGCGCGGCACAGCCACCCGGATGACGCCGAGCGGCACATTTTCCACGAGATAAAGTTGCGCGTTTTTCCGCCAAAAATCCTCATCCGGCTCCAGCTCCGCAGCTTCCTCGCCGTCGGACCTCACCGCGATTCCTGCGAGTTCCTTGAGCGCGTCGCGCCCGTCCGCAAACGCCGCCAGCTCGACAGTGAAAAGCCGCCAGCTCGACAGTGAAAAGCCGTCCATCGCGCTTCGCCACGCGCCAGATGTGGTCTTTCAAAAACGAGCCCAGATCTTTCTCTCCCGCACCCGGTTTGTAGCGAACGCTCAGTGCCCCAGCCTCGGAAAAAATGGAATCGCGCTCCGCATCCGCCCAAAAACTCACCCGCTCCAGCTCCGTCCAATGCGAAATCTGCGGCTCGAAGAATTCCACACGCACCTCGATCGAAGGCCGCTGCGTCTCGGGCACCCGCCTCCACCGCGCACCGCCCGCGACATAATGCATCACGAGGTCCCAATCCATATCCGCCACCCGCTGCACCGAGGAATCCATCCGCACCTCAAAGCGAGTCCGTCCCGGAACAGGAAGCCAGTGATGATCGCGGTAAAAGAGCATGGAATGGAGTCAGGACATGGGGGTAGGCGAAGAAACGCGACAGAGGTTCCGGGTTTCGATCATATCGTTTGAATCATCTGAGTGGGGGGTAGCGGGATGTTTCGCACTCGTCAATTTGCCGCATCTTTCCGCCGGACCTTTGTGGCCGGCGCGCGCGGCTCATGTGGTCGCGAGTGTCGCTTCCGTGAATGAGCGCTCGTCCGCGTCTAACCCTTTTGTACCATAGGCAGAACACCGGACGGAAATGATGTCGTGGAAGGACCCGACGCCGCGAGCGTCTGGAACGTGACCAGCACCAACGCAGGCGTGCTCAATGGAAACGTGAATTTCATTCGCACCCCAAACCTCTGCGGTGGATCGAAAAGTTCTTCGCCCACCTCGCCGTTGGTGGCCCGCTCCCCGGCATCGACATTACCGACTTCGACGCGGTGAGCGAACGCAACGGATAGCCGAAGGGACGTAAGCGTCATGCGTAGCACCGTCTGAGTTCGGTCGCCGTAAATTGCGTAATCCATACATTACGCAATCTATGAATTCGAAAACGGAACAGGTTCTTAAAGTCGATGGAGCCGGGCG
>JAYTMG010000189.1:0-4002 GCA_043728745.1 Verrucomicrobiaceae bacterium
GCGCTGGGCTCGCTGCGCTCGCCTTCGCTACGCCTCACCCCGAATGGGTGAGGACGCGGGGAAGGATGACAATTTACAGAAAGACTTTTACACCGGCTCTTGCTCAGAAAAGCGCGATATCCTTAATGCGGGAACTGGGTGTGACTAAGGGTGCCACCGAGTTTCAGTGGAACCCTGTTTTGACTATTCAGAAGAAGCTTGCTCTTGGAGAAAGGCTTTTAATTCGCCATCATCTCGCGCATGGCCTCAACCGCTGACTTCATCGCCAACGCGGCTCGGTTCCGCACCACGCGCTGGAGCATGGTCGTGCGCGCCGGACAGGAAAATGCGGAGACTGGACTGCCTGCCCTCGAAGAGCTCTGCCGTGCGTATTGGTATCCGCTCTACTTGTACGTGCGCCGCAAAGGTCACGACGCACACACGGCGCAGGATCTGACCCAGGCTTTCTTCGCACGATTGCTGGAAAAGAATTTGTTCGCGGTGGCGGACCAAGAGCGCGGGCGCTTCCGCACGTTTCTGCTCAGCGCGCTGGCCAATTTCCTGCACAACGAGCACGAACACGCGACGCGGGAGAAGCGTGGCGGTGGCGCAGAGACATTCTCGCTCGATGCCGTGATGGCTGAAGAAAAGTTTCAAAAGGAGCCTTCGGTTCTGGAGACGCCCGAAAAGATTTTCGAACGGCGCTGGGTGGAGACGTTGCTGGAGAATGTCCTGGCTCGAGTCCGCGAGGAGAACCGTGCGGCGGGTGAACTGGAACGGTTTGAACTGCTCAAAATTTTTCTCGTGGAAGACAAAGGCACCGTCTCGTTCTCCGAAATGGGAGCGCGGCTGAATATGACAGAGGCTGCCGTGAAGGGCGTGGTGCGCCGACTGCGCGCGCGCTACCGCGAGATCTTTCGCGAGGAGGTAGCGCACACGGTGGCGTCACCGGATGAAGTAGATGCGGAGATTCGGTATTTGCTCACAACCTTTGAATGAATTCCGAGTGAAGCCCCAAGGCCCCAAGAACCCAGTCATTCGTCAGGTGCTTGTGCCCCGACATTCCGGGCTTTTGTCCGGTCCTTCCGCCGCGCCGCGCGGTAGTAATTACCAATGACGTCTCCGCCCTCGACCACGTGCTCGAAATGCGGACGTGAGCTTTCGGCCACGTCGCCGCAAGGGCTCTGTCCGCGCTGTCTCATGCGGCGCGCGTTGCTGACGGAGGTCGAGGAAGATGTGAGCGATGGTGCGCGGCGCATCGGCGATTACGAGTTGCTGGCGCCGATCGCACGGGGTGGGATGGGCATCGTCTATCGCGCGCGGCAGCGAACGTTGAATCGTACGGTCGCCATCAAGCTCATTTTGGCCGGTGAATTTGCTGCGCCGGATTTCCTCAAACGCTTCCGTATCGAAGCAGAAACCGTCGCCAGCCTGGACCATCCCAACATCGTTCCGATTTACGAAATTGGCGAAGACGATGGACGGCATTTCTTCAGCATGAAGCTGGTTGAGGGCGGCAGTCTCGCAGATCGGTTGGCGCGGCATGAACGAACGGGAAGCCAGAATTCCTCCGCGCCTCCACCTTCCCAGCACGGCGCGGCATTTGATTGTGAATGCGCCGCCCGCCTCGTCGCGAAGCTCGCGCGCGCCGTGCATCACGCGCATCAGCGCGGCATCCTGCACCGCGACATCAAGCCGACGAACGTTCTCCTCGACGCGAACGATGAACCGCTGCTCACGGACTTTGGTCTCGCGAAGCTCGTTGAACGCGAAACGCAGATCACCCACACGCTCGCAGTGCTGGGCACGCCGTCGTACATCTCGCCGGAGCAGGCCGCTGGGAAGAATTCTGCTCTCACCACGGCCGTTGATGTGTATGGACTCGGCGCGGTGCTCTACGAATTGCTTACAGGCCAGCCGCCGTTCGCAGGCGGAACGACCGCTTCCACAATCCGGCAAGTCCTCGAAGCGGAACCCGAGCGACCATCGCGACGCAATCCGACCGTTCACCGAGACGTCGAAACAATCTGCCTCAAGTGTCTCGAGAAGGATCCGGCGCGCCGTTATGCGTCGGCGGAAGCGCTGGCGGAAGATCTGGAGCGCTGGCTGCGCCACGAACCTATCCTGGCGCGGCCCAGCACGTCGTTGGAACGCACGGCCAAGTGGGTGCGGCGCCATCCGGCCTATGCCGCAGCCATCGCCATTTCACTCGGCGCGCTGTTCACGGTGGCCGTCGTATCCAGCCTTTCACGCGCCCGCGTCAGTGCCGCGCTGGCCATTTCGGAGAAGCAGAACGCGCAGATTCAGCAGCAGCAAAACGAGCTTTCCGCGCGGCAGGCCGCCACGGTCAAGCAGCTAAGCCGATCCCTGTTCCTGCAAGGCGTGCAGCATGCCGAGGCGAAGGAAACCGGCCCGGCCCTCGCGTTCTGGGCCGAAGCAGTGCGACTCGATTCACGCAACCACGCCGCTGCCTCCCGCATTTTCCACACGCTCGCGCAGAACCACTTTCTTCAACCGGCATTTGCGCCGATCGAGCAGCAAGGCCGCATCGCGCAATGTGTGTTCAGCCCGGACGGCTCGCGCATCGCCGCAGCATCCTACGGCAAGGACGCGACAATCTGGCTGCGCGACGCCGCGAGTGGCACGCTTTTGCACGCGTGGAAAATGAGAAATGCCTCTGCCCGCGTGGCGTTCAGTCCCGACGGCCGATACCTCGCGGGAACATCTGGTCTCGCTGGATCGACCGCAGGCGGATTGCGGATCTGGGAGGTAGCCTCGGGCCGCGCGGTCACCGAGGAAATCGCTTTCGCCGAGGCCCCGATGCAAATTCAGTTCAGTCCCGACGGCACGGCGTTAGCCCTCACTGCTGCCGATTACTTGGTGCGGATTTTCGACGTGCCAGGCGGTCACGAGCGCTTTAGCCAACGCATCTATGACCGCAATACCGTCGCCTGGGCTCCAGACTCAAAGTCCTTTTACATCGTGAACCCGCAGCGCGAGGTGGTGCGATTGTCGGCAAACGATGGGTCGGTGCAGCGGCGCTGTTCCCCGCCCATTTTGCAATTCACCGGGTTTGCCCTGTCGAGTGATGGCGAACGGCTGCTGGTCTGCTTACCGTCGAAGGCGTTGCTCTTTGACGTCGGTTCAGACAGCGAACGGCCGCTGCGCCAATGGTTGCAGAACCAACAACTCCTTCACGCGAATCTCTCGCCCGACGGCAAGGCGGTCGCGATGTGTACGATTGATGGCCGAGTCTCCGTTTGCAGCGTTGGCAATGGATCGCTGCTGGCGTCGTTCAACGCCGGCACGCCGCAAGAGCGCTCCCTGTTCAGTCCCGACGGCCTGCACTTGCTCACGTATGGAAACGACAACGCCGTGCGCGTCTGGGACATCGCATCGGGCGCGCCGCTTTGTGAACCGGCCCGCTACGCGCAACGTGTGACGTGGGCAGAATTTAGTCCGGATGGAAAGCGCATCGTATCTGGATCATTCGACGGCACGTTGATGCAGTGGCAGATGCCTTCGACGAGCGGCGCAGAATTGCGCCTCAGCCATTCCTCGCCAGTGAAGGCGGCAATTTTTTCGCACAGCGAGGATGTGATTGCGACGCTCGACGACCGCGGGCAGTCGCGGCTTTGGGACCGTGCGAGCGGCGGACTGCTGTGGACTTCTGAGCGAATGATTGGCAGCACGCCGCGTCTCCAATTCAGCACGAACGATCAGCGTTTGATGGTCGTGGCGGCGCCGAATGCGCGCGTGCTCGACGCGCGCACCGGCGAGAGCATCGGCCCGATCTTGAGCGGGCAGTCGTCGCTACACGGCGCGTTAAGCCCAGACGGCGAAACGGTTTACGGCGGCACGCAACAGCGCGTCCATGTCTGGAACGCGCGCACGGGCGAAGATCGGCTCCCTCCCTTCGGACTGACGAACATGCTTCTTGACGTGCAAGTGAGTCCCGATGGCCAACGAGTCCTGACCGCGTGCACGGCGCCTTACATTGAGTTGTGGGATGCTCTGAAGGGC
>JAYTMG010000190.1:0-13762 GCA_043728745.1 Verrucomicrobiaceae bacterium
ATGAATCCTCGCCAAAACCAAAGCATCCTTTCCACCCGTGTATCGCCAGCGATCCTGCTGCTTGCTGCTGCCACCGTAATTGCCGCGCAATCGCACGCGGTCAATATCACTTGGGACGGCGGCGGCGGGGATGTGAACTGGGCCACCGCCACGAACTGGAGCACGGATGTCGCGCCCATCGCTGCGGATGCGTTGTTTTTCGCGGGGACGACGGGGCTTTCCAATACGAACAATCTCACGGCGGGGACGGCGTTTGCGGGTGTGACGTTTAATGCCGGCGCGGGGGCGTTTGTGCTCGGGGGAAATCAGGTGGCGCTCACGGGTGGAATCACGAACAGCTCGTCGAACCTTCAAACGATCAATCTTTCGCTGAATCTCAACGGCGCTGCGGCTGCGGTGAGTCGTGCGCTCGATGTGGGGGCTTCGGGCATGGCGATCAATGCAGCGGTGACGAACTCAGGTACCGTGAACTCTGCGTTGACCAAAACTGGAGCGGGCACGCTGACGCTTGGCGGGACTTGGGATAACGTAAACGCTTTCGCAAATGTGACGGCAAATCAGGGGCTGGTGAATTTTGCAAACGGCGCTGCCATCACCATGGGCGCGGTGAACACGGCGCAAAATCTTCTCATCGTGAACGGCAACAATGCGGGCACGACGATGACGCTCGGCACCGGCGCATCGTTCACGGGACGAGGATTGATCAAGGTCGGGAACGCGGGGACGGCGATGGCAAACAATGCTGTGTTCAACGTCTCGGGCGGAACGCTGACGCTTGCCACGAGCGGTGCGAGCGGGCAAGCGCGCATCGGCATCGGCGAGCCGACAGCGAGCGCGGGGGTGTCTATTTTTAATGTAAACAGCGGCATTGTCAGCATTCCGGGAGCGGGTGCGAACGACGGTATCTTTGTGGGTGTTCGCAGTCATTCGCAGGCAAACTTCTCGGGCGGCACGACGACGACGAATCGCTTGTGGTTTGGCTGGACCGGGGCGATCGCGCTCGCCAGCACGACGCGGGATTTGTCCATCGGCGGGTCCGCAATCTTGAATGTGAACAATACGATGAACATCGGTTCAGGCGCGACGGGTAGCGGGCTGCGCACGACGACGTTTAATCTCGGCGATGGCACGGCTGGAAATGGTGCTTTTAATACGGTGGCATTTTCGGGCGGTGATGTGGGCACGCCGCTTACGGGCTGGAACAATATCGTGAACTTCAACGGTGCTGTGGTGAAAGTCCTCGGCGCAGGCGGGAATGCCGGTGCGCTCGCCAATTTCCTCGGCAATAGCGACACGGTGAATGTGAAAGTCGGCGGTGCGATCGTGGATACGAACGCGCTCGACGTTACAATCTCGCACACGCTGCTTGCAGGTGCGCCGAGCGGTGGCTTCGAAAAACGCGGTGCGGGTGTACTTTCGCTCACGGGCGCGGCGAGTACATACACCGGTGCAAATGTCCTCTCCGGCGGCACGCTTGCGGTCGCGACTTTGGCGAACGGCGGCGCAAGCAGTTCCATCGGTGCTTCGACCAATGCGGCGGCAAATCTCGTCTTTAATGGAGGCACGCTGCGCTACACGGGAGCGACGGCGACGACCGATCGAAATTTCACAATCAACGCCGGGCAAAACGCGAACTTTGATATTTCGACATTGGCCACGGAACTGACGGTCGGCGGCGTCTCGAGTGCAAGCGCGGGCGGGTTGGTGAAGTCCGGCAACGGCATCCTCACGCTCAGCGGCGCACAGGCTTTCACGGGAGCGACGGCGGTTAACGCCGGCCTGCTCCGCGTGAACGGGAGCCTCGATCCGGCCTCGGCTGTTTCCGTCGCAAACGGCGCAATCCTTGGCGGAACGGGCACCGTAGGTGCCGTGAGCACGGTGAGCGGATCGCGCATCGCTCCCGGTGTAGGCCTCGGGACGTTGACGGCAGCCAGCGTGACGCTGGCCGCTGGGTCGTTCATGGACCTCGATTTGGGCGGCGGGAATGACCAACTCAACGTGACGAGCGCCGGCGGGTTGACGCTAAATGGCGGGGCGCTTGCGCTGTTTAATGCGGGCACGGCAACCGCGTTTTCCGGCGTAGGAACATTCCCGATTTTTGACTATAATACGACCTTCGGCGGCTTGCTGGGGAATGTGATTATCGCAAACCCAGTCGTTGGAAAACTCTACAACATCGCAAACAATTCCGGTGCGACGACGATCGATTTGTCGGTTGCTAATGCGACCGTTTCGCAATGGGACGGCTCGGACGGCGACGACCTTTGGACGACGGCGGCGAACTGGTCCGCAGGAATTCCGTCCGGTGCCGGCGCGGTTGCGCGATTCGGCACGCTGGCGGCGGCGGCGAGCACGATCAGTCTTGATGGAGACCAGACCGTCGGGAACATCGTCTTCGACAACATCGATGGCTACACGCTCGACGGCGGAGTGGATACGCTCACTCTCGACAACGGCATCGCCGCAGCGGCCGTCAATGTTCTGGTTGGCGACCACACAGTGGCCGCGCCGATCACGCTGGAGGGCCATATGTCGAGCGACATTGCCGCCGCGAGCAGCCTTACGATAAGTGAGGTGATATCCGGTTTGGGTTCGCTCACGAAGACGGGGGCTGGAGCACTCATCCTCGAAGCCAATAACGATTACGGCGACACGTTCATCAATGCCGGTACGGTGCAGCTTGCTGCTGCGGGTGCGCTGGGGAATGGTCCGGTTTCCATCGCAGGCGGCGCGACGCTCAACGCGAACCGGACCGACGATTTCACAATGCCCAATGATATTTCCGGCGCGGGCACGTTGGTCAAATCGCAGACAAGCATCCTCGACCTTACGGGCACGAACACATTTGGAACGCTGGCCATCAATGCGGGATTTGTTCGGATTGGGTCAGTGGCTTCAATCAGCAGCAACACTGCGGTAACGCTGACGGGCGGAACGTTTGATCCCAACGAAAACAACATCACCATTGGCAGCCTGTCCGGAGCGGGCGGCTCGATTTTGGATAATGGAGCTTCCTCGGCCATCACCACCGTGACGGTGAATCAAACCACAAACGGAACGTTTAGCGGAACGATCGACGACGGCGTGGCGCAATATGTCGCCATTACGAAAACCGGTGCCGCGGAACTCATCCTCGGCGGCGCGATTGGAAATTCGTTTACCGGCGACACGACCGTTATCGGCGGCACGCTCACGCTCGCGAAAACCGGCGGCGTGCCGGCCATCCTTGGCAACATCACAATCGGCGACGCAGTTGGCACGGATGTCCTCCAACTTGGCGGCGCGGACCAAATTGCCGACACGAGCGTGGTCACGCTCACTGCTGGCGCGGCGGGAAACAGCGCGTTTTTCCGAATCAATGGAAACAACGAGACCGTAAAGGGCATCCAGACAACTGTCGGAAATGCGGCGGTCATCGAGAATAACTCCGCCGTCGCCGCCTCCACCGCGACGCTCACCGTTGACACTGCGGGCAGCAATTTCACCTACGATGGTATCGTCCGCAACGTGAGTGTAGGCACTTCGATTTTCGCGCTCACGAAAACTGGCAACGGAACCCTGACGCTCAAGAACACCGCCGCCGTCGGGGCAAATGCCTACACCGGAGCAACGACCATAACGAACGGTCAGCTTGTGCTCGATAACCTTGCCGCATTTGGAGCCACGCCCATCACCATCAACAGCGCGACGCCGGGGGCTTTGACGATTATTCAAAATGGCCGCGACCTTACGACGGCAGCGCCGATCAACGGTACCGGCGAGTTTGTAAAGGCGGGACCGAACACCCTCACGCTCACGGGCGTGGGAGCGTTTACGGGCAAGACCATCATCAACGCAGGAACGCTTGGTCTCGGCGCGAATGGCGTCCTTGGATCAAGCGAAATTGTGATGAACGGCGGAACCATCCGCGCAGCCGGAGCGGCGCGCGCTTTGTCAAATCCGGTGACCGTGAATGGTGATTTCATCCTCGGTCGTCTCACCGACCTCAACGGCGCGATCACGTTGAACGTCAACGCGACGATAACCGCCACGAACCCCGATGGGCTGGCAAACAACAACTCAATCCTCGGCCCGGTCGGCGGCAATTTCCGGCTGACGCTCGCGGAAGGCGCAGGCGGTACAGTCGCACCGTTTGGCATCGGAACGGGCGCGCTCGTTATCAATGCGGCCAACACGAATTCCGGCGGAACGACAGTGGCATCCGGTCGAGTGAACGTCTCGGCGACCGGGATGCTCGCCGCCGGTCCGCTCACGGTGAACAGCGGCGCATTGAACTTGAATAACGCGGCGCAGAATATCTCCAAGCTCGATGGCGCGGGCGGAACTATCACGCTCGCCGCCGGGCACACGCTATTTATCACGCAACCGGAGAGTCAGGGTGACAGCGCCTACGCTGGTATTATCACCGGCGCTGGTGGGATCGCAAAGAGCGGTATCGAAACAGAACTGACACTTTCCGGAGCCAGCACGTTCACCGGTGGCACGGTGATCAACGGCGGAGGTCTTTTCGTGACCGGCAGTCTAAGCGGCAGCGTGCAAATTAATGCGGGAGGCTACTTGGGAGGGACTGGCAGCGTCGGAGCCGTCGCAAGCACAGGTGGCGAATTGGCCCCTGGCCTCAGCCCCGGCACGCTCTCGGCGGCTTCGGTGGCACTCGACGCCGGGTCTATCCTTTCATTCCAACTGGCCACCGCCGGGGTGGTCGGCTCCGGCGTGAATGACCTTCTGGCGATTGGCGGCGCACTCACGCTCGACGGGACACTTTACGTCGAAGAACTGCCCGGTTTTTCCATCGGGTCATACCGGCTTGCAGATTACAGCGGCTCGCTGACGGATAATATTCTCGATCTCGATTCCGGCTTCCTTGTGACGTATCCAGGCTCATTCATCGATACCGCGACAACCGGGCAGGTGAACTTGGTCGTCGTACCGGAACCCGGCTCAGCCGTCCTGCTTTTGGCGGGACTCGGCGCGATGCTCGGCCGCCGCCGCCGCCGCCATGACTAGCGGCATCTGCTTTCGACCGAACGTACACTTTTCCCGGCAACATTCTGATGGCGTTTCTCCCGGGCTGATGGATGTTCTGCCGGTTGCCTCACCCAAATTGAACTATTGTTATGCTTAAAAAAATCCTCGCTCCACTCATCCTCGCAACGGCGTCTTACGCTGCGGATTCGGTTCTCGTTTTCAACGAGCTCCAATATCACCCGGCGAATGAACTCACTGAAACGGAATGGGTCGAGTTGCGGAGTTTACAAGCGGTGGATGTGGACATCAGCGGATGGCGAATCGATGGCGGGATCGACTACACTTTTCCCGCCGGGACGATCATGCCGGGCGGCGGCTACATCGTCGTAGCGGCGGTTCCAGCGCAAATTCCCAGCGCGTTCGGGCCTTTCACCGGACAGCTCGACAACGGCGGCGAGACACTGCGGCTGCGCAATTTGAACGGCCGCATCATGGACGAACTGACCTACAGCGACAGCGGCGACTGGCCGATCGGTGCGGACGGCTCCGGCGCGACGCTTGCACGACGAGCGGCCACGGCTGCGTTCGGCGCGGAACAATGGAGCGCGAGTCGCGACAAAAGCGGCACGCCGGGAGTGGTGAATTTCGCCGCAGCAGGAACGCCGAATGTGCGCACGCGCATCATCCCGATTGGCGCGACGTGGAAGTTTCTCGATGATGGCTCGACTCCCGCAGGAACGTGGACGTCTGCCGCATTCGACGACTCTGCATGGCGAAGCGGGGCGACGTTGATCGCGGGCGGCGGCGCTGTGTTGCCTGCGCTGAAGCCGTCGGATCTCCCGACCGGATTGCTGGCGTATTGGGCGTTTGATGAAGTGAGCGGCACGACCGCGGTGAACAGCGCGAACGCTACTTTTAACGGCACGATGGCCAACGGTGCCGCGTTTGTCGCCGATGTCGCGCGGGGGCAGGTCGCGCAGTTCGACGGGACGGATGACCGCATGGAAGTGATCGATTCCGGCACGAGTCTGCCGACGTTGACGATGATTCCGGCGATGACTGCGGCGAATGATTTCACATGGGCGGGCTGGGTTTGGACTTCCACCGCATCCGCTGTGACAGAGCAGACGACCTCCGTGATTATGGGGAACCGCACCGCCGTGACCGGCGCGGATACATCGCCGCGTGAGTTCTTCAAAATCACACCCGGCTCCACGCAATATGCCCGGAACGGAACGGTGACGCTGAACAACTACGCCGACCTCGGCACAAATGCGTGGACGCACATGTGCCTCGTGAAGCGCGGGCTGAACCTCGACTACTACCAAAATGGAATCTTCGTCCAGACAGTTCCCCTTCTGGGCGCGATGGTGAATACGCAGATGCCGTTTTACGTCGGAGGCGACCGGAAAACGACACCGTTCATCAACGAACACTTCCAAGGCCGCGTGGACGATGTCGGGTTGTGGACGCGCGCACTCGCGGCTGGCGAAATCGCCGGGCTCGCGGGCTTTAATCCCAACTCGCCCGTGTTGCCTTCACCTGCGGAGCAAACGACAAATGCAGTCACCGGAACTGGACCTCGCTACTTCCGAAAGACGTTCACTTTCACCGGTTCGCCTTGGCGCACGGCGCTGGAGCTGTGGCCCATCGCCGATGATGGCGCGGTCTTCTATCTCAACGGTGCCGAGATTTATCGCGCCAACGTGCCGCCGACTTCCGAAGTTCTCTCGCCCGCGTTTGTGCCTGCGCCAATCATCATTCCTCACTCTGCGTTGGTAAAAGGAACGAACGTTTTGAGCGCGGAGGTCCATCAGTTCAGCGGGGGAAATACGGACATTATCTTCGGTGCAGATTTGCTCACCGATGAAGCGGCGGGCGTCGCACCCGCAGGCGGCGAGTTCGTTTTCAGCGAGATTTCGAGCGCGGTGGATGCAGGGTTTTTCATCGAGCTGCGCAACAAATCTGCGAGCGCGCAAAGCACTGGCGGCTGGATGCTGAAAACCAGCGCAGGCGGTTCCTTCACGCTTCCCGCGGTGACGGTCCCAGCGGGCGGCTACGCTTCATTCACCGCAGCATCGATCGGGCTCGTGCCCAGCGACGGACTACGGCTCCATTTAATCGCGCCGGACGGTCTGCAATTTGCCGACGCGCGCGCCATCACGAACAGCCTCCGTGGGCTGCTGCCGAACGGAACTTGGGGCCACCCATCCAGCGCCACGCCGGGCGCAGCAAATGTCGTTACGCTGTCCGACGCTATCGTCATCAACGAAATTTTTTACAACGCTGCCGACCCGACTCCGCCAGCGCTTCCGAGCGGTGAGCAATGGGTCGAGCTTTACAACAAAAGCGCCGCGCCTGTGGACGTGAGCGGCTGGGCTTTCACTGCGGGAATCGACTACACATTTCCGCCCGCCACGCCGCCGATTCCGGCAGGCGGATTTGCCGTCGTCGCTTGGAATCCCGCGACATTCGCCACACTTCATCCCGGCGTGACTGCGTATGGTCCGTTCAGCGGCAGCCTCGGCGGAAGTGGCGACACGATCACACTTCACGATGCAAACGATAACCCCGCCGACGAAGTCTCCTACGTGGACGGCGGCCGCTGGAGCCAGTGGGCAGACGGCGGCGGATCGAGCCTCGAACTCATCGACCCGGACAGCGACAACACGAAGGGCGAAGCGTGGGATGCGAGCGACGAGAGCAGCCATTCGACGTGGCAAAACGTGAGCATCAGCGGACTCGCGACCAACACTCCGTCGAACAATCCGACGACGTGGAATGAGTTCCTTTTTGGACTACTCAATAACGGCGAGTTTCTCATCGACGACATCAGCGTGAAAGACGTGACGCAGGGAAATATCGAGCTGATCCAAAACGGGAACTTCAGCAGCGGAAATGCGGACTTCTGGCGCATCATCGGAACGCATAGCGGCAGCATCGTATCGGATGGCGGCAACAACGTGCTCAAAGTCGTGGCCACTGCGGAGACCGAGCACATGAACAACTACGCCGGCACCACGCTGAAAAATGGCGCGAGCTTTCATACGCTCGTCTCGACGGACACTTACAACATCACCTTTCGAGCAAAGTGGCTGCGCGGCTCGAACGCGCTGCATTCGCGGCTCTACGTGAATCGGCTCGCACTCAAGACGCTGCTCAATCGCCCCACCACCGGCGGCACGCCCGGCGCGGTGAACAGCCGATTCGTCGCAAACGTCGGCCCGACATTCGACCAACTCGCGCATTCACCGGTCGTCCCAGCGGCGACTGCACCTTCGACCGTGACTGTGAAAGTGTCCGACCCCGACGGCGTGGCCACCGTGCAGCTTTTCACTTCGCTGAACGGTGCCGCATTTTCCAATGTCGCGATGACCACTTCGAGCAGCGGCGTTTACTCCGGCACGGTCGCCGGCCAGTCGGCTGGCGCGCTCGTGCAGTTCTATGTTCGCGCTACGGATTCGCTCGGCGCGATTTCGTTTTTCCCGGCGGGCGGCGCTGCTTCGCGGGCGATGATTCCTTGGGCGGATGGCCGCGCGCAGCTCACCCTTGCGAGCGGTGCAAAGCCGCACAACCTCCGCGTGGTCATGCCGGCAGCGGATGCCACGGAGCTTTATCGGCTGGAAAACCAGATGGGCAACGCCGCGCGGCCATGCACCGTCATCATGAACGAAACCGACATATATTATCGTGCAGGAGTTTCGCTCAAGAGCAGCGAGCACGGCCGCTTTAACATCGTGCGCGTCGGCTACAATATCGAGTTCCCGCCGGACGAGCTTTTCCTCGGCACGCACGGCGGAATCGCCATCGACCGCTCCGGCGGAACGACGACCGGGCAAAAAGAAATCCTGCTCAAATCGCTCAGCATTCTCGCTGGCGGAATCCACGCGCCGCAGGACGACATCTGCCGCGTCATTCCGTCCATCGGCACGTTCACCGACAGCACCGCGACCGCTTACGATGGCTCCGGGATGCTCGGCGCTGCGATCCTTTCAAAGACACGACTGAAAGGCGATTACCTCAACGGCCAGTGGGACAATGGGAGCGACGGCATGATGTATAAATACGAGCGCATCTACGTGCTCACGCAGACCATCAATGCGGCGACGCGCGTCGTCGATGCCGCAATCGTCCCGGAGAACCCGAAAGTCCCCCAATCCACGACATCGCCTCCGGGTGTCGCCGTCACGAACCTTGGCGCAGACTCGGAGTTTTACCGCTGGCACTGGCTCGTCGAAAGCGGGCGCGACCGCGACGATTTCACCGAAGCGAAAAACATGACCAACGCAATCGGCCAGGCCGCAGGCGCGACGTTCAACAATCTCGCAGACCAATACCTCGACGTGAATCAATGGCTCCGCGCGCACGTCGGACCGACGCTCTACGGCGTGACCGACAACTATCTCGCGGCCGGCGGCGCGGGTTCGCAGCACAATACGCTATTCTATTTCCCGCCCGGAAAAAAGGGAGTGCTCATGCCATGGGACAACGATTTTTTGAGTCAGGCAAACCCCACCACCACCTCCATCGCGAGCGGCGGCGACATCGCGAAATTTATCGCGAACCCTGTGTGGAAGCGGCTCTACTACGGCCACATGCTCGACGTGTTGAACCGCTCGTTCAACACAACGACAATGACTTACTGGGCCACGCACTACTCGCGCTTTGGCACCGACGACATGATCGCGAGCGTGGCCGCATACCTCACCCCACGCACGAACTACGCACGCGACGTCATCCTCGGGCAAAACGGTCAAGTCCCGCCGATTGCGCAGGTTGCATTCACCCGCACCAGCGCCAGCCCGGTGACAGTCGCCACACCGTTTACAACCGTCACCGGCGACGGCTGGATCAACATCGCGGAGATTCGCTTGCAAGGCTCTTCGCAAGAACTCGCCGTGACGTGGACCGATGATAACTCGTGGTCGCTGCAATTGCCCATCAGCGCAGGCGCAAACATTTACACGCTCGTCGCCTACAGCACCACCGGCGCAAGCCTCGGCACAGTCACCGTGACAGTCACCGGAAGCGGCGGAATTTTCCCCGCGACGACGGACAACTTGATCGTCTCCGAGCTCAACTTCAACCCGCCCGGGAGCAGCGACGCCACGGAGTTTATCGAGCTGCAAAACATCACCGCTGCCACGCTCGACCTATCGAACTGCCACTTCGACGAAGAGCTCGGGCAAGGCATCACCTACACATTTTCCAGCGGCGTGCAGCTCGCACCCGGCGCACGCATCATCGTCGCCCGACTGCGCAACAGCTTCCTCGCCGCGTATCCCGCCGTGCCCGCAGCGCAAGTCGCCGCGGGGGGATTCGACCCCACTTCGCTCGACAACGGCGGCGAGCGCATCGTGCTCTACAGCGCAGCCGGACTGCCGATTTTCGACTTCATCTACAGCGACAATCTGAACCCGACCGACGGCGGCGGGCGTTCGCTCGTCCGCGTAACTAGCAGCACAAATCCAAGCGCCACCGACTACACATGGCGCGCAAGCACCGTCGATGGCGGCAACCCCGGCATCAGCGACGCGCTCGCATTTTCCGGCAGCGCAAACGCCGACGCCGACGCCGACGGAACCCCCGCCTTGCTCGAATACGAACTCGGCACAAGCGACGACGTGAACAACGCACTCCCGCTCACCGTAACCCGCGACATTTCCGGAGCGCTCATCGCTGTCTTCACACGTCGCGCGAACGCCGACGACGCCGACCTCGCCATCGAAGCCGTAACCGAGCTTTCCGCAGCGTGGGCACCCGCAACAGCAACGAGAACGGACGATACCGTAGTCGGCACGCTGCGCACCGAGACATGGCAGATCACACCGCCCGTCGGAGCGGCAAAGTTCTTCATCCGGCTGAAAGCGACGCTTCGCTGAGCAATCGTAGGAGGTGATAAACTGACAGTCGCCGCAGGATGAAAACCGATGCGCGCGTGGGGCAGGCGATCCGGAGACTGAAATGCGGCGAAATTCAACGAAAGTGTCCGCAGGAATTTGAAGCCCTCCTCGCAAATCCAGACACCGCTTTGCAAGGAGCCTGAAAACTGTAGCGTTTTTTCGCCTGCCCCATTTATCCTTAATACGGCGGGCACGGGGACGCTGACGATTACGCGATTACTGGCGCAGAGTGCGGTCGCCACGGGCGCGTCCACTACGGCACTCGCACTCCGTGAAGGAGATCGTCTGCTTGGCTCCACGATTAATGATCACGCTGGTGGCAACTATTTCAGCCGTACAAGCTCGGGGGTATCCGTCGATGCCTCGATCTCAGCGACCGTGTCGCGGAGGCATTTGGCTTTCATGGCCATCAGCTTCGGCGGGAAGTCCTTTTCATCCTTCTCAAAGTAGTCGCTGATCTTTGTTAGCTCGGGGATGACACCCTTTGCATGAGTTCCGTAGGTGAGTAGGATTTTCATCAGCTTCGGTGTCCGCTCCTGACTGTTCCAAGGATTCTGGTCGCGCGTGTATTTCACGCAGGCGGCGATTCCTTCTGCGATCCGGTGCTTCGCTAAAAGCTGGAGTCCCTCGACGCGGATGTCGTCGGCAAACATTTCGCCGCTCGGCGCGGGCGTGACGATCGCTTCGAGAATGGCGGGTAGCAGCGGCTTGAGTTCGTCGTAGCTGAGCTGCTTGTAAATTCCGCCGACTTCGCCCCGCGCGCGTCCGTCTTGATTGCGAAGGCCCGCGGCGACGGCTTTTCGGAGGAGGTCGCGGTCCACGCCATCGAGCGATTTCTTGAGTAGCGTGCCAAAGAGCGCGGAGCAAAGGTAACGCTGCTCCATACCGCGAGGGTCTTGTTCAGTAGGCCCGCGAGCAAGGCGCTCCAGTAATTCCGGGACGGCGACCATGGCCGGCTTGCCGATTTCGGCAAGCGCTTCGGCGGCCTGGATGCGCAGCCAGAGGTCTTCGTGCTGGAGCGCTTTTTGAAGCGCGGGGACTGCGGATGCAGCGGCACCTTTCAGCGAGGCGAGTCCCTGGCAGGCACCGTAGCGGGCATCAAGGCTTGGCGATTCGAGCATTTTCAGCAGCGCGGAAATGGCCGCGCTTTTTTTGCGTTCGAGGCCCGACGCAGCACGCTCGCGCACGGAGGGCGACCAACTGCCGAGGCGGGCCAACAGTTGTTCTTCGCTAAGCGCATCGTAGGCGCTTTTGCGGTCTTTGTTGCTCCAGCCCCGCCCATCGAGGATGAGCGATTGCGCGGCGGCTGCGGTGAGCTGCGGCGCTCCGCCGGGGCGTTTGCCGGTGAGGTAAATTTTCCGGAGCGGCATTGCGTGTGCGAGTAGATAAGCACCCGTGCAGTCCCATCCGGCGTAGCTGTCGTTGCCCGGCTCCGGCGGGCCTTGATGGGCGAAGCCGCCGTCCCATCGGCGGGCGAGGTCGAAATACCAGCCGCCAAATTCCTGCATCCAAGCGCCCGTGGCTTGCGGCCCGGATTGCGCGATACCGGGCACGGCCCAGACCATGTTGAAAAAATTGCCGGTGTGCCCGGTATCGCGCTCCGGGCCGTGGGAGGCGACGCTCATGCGGGAGAAAAATTCCGCGCCTTTAGCTTCGCCGAGCAGACTGAAGAGAACAGCGGTCATGCCGCACTTGCCGTTGTCTTCGTGCGTCTCCGTCCACGGGGCGTGGTCGCCGTAGGGAATCGCGCCTTTTCCAATATAGAAGCGCAGCAACCGGACGCTGCGCTCGATGGCGCGGTCCACCGCCGCGTCCTTCACGCCTGCGGTACGGGCCAGCACCAGCGCGGTGGTGAGCGGCACGCCGGGAGAGTTCATCATGCCGTAGCCGCCGAGGCGTCCGTCGGGGATCGCGAAACGGTGGCCCCACGAGCCGACGGCGCTCTGACCGTTGGCGGCTTCCAGTGCGAGCCGCTTCAAGCCGGGCATGACGCTCACATCGCCCGTCGCGATGACGTATTCGGAAAGCAGCATCATGACGTAGCCATAATACCAGGTCTGAAAACTGTCTGCGGAGAAGTCCGCCGCCCACTGCGCTTCCTTCTTCACCAGCGGCAAATAGGAAGGGTCCCCGCTGGCCAGCAGCGCGAGCGCGTTGAGCGAGCGGGGGATGGGATCTTGGCTATTCGCGTAAGCCGGCTCGGCGATTTGAGCGGCGAGCAATTTGCATCCTTGCTCGAAAATGCGCTTCGACTTCGGGCAGGCGTACGGCGCGGTGGCGCTGTAGTTTCCGAGCACTAGGAGTTTGACGACGACCTCTTCTGCCTTGCCCGCGCGCCAGCGTGTGAGTGCCAGCTTTCCACCGCCCGCGTCCGATTCCGCAAGCGTGAGCGCCTTGCCCAACTCGGTGCGCGGGTCGTAGGAAAACAGCTTGCCGCCCACGCCGAGCAGAACGTCGCCGACAACGAGGCTGCCCTCAGCGGGCGATCCCTTATCCACTTTGGTAATGGCAACCTGCCGGGCGTCGCTCGTCACCATCTTATCGCAAAACATCCAGCCGCGCGCCCCGATGGCGCCAAGATTCCAGTCGTGCTTCGCGCCTGCGGGGATGACCTCGCCTTGCGTGAAGTCGGGAATCGTCAGCGAGCCCTTGGCAGCGGCCAAAGCCGGAAACGGCACGGCGAGGATGCCG
This sequence comes from Verrucomicrobiaceae bacterium, assembly GCA_043728745.1. Classification (GTDB taxonomy): domain Bacteria; phylum Verrucomicrobiota; class Verrucomicrobiia; order Chthoniobacterales; family Chthoniobacteraceae; genus SXWH01. The sequence goes on from JAYTMG010000190.1 coordinate 13,563, forward strand.
GCGAACGTGAGAGAAATGAGTGTGGTTTTCATCAGTGAGCCTTGGTGAGTTGTATAAGTTTCGCCATCGCTTCGGCCAGTCCATTGCCGACGCCGGCGAGGATTTGCGTCGCGCTGAAATTGTGGAATGCGAGGTTGGCGATGCCTGTCTCCGGCACCCGCCGTTCGCGCTGAATGTCGCAGGCCACCACGGCAAAGCCG
>JAYTMG010000191.1:0-1069 GCA_043728745.1 Verrucomicrobiaceae bacterium
GCCCATGCCACCCAGGGTAGGCGCGCGACGCGCCAACCCTGGGCTAAATGATACAATCCCTTTGGGATTGGCAAAACATCACTCCAGACTTGTGCGCAATGGTAAGCCCCTGGGGAGAGGGCCGGGGTGAGGGGAAACAGCGTGCGCCGAGTCGAGCGAAGACCTGCCGTCAGTCCCGATGAGCGCGGCGAGTTGCGGATACGCCTCGGGAATGGGCACGTCATTGATGGCGCGAGCCGCTTCGAGGACGAGCTGTGGGTCGGCATCATCGAGGAAACGCGCCACCGCCGGACTGCCCATGCGACGGAGGGCGAGGAGCGCGCCGAGACGGACGGAACGAGACGTTCGAGAATCACTCGGTCCAAAGGCGGCATTGAGCAAAGCGTTCGTGTCCCCGATGCGGGCGAGAGCGAGTGCGACGGCATGGCGAAGATAGTTGTCGCTATCATCCCTGCCCAGAAGCTTGAAGAGCGCGTCCACCGCTGGTGGCACGCTCATGCTGCGCTCATTCTGCGTCAGGCGGGAACCCAAAAACGCATGACCGGTTGCATTCGCTGCGGCAAAACGGACGCGCGAGCTTTCGTCAGTCCGCACTCCGCCGAACCAAATCCCCCTCGGTTTTGCGGCTAAAGCATTAACAGCCGCCACTCGCACCGCCTCATCCTCGTCGTCCAATCGGGACTGAAGGATGTAAACCGCCGAGTTTGCACGGATGCGATGGCTCCCGGCATTTGTCGTGGCCATCGCCTTCGCAAAGAAATTGCCAAGCGCCCATGTAGCATGAAGGCGGGCGATGGCATTTGCATTGGTAGTGTTCAACGTGGCACGAACCGCATCGAAAGCGGCACCGTTGGTCATGCAACGAGTTTCCAAACTCCATTGCGCCTCCAGCCGCACGCGCCGGTCACGATGCCCGAGCAGTTCCGCGAGTTCCTTCACACTGCGCTTGCTCATCCCATCCGCGAGCAGACGCTTCGTCTCCTGCACGGCGGCGCTCGCGTCCGTCGCCGGATCGTGGATGCGGTAGATGCGGCCTTTGTCGGACTTATCAAAACTCTTGAACCAGTCG
>JAYTMG010000192.1:0-1043 GCA_043728745.1 Verrucomicrobiaceae bacterium
CGGGAAAAATCTTCTTCCCAAAATTTAGAGTGGGCGAATGTATCAAACGAAAGTGAGAACACCACAAAAATTTCCGCCTCGTTCCCAGCCCGTTTTCGAGCGGTTCCTTGACACGGTTTTCCCGCGCGGCGAATGCTTCGCGCCTTGATGAAATCGCCCGGTGTCTCTTGGAAATCTGCCGTCCTCACCTTCGTGGTCGCGCTGGTTTTCTATCTGCTCGCCTGGTCATGGATGACCCGCTGGCAGACGGGGCAGGGACCATGGGAGGTCACGTTCGGCACCAATGCGAGCGGCGTCCCGCAACTGGTCGTCCGGCAGGACGCGCTCGGCCTTTCCAATGTCACCGTGCGGTTCCTCGGCGAATCGATCGGCACGAACGGCACTGGCACGGTCGCCTTCGTGAAGCCGAAAATGCCCGTCCCGTTCGGACGCCTGGCCTACGATGATCTGATGTCGCAGCCCGGCAGCGTGGCGCTGGACTGCTTTGGACACGTCATCGAGCTGCTGCCGCGCAATCTGGGTTTGAACGGTGAGGCCAAGCCTTGGCGCAGCGGCGACGAGTTCACGCTCGGGCCGACGAACAAACTCTCGGAGGAGGCGCGGAAGAAATTCAAAGGCGGCTACAAGTAGTCTGGCGTCCTGCCCCACCTGCGGCAGATCGCCGCCGGTAAGTAATCCGCGTCTTCGTCAAATCGCAGGGCGACATCTCCCGACGCGCGTGGCCGCCGATGGTGAAGTAGACAAAATTCTTCCAGATCTGGCCTGAGATGTGGGCGAGCACGTCATGTTTGCTGTAGAGCGCCACGCAAAAAACTGTCGCAATGAAGCATTCACACTGTCCGCGCCTTGGGATTTGATTTCTATGATTTGGAATTTCCTCCCAGCCTCTGGGACAACCGGGGCGTATCTTGGAACTGTTCTTAACTAGCGCCGAGGGCGGCAGGGCATCGTCGCTCCGCGCGCGCCGGAGTGAGGCATGAGCAGTTCTAAACCGTCTCTCCACCGGCGTGGCCCGGCGCGCGCGGAGCGACGACGCCCTACCC
>JAYTMG010000193.1:0-1707 GCA_043728745.1 Verrucomicrobiaceae bacterium
GTCATTTTGCGAACCTGATGGTTTTTCCCCTCCACGAGTGCGAGGGCGATCCAGCAGTCGGGGACGTTTTTGCGAAAGCGGATGGGCGGGTTGCGCGGCGGGATGAGGGGCTGCGGTGTGAGCATCCAAGCTTTGCATGGGAGCGTCTGGATGTCGCCGATGACGACTCCGCACGCCATGGTGGCGAGGGCCTCGGCCGTGGGGATGCGCTCGACTTGCGCCCAGTAGGTGCGGGCGTGGGCGTTCTCGGGGATGAGGAGGCGTTTGTTCAAATAGGGCTCGTCGCTGAGGAGCAGCAGACCTTCGCTATTCGCGTCGAGCCGACCGAGTGGATAGACATCCTTCGGGAAGGCGAACTCTGCGAGGGTGCGGTTCGGCGAGCCGTCGGGCGTGAACTGGCTGAGGACGCCGTAAGGTTTGTTGAAAGCAATGAGCACGCGCGGCTATTCCTCGGGTGTGCCGATGAGGGTGATGATGCCGCTCGCGAGCTCGCGGATCTTTTTCAGCTCTTCCGCCACGGGTGGCGCTGCGGCGTCCTTGATCGAGAGCGTGCGGATTTCGACGAGACTTTTTCCGAGCCCCGTGAAGAGCTTTGTTTTTTTGAGCGAGGGGTTGAGCGTCTCGACGCGGTCTATGAAGTAATTCAACACATCGGGCTGCACGAGGATTGCCGCACGCTCGGCGGTGTATTGTTCGGCGACGAGTCCGGCGGCGATGTCCAGCCCTCGTGCCCAGCCGCCGAGTGCGACGAGGTGGGCGATTTCTTCGTCCTTGAGCGCCAACATGGCTTTTTCCACATCGCGCTGGGTGCCGATAAGTTCGGCGCGGATGCCGCTCCAGTCTTTCGATGCGGCCTTTTCGAGGATGCTCTTATTATGGCGTGTGACGTGGTCGCTCACGCCGAGGCCCTTGGCGTGGCGGAGCAAAAGTCGGCCGATGTCATCGAGCCGCGATTGCTTTTCCGCGGACACGGCGAGGAGTCCGTCGGCGAGCAATACTCCGGTGCTCAAAGCGAGCCGGGCGCGATCGCCGGGAACGGAATCGGGAAGATCGCGGGAGACTTTCTCGAAAATGATCGGGCGAAGTTCCTTCAATGCAGTGAAGAGCGTCTCGATGCTCGGCGTCGTAAACGAGTTCACTCCGAGCTCTTCCTTCATGTGCCCCGCACCTTCTTTCGCTGCGGCCCTGTCCGCCTTTGGTTTTTCCGCGGCAAAGCAGGCACCCGCCGTGGCCAAAAGTGCCACTGCCATTCCGCAAAGAAATTTTCCCGGCTTCAAACCGCCCGTAAACCCAAGAGTCATGCGTCCCTTGTGGACACAGATTGCAAAAATTGCAGCTTCAAAGTGGATGCGCAGAGAAATCCCCGCCGAACAATGTTTTCACACGGCGGTATGGGTGCTGCTTAAACGGGACTGAAATCATGCTTAATCAGCCCATTAGAATCTCTGTCACTCTACTCGCCGCGTCGGGAGCCGCGTGGGCGCAAATCCCCACGCAGCCGGGCCCGGCACAGATCGAGCAAGTCCGGCAAGTGGCCATCCCGGAAGCGCGAATCAGCCTTTCGCCAAGGCCGAAGCCGCAGTCTGAAATCGAAGCTTTCGACGCCGAAACAGACGACGCTTTTGGCGCGCAGGTCATCCTGAAAGAAAATCCAAAAGTCATGCCGTTCACCGGCTGGGCGGAAGTCGCGGGATTCTACACGAACAA
>JAYTMG010000194.1:0-1539 GCA_043728745.1 Verrucomicrobiaceae bacterium
GCGAGCCAGCCGAGGAGGAGGATGGCGCTGGAGCGGGCGCCGGGGGAGTGGACGATTTTGACGCTCTTGATGAGGTGAAGCTCGGCGAGATTCTCGGTATCGAAAATTTGCGCGATGGCCTGCCGGAGCCGCAAGGTGCGGGTCCACGCGAGGTCGCACATGACGGTACGTCCGCTGCCGAGCTGGTGGCGAAGGGCGCTGAGCTGCTGGCGGGGATGCGGCCATGCGGAGGTGTCGAAGATGACGCGGTCCACCCAGCGCCAGATTTCCGGGTCCATCTCGTCCGGGCATTCGCAGCGCCAGAGGAGCGTGAGGGGGAGATCGGAGTCGAGCTGGCTAAAGAGGAGATTTGGCAGGAGCCGCCGCACATTTCCCTTCACGTAAAGCGACACCTGCTCGGAGCAGATGTGTTTTGCGCCGGCTTTCGGGAGGTAGCAGCGGGCATTGATCCACGCCTGCACGCTATCGGTCGGGCCGGGCTCGATGCCGATGAGGACGGCGCGGAATGCGTGGCTGCCGATGAAGTTCTCGAGCAGTTCCGTGTTGGCCTGCATGGCTGCTTCGCCCTGGCAGATGATGGCGAAGTTAAACAGGGTGGCGCGGGTGCGCGTCTGGTCGGCGGCCCAGAGCTTTTTGAGTTCTTTGCCGATGGATGCGACTTCGACCGGCGTTCCGAGTGAATCGAGTGCGCCCATGTTACATCCTCCGCCATTCGCGGCCGTCGCTGCTCATGAGTTCGTCGGCTTCCTTTGGCCCCCAGGAGCCGGAAGCGTAAGGACAAAGCGGCGGCGGGGTGTCGCTCGCGTGCCATGCGTTTTCGATGACATCGACGTAGCGCCAGGCCTCTTCGACTTCGTCGCGGCGGGCAAAGAGCGTGGCGTCGCCGCTCATGGCATCGAGAATGAGCCGCTCGTAGGCCTCGGGGCTCTGTTTGCCAAAGCTGGTGCCGTAGTGGAAATCCATCTTCACAGGCTCGATGCGGAGCGTGCTGCCGGGCACTTTGCACTGGAGCCTCAGCGAAACGCCTTCGTCGGGCTGGATGCGGATGACGAGCTGGTTTGGCCCGAGCGGGGCTTCGGCGGTGTTAAAGAGAACGCCGGGGGCTTCCTTGAATTGAATCGCGATTTCCGCGCCGCCCTTTGCAAGCCGTTTGCCGACGCGCATGTAAAACGGAACGCCGTGCCAGCGCCAGTTGTCCACATGCATTCGCAGGGCGACGAAAGTCTCCGTCTCGCTCTGCGGATTCACGCGCTCCTCGGTGCGGTAGGCGGGCACTTGCGTGCCGCCGATGCTGCCTTTGTCATACTGACCGCGCACGATATCGCGGCCCACGCCATCGGGTTCCAGACGGCGCAATGCGCGGACGACTTTCACCTTTTCATCGCGAATCGCATCGGCGCTGAGGCTCGATGGCGGCTCCATCGCGACGAGGCACATGAGCTGGACGAGATGGCTCTGCACCATGTCGCGCAATGCGCCCGCTTTGTCGTAGTAAGGGCCGCGTCCCTCGACGCCGAGCGTCTCGGCGCTGGTGATCTG
>JAYTMG010000195.1:0-23218 GCA_043728745.1 Verrucomicrobiaceae bacterium
AGGAGCGGCGGCATTTGCCTTTGGCTGTCTTACGACTCTGCCGCCGTTTTTGTAGCGCGCAGCGCCTGATTTGGTAACCACGCCTCTCGCCGGAACCGCAGTGATCAAAAATGGGCGCTTCGCGCTATAACAACGGCGGCAAGAATGCCGCCACCCCTTGGCTCGTTACACTCGCATCGCAACATTCGCGTTCCACTTCCAATCACACCCGAAAGTAGAAGCTTTTTTTCGCTTTATGAGTTGCCGCCGCGCTTATGCATGACAAACATCCAGTCCACATGACAACTCCTCCGGAGTATCCAACAACCTGGCAAAAAAAAGTAATCTGGCGCGCTGCCTCCGCGCTATCCGTCGCCGTCATTTTCGCCGTGTCGGTGGGGTTCCTTTACGTGTTTTCGCGGGTGATGGCCTTCATGCAGCCCATCTTGGTGCCCTTCGCAGTTGCGGGGGTCATGGCCTATTTAATGGAGCCGGTCGTGACGCGTATGGTCAAATATGGCACTACGCGGCATCGCGCAGTCACGGGCGTATTTATCATCTCGTCGCTGGCGATTGTCGGCATCCTTTTCTGGATCATCCCGGTCGTCTCCACGCAGACGGTAAAGCTCGCGAAGAAGGTGCCGGATATCAGCTACAAGGTCCGTCATGGCGTGGCGAAATTTGCAATCGGCGTGCGCGACCAATACGGCGTGAAACTTCTCCCGGAAGAAATGCTCACGCTGCCGAAGGAGGTCGTGCCGAAAACGGTCGCGAAAAAGGCGGAAGGAACGCCTGCACCGGCCACACCACCGGCAGCACCCGTGGAGGAAATGGTCGTCACTCCCCCGACCAAGCCCGCCGCTGACTCCCCGCCAACTCTCGCAGGCGCGCACTCGCCCGATAAAACGAAGCAGCAAGCCGACGAGAACCTCGAAGAAAATCTGCACAAGGTCGTGAGCGGCGACTGGGTGAGCGATGCGCTCCCTGCGATCGCGAAAAATGTGTGGACGTTTTTGAGCGCCAGTCTCGGCGGCTTTCTCGGCTTTTTCGGCTTCATGCTATCGCTCGTGATTGTGCCGCTTTACCTGTTCTATTTCCTCACAGAATCGCCGCACATCGCGAAGGGCTGGGCGGGCTACATTCCGCTCCGCAAGAGCGAGTTCAAAGACGAAGTCGTCTCCTGCCTCACGGAGATCAACGGCTACCTCATCGCCTTCTTCCGCGGGCAACTCATCGTCAGTCTCATCAACGGCGTGGCCACGGGAATTCTGCTCGCTTCGGCAGGGCTGGACTTCGGAATCCTCATCGGGTTTGGCCTGTGTTTCCTCGGCATCATCCCGTATCTCGGCATTGCGTTGTGCTGGATTCCTGCCGTCATCATCGCATCGGTGCAAGGCGGTTCATGGATGGTTTCATCGAACGCCGCGTGGTGGGTTTTCCCGCTCATCGTCACCGGCATCTTCGCCGTGGTGCAGCAGGTGGATGGCCTGTTTGTGACTCCGAAAATCGTCGGCGAGCGCGTCGGCTTGCATCCTGTCACCGTCATCTTTTCCGTCTTCCTTTGGTCGCTCCTCCTCGGTGGTCTGCTCGGCGCGATCCTCGCGGTGCCGCTCACCGCGACCGCGAAAGTCATCTTGAAACGATACGTGTGGGACCGCACACTCGGCGCGCCTTCACCGCTCATCATTTGATCCCATGAACCAGCCGCAGCCGCCAAAAAAACCCGTCCTCGTAGTCTCGGGAATGACCCGCCGCGATTTCGCGATCGCAGCGGTCATCCTAGTCGCAATCCTCGGCTTTATCGGAGCCGCAATTCATTACACCGGCACTGCGAAAAACCCGAACATGCTGACGGGCGTCATCCGTGAAAAATATAAGTCCGGCGAGCAATCTCGCGACATCGTAGTGAGCGCGGAACGCGGCAGCCGCGGCATCACGGAAAAGATCACCGATAGCGGCCACTACCTGAAAGTTTACGTCCCGGAGCTCGATAAAACCTACGACGTAATGCTCGCCGAAAGCGAATGGGAGAAAAAGAAAGTAGGAGACAAAGTGGAATTTCTCCGCCCCGAGAGCGAGCGCCAATAATTCATGGACCAAGACATCGAACGCACGCTCTTTCACGAGCAAACCATCCTCAGTCGGCTCGATGAACTTGCCACCCAAATCACCGCCGACTACGAAGGCCGCGAACTCACCGTGATCGCCGTGCTGAACGGCAGCCTCTTCTTCATGGCCGACCTCCTCCGCCGCATCCAGCGCCCGCTCAGCCTCGATTGCCTCAGCGTCTCCAGCTATCACGGCGGCACGGAAAGCTCCGGCACCGTGACCTTTGACCAAACCTCACTGCCCGAAGTCGATGACCGCCACGTCCTCATCCTCGACGACATCCTCGACACCGGTCGCACGCTCCACGCCATCTGCAACCGGCTCCACGCCGAAGCAAATCCCGCCAGCGTCCGCATCTGCGTCCTCCTGCGCAAAAACAAAGTCCGCGACGAGGAAATGGAGGCCGACTACTTCGGCTTCGACATCGACGATGAGTTCGTCGTCGGCTACGGCCTCGACTATCAGGAACGCTACCGCAATTTGCCCTATGTCGGCGTATTAAAACGCGAAGTTTTCACCACCGAATAATTCCACCGCCATGTTCGATATACCACGCAGCGAGTCCACTTCATCCCAGCCATTCAGCTCCCGCTCCGTCGCGGATTCCTCCGTCGTCATGGAGTTGCAAGCGAACGTGGAGCGCCAGTTTTTCATCACCGAGGCGCTCTGGCGGATTCTCAAAGAGCAACACGGAATGGACGACAACGAGCTGATCAAACAAATCACGCTCATCGACATCGAAGACGGCAAACTCGACGGCAAAAAACCAAAAACCCCGCCAACCCCCTGCCCCAAATGCAACCGCACCGTGGGCCGCCAGCGAGTGAAATGCCTCTTCTGCGGCGAACCCATCGCGCAGAGCCCGTTTGAGCGATAGGGTTTTCCGGTATATCGAAATCGCTCTTCGGAAGACGCAAGCCTCGACAAGAGCGCGGGGCGCGGTAAGTTCCGCGCCCTTTTATTTATGAGCAAAAGCATGCATGTAGCCATCGTTGGAGCCACTGGAGCCGTCGGAATCGAGATGATGAAGACGCTGGAGAAACGTAATTTTCCCGTCGGGAAATTGACGCTCCTCGCTTCCGCTCGCTCGGCTGGAAAGTCGCTTCCTTTCAAGGGCGAGATGATTCCCGTGCAGGAGCTGACCGAGCAATCTTTCGCGGGTGTGGACATCGCGCTCTTCAGCGCAGGCGGCGGGATTTCCAAGCAATACGCGCCTTTCGCCACGCAGGCGGGCGCGGTCGTGGTGGATAATTCGTCCGCATTTCGTATGGACTTGGACGTGCCGCTCGTGGTGCCCGAGGTGAATGGTGCGGACATCAAACTGAACCGCGGCATCATCGCGAATCCGAACTGCTCGACGGCCATCACGCTGATGGCGCTGGCTCCGTTGCATCGGGCTTTTGGGGTGAAGCGGATTTTCGCTTCGACGTATCAGGCCGTTTCGGGAACCGGCGCGCAGGCGATCAAGGAACTCGAAGATCAAGTCGCCGCAATTGCAGCCGGATTGCCGATTCCGCGCACCGTTTACCCGCACCAGATCGCGTTCAACGTCCTGCCGCATGTGGATAGTTTCCTCGATTCCGGCTACACGAAGGAAGAGATGAAAATGCAGAATGAAGGGCGGCGCATTATGCACCATCCTTCATTCAAGGCATCGGTCACTTGTGTGCGCGTCCCGGTTTATCGGGCGCACTCGATCGCGGTCAGCGCGGAGTTTGAAAAACCCGTCAGCGTCGCCGCGGCACGCGAGGTTCTCGCAGCGGCAGAGGGCATCGACATTCTCGATGAACCCGCCGAGGCAAAATACCCGCTCCCTTTGAATGTCGCAGGCAGCGACAATTGTCAGGTCGGCCGTTTGCGCATGGACTGCGCGCTGGACAACGGCCTAGCGTTTTGGGTCGTGGGCGACCAGCTCCTCAAAGGTGCAGCGCTGAATGCCGTGCAAATCGCGGAGCTGATTTAGCTCACTGCGATCTGCCGCGGCTTCACCGCCTCGGCGTGCGGAAGCAGGATTTGCAGAACTCCGGCTTCGTACCGGGCGTTGATGCGCGTGAAGTCGATCTCGGCCTCCAGCGAAAACGTGCGCCGGTAATCACAAGCGCGGCTTTCGCGGTGGAGCAGATTGCCGAGGTTCGCGGCATTGCGGTGACCAGTGATCGTCAGGACGTTTTTTTCCACCGTGAGTTGGATGCCTTCGCGTGATACGCCGGGCATGTCGCACTCAATGATGAAGCCGTCTGGGCGTTGAATGATGCTGGATGCTGGACGGACGGTTTTGATACCGGGTTGTGTGTTGGTGCTCATGTTTGTGTTTGCTGATTTTTGATGGAAAACCTGGCCCGACGGGCGGTTAATGCCCGCCGGGATTGTGAGATTACGAGACTTTGACTTCGATGGATTTTGGTTTGGCCTCTTCGGCTTTAGGCAGCTCGATTTGGAGGACGCCGTCTTTGTAAGAAGCGGCTACATTGTCGGTTTTAGCGGTAGAAGGAAGGCTCACGCTACGGGTGAATTTCCCGTAGTAGCGCTCCGAGCGATGCACCGCGCCGGTCTTGCTGTCCTGTTCGCTTTTGCGTTCCCCGGCGACTGTAAGGACGCCATCGTGGACGGTGACAGAGATGTCTTCGCGCTTCATGCCTGGAAGTTCGAGCGACACCACGTATTTGTCTTTGTCCTCGAAGGCGTCCAACGCCGGCGACCAGTCACCAAACGACTCCGGCGCACGCGACGCCGAGACATCGAAGAGACGGTTGAGTTGCTCGCGCAATTGGCCGTAAGGCGAGCGCGAATTTAGTTCAGGAATGATGGAATTTAGAATGTTCATAGTGTGTGTTGTCGGAATTGACGACTGACTATACAGCTTTTAGAATGCCGCGCTTTTCTGCATGTCCACTTTTCGGCGCTGTGCATTGAACCAAAGCTATTTACGTATTTTATCTTAGAGCACAGAACGATTATAACGCGCCACAGTGTCACACTTCCGCCATTTCAAAAGGCTCGCAATATGAGCTATTCTGGCACTAAGTCCGGCCTGTCTCCAAGCGCTTGGTCAAAACCAGCACTCTCCACAGCGGCAAAGCTCCGAAAACGCCGAATGACGCATCAATGCAGCGCCAATAAAACGGAATCTCCCGAATCGGTCCGCAGATAAATGCCATCAAAACCACCCCAGCACAGGCGATGAGGCCCGACTGGATAATCCACACATTTCGCACCGGATCGCGGTAGGGCCCGATGAAAAAAACCGCAATCACCAGATGCGCAAACGCCAGCCAATCCGTCCCGTACCCGAGCCACGGATAGCGCGAATAGGTGTCGTTCAGCGCATCCCGGATACTCCGAAACCACCATTGAATCCCTTGCTCCGGGATGCCCGGCGCATCGACATGAAACCATTCCCCGAGCAGCCTCATCTCCGTCGCCAATGGAAACGCCGTAAGTCCGCTAACGACCAGCGCGACGATGAAAAAACGCATCCACCACCGAAGCTCGCGCAACTCGCGGCTCACAGCGTTGGTTCCGGCAGCAACTCATTCCGAATATCCACCCGGGCCCCAACACCCACGATGCCGTAAAGCTGAATGACTTCGCGCGATCTCATGCGGATGCACCCGTAGCTCGCCCGAGTTCCGATCCTCCATTCCTCAGGTGTCCCGTGGATGTAAATGCAGCGGGCGAAAGTGTTCCGATTATGCCGCTCCAGCCCCTTCAGCCACAAGATCCGCGAGACAATCGGGTCGCGTCCTGGCGCATTGACCGGCACAATTTCACCCGTGGGGCGGCGGCTCTTGAACTTCATCCCGGACGGCTTTCCGCCGCCGATTTTCTTCGCGACTTCGTGCCGTCCCAGCGGCGTGCCGTTGCTGCCTTGCGAGGAACTGATGCAAAATTTCGACGTGGAGACATCGTAAACGTGCATCAGCTTTCCCTTTTTATAGAGGGCCATTTTTTGCTGCGGAATACTGACGACCATCGTGTGTACCCGGTCCTTCGCACACGCAGCGAAGAAGATGGCGAAAACGGCGACGATAATTCGGGATGCGTTGGCAATCACACGGCTGGAGATAATGGCTCCAAACGCGAAAGAAAAGTCCCTATTCTTCCGGCGCGTGCTAATGTGAATAGGACGATGAACGCTTCCACATTCTTGAAAAGACTCTTCTCCCTCTGCCTCATGGCGCTGCTCGCGTTTCCCGCCGCCACGTTTGCTGCGGACGAACCCGCAACGCCGTTGGAATCCCCGAAAAATCTGAACGCACCGGCCTACGTTTTCAGACTCAAGGGCGGAGTGGACGAGGTGCAACTCATGCTCCTCCGCCGCGGGCTGAAAGAGGCGGAAAAGATGAACGCATCCGCATTTATCATCGATATGGATACGCCCGGCGGAGACTTGGGCGTGACGATGGACATCCTTGAACTGCTGCGAAAAACAAAGCTCCCGACGGTCACCTACATCAATCCGAACGCGGGTTCCGCAGGCGCGCTCATCTCGATCGGGACAAAGAAAATCTACATGCGCGGAGATGCCGTCATCGGGGCCGCAGCCGTAATCACGAGCGATGGTGCCGATCTGCAAAAAACGTTGAAGCAGAAAGCCGACTCGTTTTACACAGCCCGAATGCGCGCGGCGGCCACAGAAAACGGCCATAATCCCGACATCGCCGAGGCATTCATGGTCACCGAGAAGGAACTAAAAATTGGCGATACCGTAATCGACGGCAGCGCAACGCTGCTCAGTCTGAACGGCGGCGAAGCCGTGCGACTTTACAACGGGAAAAAACTCCTCGCCGAAGGTCTCGCTGAAAAGCTGGAGGATGTGCTGAAACTTGAGCACATCACCGGCGGGATGAATCGGCTGGTGCCGACCGGCTTCGAGACCACGGCCCTGTTTATTACCCAAATCTCCTGGCTACTTCTCCTCGGCGGGATCGTCGGCGCATACATTGAGATGAAGGCGCCCGGCTTCGGGATTCCCGGCATCATCTCGCTGGTTTGTTTTGCGTTCTTTTTCCTCGGCCACTACATCGCCGCGCTCTCCGGCCTCGAAGCGACGGCCGTTTTTGTCATCGGCGCGATGCTCATCGTCATCGAGATATTTGTTATCCCCGGCACGGTGATCACCGGAATGCTCGGCGCGCTGATGGTCCTCGGCTCTATCGTTTGGGCTATGGTGGACCATTGGCCGAGCCAGCCCGGAACGCTGAAAGGCAACGATTTTGAAGGGCCAATGCTCAACCTCATCATCGCGCTGGGCGGTGCGGTCGTGGTCGGCGCCATCATCGCGAAACTTCTTCCGCACACATTCATCTACCGCCGAATGGTCCTCGGAAACGCTCTCTCCAGCGTCCCCGAAACATGGAAGCCATCCGTGAGCGCTGGCGATACCGGTATCGCGAAGACCACCCTCCGGCCCGCCGGCAAGGCAACTTTTGGCGACCACGTCGTGGACGTGATGAGCGACGGAACTTTCATCGATTCAGGCGCAAACATTCGTGTCGTCAATATCGAGGGAATGAAAGTGATCGTGGAGTCCGTGGGCTGACGGGCACGGCGTGTGCATCCCCGTTTCGCGCGTTTGACCTGCCGAAGCTCAATCGCCACACTCGCGCAAACGCATGGAAATCCGAAAAGCAGTCATCACCGCCGCAGGCAAAAGCCAGCGCCCGCTCCCGCTCCAATCGCTCGTCGATCGCGACGGGCAGACAAAGAGCGCCCTCGCCATCATCATTGAGGAAGTGCTCAGCGCCGGGATCGAGAGCATCGCAGTGGTCATCAGCCCTGGAGACTCCGCTGCATTCCGCACCGCCGCCGGGCCACACGCGCAACGGCTGACATTCATCGAGCAAACCCAGCCGCTCGGCTACGCCCACGCCGTCCACTGCGCAGCGGAGTTTACAGGCGGCGACGCATTTCTACTCCTCGTCGGCGACCACTTGTATCTCTCCCACACCGGCCAAGGCTGCGCCGCCCAACTCGTCGCCCTCGCCCGCGCGGAAAAGTGCGCGATTTCCGCCGTGCAAAGCACCCACGAAAGCCAGCTCGCATACTACGGCGCAGTCGGCGGCAAGCTCGTCGATGCAGCGCGTCGGCTTTACCAAGTCGATACCGTTCTCGAAAAACCAACACCCACCGAAGCCGAGCAAAAAATCGACGTCCCCGGACTTCGCGCAGGCTACTATTTGTGCTTCTTCGGGATGCACGTCCTCACGCCCGGCGTGCATCGGGAGCTTGCGGCCTTTTTCAAACAAAACACAGGACGAGAAAACAGCATCCACCTCCGCGCAGCCCTCGCCAAACTCGCTGAAAGCGAGCGCTACCTCGCCGCCGAACTCGACGGACGCCGCTACGATTTCGGCGTAAAATACGGACTCCTCACCGCCCAACTCGCCCTGGCGCTGGCTGGCAAAGACCGCGACGAAGTGCTGCGGGGAATGGTGGAGTTGCTGGCGACATCGCAGGGGAAATAGATTACACTACGAACATGAGCATCACAGCCACAGTTACGAACGACACGATCAAATTGCCGGAAGGAGTTCATTTTCCTGATGGAACGACAGTGCGAATCGAACAAGTCACAGGCGAGCAGGAACCCGCTAAAAAGACGTTTGGCGAGCGTTACAAAAAATATGTCGGGATCATGAAAGATGGCCCCGTGGACCTTGCGGAGAATCACGATCACTATCTCTACGGAACTCCAAAACGAAATCCGTGAAGCCCGTATTCGCCGACGCATTTTTCTATATCGCATTGCTGAATGAACGTGATGAGCACCACGTTCGCGTGACTGATTATGCGGATGGCACGCAGGATTTCTTTTTCACAACACGTTGGGTACTTGCTGAGGTCGCAAATACGTTCGGGAAAACATCGATCCGCGCAGATGCGTCCTGTTTTTTGCACGAACTCGAGACCGACCCGAACGTGAAGATTGTCGGCAACAGCGATGAACTTTATCGGCGCGGATTGGCATTCTATGCGGCTCGCCCGGACAAGGATTGGTCGCTCACGGATTGCATTTCGTTTTTGGTGATGAAGGACGAATTGATTTCCGACGCGTTGACGCATGATCACCATTTTTCCCAAGCCGGGTTTGTTCCCATATTTTCTGAATCGCCGTGACACTCATTGACCTCATCACCAGCCCCGACGCCGACACGCGCGACCTCTCGCTCGACGAACAAATCGCCGGGCATTCGCTCGAACAATTGATCGCCGAATGCGATGCGCTGGAGACCTTCCGGCGGCAGGCCGACAATCTCTACGAGCGCGTCCGCGCGCTGTTTTTCCTTGCCGCCATTCATCGCTACCACTTGCCCGAGCGGATGGAGCGTAGTGGCGCAGGCGCCCCGCCTGCATTAGTCCCCACCGGCACCCCGCCGGAAGTCCCGCAGGGACTTATCCCCTTCCACGGCTTCGAGCACCTTCTCGCACGCCGCTTCGAGGAAGCCATCGAAGTCTTCCTCGAAAACCAGCGCACCGTCGGCGCGAGCGATTCCATTTCCAGCGCGCTCGCTGCCGCATATCACCGGCTCGCATTCCAGACGCTCGCAGATCAAGTCCGCCGCAGCGTTCGCACTGTGCGGGGTAACCAGTGGATGTTCCGCATGGGCCATCCGAAAGACCAGCCGCTGCGTTTCCGGCCCGAGCTTCTCGCGCGCGCAACCGACGGCACTTTCCCGATTCTCCGCGAGCGCACGCCGGTCCGCATGGACCTCACGCACAGTGCGTGGAGCGACATCTTTTTCCTCGGCATGGATTTCCCCGAAGGCGCGAAGGTGCTGAACATCAGCGTCGATCTCGGAGTCCACAAACGCGACGCCGAGCCGCAGCCGCCCGTCAGCGCGTGGCTGCGTGTGATTGAGAAACCGGTCATCCGCCTCGTCTCGGTGGACCTCAGCGCTTCCGCAGAAATCGACTCACTCGGCGAAGTGTTCGATTTTGCAAAAGACTACCTCGGCCTCCTGAAAGCCGCAGTCATCGCCAGCGGCGTCGTGCCTCCGGGCATCGAGGGCAGCGGGCAATCGCTCGGCGATTTACTCGCGCAAATGCTCGGGCCCGGACGCGGCATCGAGCTTGTATCGTCCGTGAACGACATCCCGAAAGGCTCGCGGCTCGCCGTCTCCACGAACTTACTCGCCGCGCTCATCGCCGTGCTCATGCGCGCGACCGGCCAGGCCGAGTCGCTCACCGGCGCGCTGCGCGAAAGCGAACGCCGACTCGTCCTCGCACGCGCACTCCTCGGCGAGTGGATCGGCGGCAGCGGCGGCGGCTGGCAAGACAGCGGCGGCGTGTGGCCCGGCATCAAGCTCATCGAAGGCGTGCCCGCCTGCGAATCCGATCCGGAATTCAACATCTCGCGCGGACGGCTCATGCCGAAGCATCACGTCTTTTCCCGCGACGAAATCCCCGACAGCGCCCGGCTTGCTTTGCAAGACAGCCTCGTCGTCGTCCACGGCGGAATGGCGCAAAATGTCGGACCAATTTTGGAGATGGTCACCGAAAAATATCTCCTCCGCTGCCCCGCAGAATGGCGCGGCAGAAAAGAAGCGCTCGGCTTCCTCGACGGCATCATCGGCGCGCTCAAAACCGGCGACATCCGCAAAGTCGGCCAGCTCACCACGGAGAACTTCCGCGGCCCTATCCAAGCCATCATCCCGTGGGCCACAAACTATTACACCGAGCGGCTCATCGAGCAGGTGAGCGCCGAATTTGGCGAAGACTTTTGGGGCTTTTGGATGCTCGGTGGAATGTCCGGCGGCGGCATGGGTTTCATCGTCGCACCGCACCGCAAATCCGAGCTGCAAGCCCGACTTCAAATCATCATGTCCGCCACGAAAAAGGCGCTGGCCGAGAGTCTGCCGTTCGCGATGGAGCCGGTGGTTTACGATTTCCGCATCAACGAAAACGGCACGTTCGCCGACCTCCTTTCCGCCGACGCCGGGCTCATGCCCAAAGGCTACTATTTGCTCCTCGCGCCACAGCTCCTCCGCCGCGACCTGAAAGATCTCCCCGCCGCGACACGCAGCGAGCTGGATCGTTTCGCAAGCGCCTGCCGCACAAAGCCCGAGCTGCGCGGCGTCGTCCAGGAACTCTTCGACGCCATGCTCCCACGCACCAAAGGCGGCAAAGCAGGCGACCAGTCTCTCGATGAACTGCTCACGGAAAACGGCTTCGACCCCGAAGCCCATGCAGCGATCCGCACCGACTTGCGAGCTGGCCGAATCGGCCTCGCGCAAAATCGGCTGCCGGCGAATACGGTGATTGAGGATGTAAAGGAGGGAGATGTGACACACCGTAGTGGCGCAGGTGCCCCGCCTGCATTAGTCTCCCCCGGCGCCCCGCCGGAAGTCCCGCAGGGACACAGCCTTTTCCACGAATTTGACCCCAAAGCCCCAGCGGCGATCACCGCAAGGAACCTCCCCCATCGGCGACAAGACGGCTGCACGTACTTCGTGACATTCCGTCTAGCGGACTCGCTTCCCGACGAAAAACTTAATGAATGGCACGAAGAAAAGCAGGCATATCTCGCGTCACTAAAGAATCCGAAAGACCGCGACGCCGTCGCCGCTGCCCACGCGCTTTTCACCGGAAAAATCGAGGCGATTTTTGATGAGGGACACGGCGAGTGCATCCTGCGCGATATGAAGTCGTCCGCCGATGTCGAGGCGACTCTCCGCTTTCATGACGGGAGGGACTATTCCCTCGGATCATTCGTCATCATGCCGAACCACGTTCACGTACTCGTGACTCCGGCCCGTGGGCATTCACTGACTGAGATAATGGGAACTTGGCGGTCAGTTTCCGCACATCGGATCAATAAGAGACTGAACAGGACAGGGAAACTTTGGCAGGATGAGCCGTTTGATCACATCGTTCGGAATGCGGATCAGCTTCGGAAATATGGGCTCTATATTCAGGGAAATCCGGGAAAAGCGAAATTGCGGACGGGGGAGTATCGAGTGGGCATTGAGACTTCCGGCGGGGCGCCGGGGGAGACTAGTGCAGGCGGGGCGCCTGCGCCACTACGCGAGCCTTCCGCAGTGTCACAACTAGAGCGCGGTACGGCTTCGCTCGCCGCTGGCGAAGTCGCAGTGGTCACTCTCGCTGCCGGCGCAGCCTCGCGCTGGACGCAAGGCGCGGGCGTCGTGAAATCGCTGCATCCTTTCTGCGAGCTTGCCGGGCGTCATCGCACGTTCCTCGAAGTGCATCTCGCGAAATCACAGCGCACCGGACGGATCGCGGGCGCATCGGTGCCGCACGTTTTCACCACGAGCTTCCTCACGCACGGCCCGCTCTCCGCGTTTCTCGCGGACGCGAAAAACTACGGCTACGACGGCCCGGTGATTTTCAGCAAGGGCAAGAGCGTCGGCCTGCGGCTCATCCCCACTGCGCGCGACCTGCGTTTTGCGTGGGAGGAAATGCCGCAACAGACGCTCGACGAGCAGCAGCAAAAAGTCCGCGAATCCCTCCGCGCAGCGCTACTCCGGTGGGCTGAGTCTGCGGGCGAAGCGGGCGATTACCGCGAAAACCTCCCTCTGCAATGCCTGCATCCCGTCGGCCATTTTTACGAAGTGCCGAACATGCTTCGCAACGGCACACTCGCCGCGCTGCTCCGTGAGAGACCGCAGCTAAAAACGCTGATGCTCCACAACATCGACACGACCGGCGCAAACCTCGACCCGGAAATTCTCGGGCAACATTTGGAAAGTGGTGCGACGCTCAGTTTTGAGGTCATCACGCGCCGCCTCGACGATCGCGGCGGCGGACTTGCACGCGTGGACGGACGTCCGCGTTTGGTCGAAGGACTCGCGATGCCGCGTGAGGAACTGGAGTTCGACCTCACCTACTACAACACGATGACGACGTGGATCGACGTGGACGGATTCCTCCGCGCCCTCGGCCTCACGCGCGACGATGTGCTCGCTGGCGACGAAGAGAAAATCACCGCCGCCATCCGCCATCTCGCCGCGAAAGTGCCAACTTACATCACGCTCAAAGACGTGAAAAAACGCTGGGGCCACGGCCAGGAAGACGTCTTCCCCGTCGCACAATTTGAAAAACTCTGGAGCGACCTCACCGCACTTCCGGAAATCTCCAGCCGCTTCATCGTAGTCCCGCGCAAACGCGGCCAGCAGCTCAAAGACCAAGCCCAGCTCGACGGCTGGCTACGAGATGGATCGGCGCGCTATGTCGAGGAGTTGTGCGAGT
The DNA here is from genome assembly GCA_043728745.1 of Verrucomicrobiaceae bacterium. Taxonomy (GTDB): domain Bacteria; phylum Verrucomicrobiota; class Verrucomicrobiia; order Chthoniobacterales; family Chthoniobacteraceae; genus SXWH01. The sequence continues at coordinate 13,297 of JAYTMG010000195.1, forward strand.
TTGAGTGAGGGGGCGCGAATGACGAATGACGAATGACGAATGACGAATGACGAATGACGAATGACGAATGACGAATGACGAATGACGAAACGCAAGCGAGTTGATTTCGCTGCACGCTTGCGACTTCGTCATTCGTCATTCGTCATTCGTCATTTCCAGCTCCCCGCTGAAATTGCGCCTGCGCCATCGCCAGCGCCCGCTCGGCAATATCGGCTACAGGCGCGAGTTTTCCGAGCCCTTGATAGCCACAGGCAAGCTCCCCTTCGACTGGTCCGATGAATTCCACCCGTCGTGATTTCAGAGTGGAAACGTTGGCAAGCGTCGCCGGGTGATCCCACATTTTCCCGTTCATCGCCGGAGCGATCAAAACGGGCGCGAGTGTGGCAAGGGCGATTTCGGTGAGTGGATGCGAGGCGAGTCCGTGCGCGAGTTCGGCGATGGTGTTTGCGGATGCTGGCGCGATCACAAGAAGGTGGGCTCGGTCGGCGAGTTCTATGTGGCCTGGCTTCCAGCCGGATTGCGCATCGTGCGCACTCGTAACGACCGGATTGCGCGACAGCGTTTGCAGCGTGAGTGGCGTGATAAAATGACACGCTTTTGCGGTCATCACGACATGGACTTCCGCGCCGCCTTTCACGAGCAGGCTGGCCAAGTCGGCGGCTTTGTAGGCGGCGATGCTTCCGGTGACTCCGAGGATGATGACGGGTGCGCTCATGATTTCAAAAACTCAGTTCCAGACGGCTCGATCGCATTCGCTCCGCGTTCATCAGCGTGCGAAAACGGTCGAAGTCCTGCGCAGCCTGCCCGCTGACGATTGTGTATCGGTAATTGCGCCACTCAGCCATTTCTCCCGCAGCATTTCCGAGTCGGACGGCGAGTTGCTCTTCGGTCTCCGTGGCGCGTTTGCGCAAGCGGCGCTCAAGCTCCGCCATGCTCGGCGGCATGAGAAAAACATCGACCATCGCGGCGTGACAAATTCCGTCGGCGTTGGCTCGAATCTGGGCGGCCCCCTGAATATCCACATCGATCAGGATATCGTGGCCGGCGGCGAGCCCATCGAGCACGGTCTGCCTCAGCGTGCCGTAGTAATTGCCATGCACGCAGGCGTACTCAAGGAAGTCACCTGCTGCGACCCGCTGCTCAAAATCTGCAACGGTGAGGAAGTGATAGTCCCTCCCGTTCACCTCGCCGGGACGCGGAGCGCGCGTGGTGCAGGAGACGGAATACACAAAATCAGGATCGTCCGATAAAAGCCGGAGCAGCGTGCTTTTTCCGCCACCGGATGGCGCTGAGAGGACGAATAGGATGCCGTGTCTTTTGCTCATTCGATATTCTGGATTTGCTCGCGGACCTTCTCCATCTCAGCCTTGCAGGCGATGACGAGTTGCGAAATCTCGATGTCATTTGCCTTCGATCCCATCGTGTTAAACTCACGGGCGATTTCCTGACACATGAACTCCAGCGTGCGCCCGACGGCTTCGTTCTTTTTGAGATGCGCTGCGAATTGATCGAAGTGGCTGTCGAGCCGTGTGAGCTCTTCGGTGATGTCGCTTTTATCGGCAAATACGACGACCTCTTTCACCAGACGCTCGTCGTCGATCGGCAAGTCGATGCCTGCTCGCTTGATGCGCTCCTGCAAAGTCTGGCGGTATCGCTTCATCACGCCGGGGACGATTTTGTGGACCTTCTTCACTGCGTCGCGGACGAACTTGATTCGCTTCTCCAAGTCCTTCGCCAGATGCCGCCCCTCGGCCTCGCGCATCTTCATCAGTTCCGCGAGCGCGCCCTTCAGCGCGGCTTCGACAGGCGGCCACGCAGTATCCGGCGATGCCTGCTCTTCGGGCGCACGCAGCACGCCGGGCGCGCGGAGGATTGTCTCGATGGTGATTTCGCCACCGACGCCGAGTTCCTTTTTCAAATCGGTCATCGCGCGCAAGTAAGTCTTCGCCAGCGTTCGATCGAGCGCAAGGTCTTGAATCGCCGTCGCTCCCGCGTGAAATGCGATGACGACATTGAGCCGTCCACGAGTGACTTCCGCATTGATGGCATCGCGGACGCGCGGCTCCAATTCGGCGAGTTCGCGCGGTAAGTTTACGACCACGTCGGACTGCTTCCGGTTCACGGAATTGAGTTCCACCGTGAACTTCGCGCCATTGTGAACGCTTTGGCCGCGCCCGTATCCTGTCATGCTTTTCATCCTGCGCAGACGCTACGAACGCAGCGCGATGCGGGCGAGAAAAAGTTCTGCCGTTTAACGAAAGGCCGGTGCTTTCGTTTCCGGCGGGGGTGGAGCGGGCTTCTCTTCGGCACCCGATTCACGCCTGGGAACATTGACACGAAAGCCCGGCTTCGGCTTCGGGAACCGAAACTCTGGCTTTGCCGCGTTCTGACTGCCAGGCCCATCTTGCTCGGGCAAAGGCGGGAGTTCGTTCGCGTTAAACAGGCCGCTTCCCGGAAGCACCGGCCCGGAAAATCGGCTGCGCGTGCCGGCGCTCGGCGACACCGTTCGGCCCTGCCATTGCGCGGGCAGTCCGGGAAAACGGTTCGTTTCGACCTTCGCGACTTTGGGCGGCGCAGTCGGGACAATGTCCTCCGTCGCCACATAGCCGGATTGCCCTTCGTCCGTCATCACGCGGCTGTAGCCGTATTCGCGACGCATCAAAACGACATGCTGCCCTTGCTTCAAAGTCATGTCCGGCCCGAAGTTCTGCGCCGGTCCATAGCGATACATGGGCGTCTCGACGCGCACCTCATAGTGCCCGGTGATTCCACCCGGCTCCGTCGAAGTACACGCCGAAAGCGTCGCGACAATCGCCCCTGCAACTACGTTGGCCCATTTCGTTTTCAATGTGCCCTTCTTACGCATGAACCGCGCCTAGCCGATGTAATCACGCGGGTCGGTGACGTGCCCGGTGAGTGCGCTGGCCGCGACGGTGTATGGCGACGCGAGGAAAACCTGCGACTCCTTGTGGCCCATGCGGCCGGGGAAGTTGCGGTTCGTCGCGCTGATGCACTTGAGCGCCTTTTCATTCATTCGGCCAAACGTATCCTGCGGCCCGCCGAGACAGGCGGCGCACGAAGCGTTTTCCGTCATCTGCACGCCAGCATTTTCGAGGATGCTCCAGACGCTCTGTCCGTCCATTTGTGCGGCCTTCAGCTCAGCGACAACCTTCGTCGTCGCAGGCACGCCGAACGTATGGATCTTCACGTTGTGCCCCTTCACAACGCGGGCGAAAGCGAGGAAATCGCTCGTCTTCCCGCCTGTGCAGGAGCCGATGTAAGCGCGGTCGAGTTTCACATCCTTCATCTCGCGGGCGAGCTTGCGATTGCCCGGATCGGGATGGCACGCGACCGTCGGCTCCAACTTGGAGAGGTCGTATGTTTTATCGAAAACGAATGACTGCTCGCGATCGAGCGACACGGGCTCGAAAGTCGATTTCGTATTGTTCTCTGCGATGCGCTCGCGGACGTAGTCGCCGCACTTTTCGTCGTAGGGAAAAATGCCGTTTTTTCCGCCCGCTTCGATCGCCATGTTGGTGATCGTCATGCGGTCATCCATGTCGAGATTCAGCGCGCCTTCGCCTTCCCACTGCATCGCGCGATAAGTCGCACCGTCAAACCCGATGTCGCCGATGACGTGAAGGATCACGTCTTTCGCCATCACGCCCGGCGAGAGCTTGCCCGTGAGCAAAAAACGCATCGTCTCCGGCACCTTCAGCAAGATCTTTCCCGTGCCCAAAACGAAACCCGCGTCGGTATTGCCGATGCCCGTCGCAAATTGGTTAAACGCACCCGCCATACAAGTGTGCGAATCCGTGCCCACCAGAACTTCGCCAGGGCGCAGATGGCCTTTCCACGGGAGCGTCGTGTGGCACACGCCCGCGAAGTTTTTGCCATACTGCTGCTTGAGCTGGCCTTTCGAGGCGTCGAACTTCCACGCACCGTTCGGGTCGTCGATCACGTCGTAAAAATACGGCATATCCTGCTCGCGAACGAACTCGCGAAGAATGTCCACGTTGCGGTTGCTCATCGAGTCCGCCGTAAAGATGTAATGGTCCGGGATGATGACCACGCGGTTCTTATCCCAGACTTTCGCATCCTTGCCGAACTCCCGTTTGAACACGCCGATGGTGCCCGGACCACAGACATCGTGAGTCATCAACACGTCCACACCCACCCAGACATTGTCTCCGGGTACGACGTGAGCCTTGCCGCTGGCGCGGGCGAGAAGTTTTTCGGTAAGCGTCATATAATAAGTTTCAAAAAGGGCGCGCACATTGGCGCGTGAGCCTCTTCGGTGCAAATGGAAAGTCCTGCGAGTTAAAATCTCCGCCAGTGAACTACACGCCGACAGTAGCACTAAATACTGCGGCGATCCACTTTCTGAGAAAACCGCCGTTTCCGCCCTTGCGCCCACGCGCAGCATTCGCAAGTCTCCGCGCTCCTTTTTTTCCACGCATGGACGCACAACTTTCCACTCTACAAGCCGAGGCGCTCGCCGCCATTTCCGCCGCCGCAGATGAATCCTCCATCGAGCAAGCGCGCGTCAAATTTCTCGGTCAACAAGGCGCGCTCACCGCGCTGAGCAAAGGAATGAAGGATGTCTCGAAGGACGACAAACCGCGTATCGGGAAATTGCTCAACGATGTCCGCAGCGCCGTCACCGCAGCGCTCGACGAGCGCAAATCCTCACTCCTCGCCGCAGCCGACGCCGCCGCTTTTGCCGGCATCGACGCATCATTGCCCGGCACGCCGTCCGGCTTCGCAGGACGCGGGACATTGCATCCCATCACACAACTTCTCGACCGCACGATCTCGATTTTTCGGCGAATGGGCTTCGCGCTCGCCGACGGCCCGGACATCGAAACCGAGTGGCATTGCTTCGACGCGCTGAACACGCCCGCCGACCATCCCGCGCGCAACGAGCAGGATACTTTCTACATGCCCGATGGTCGCCTGCTCCGCACCCACACAAGCACCGTGCAGATTCGCACGATGGAAAAAGCCGCGCCGCCCATCCGCATCATCGCCCCCGGTGCCGCATATCGCCGCGACGAAATCGATGCGACGCACCTCGCGCAATTCACGCAAATGGAAGGGCTCTACGTCGATGAAGGCGTCTCCATCGCCGACCTCAAAGGCACGCTGGAGTTCTTTTTCCGCGAGCTCTTCGGCAACGACGCGAAGTTCCGCTTCCGCCCGCACTTTTTCCCATTCACCGAGCCCAGCTACGAAGTCGATATCAAAACGAGCATGCTCGGCGCGAGCGACCGCTGGCTGGAAATCGCCGGCTGCGGCATGGTCGATCCCGCCGTCCTCGAAGCCGTGAACACCAAGCGCAAAGACCGCGCATTTGATCCTGAAAAATACACCGGATTCGCATTCGGATTCGGCCTCGATCGCCTCGCGATGATCATGAGCGGAACGCCCGACATCCGCTATTTTACAAACAGCGACCAGCGCTTCCTCGGCCAGTTTTAGCAGTTGCCCGGCACTCATCGTGCGGGTAGTTTCTGCACATGGACCCGGTTATTAATATCGAGGAGAATATCGGAAAGACAGTCGGACGCAGACGCGTAACGAACATTCCTCTGTACTCGGAGAAGATGCAGAAGACCGCCATCGAACTCGCGAAAACGTTTGGGATTAGGACCGGAAGAAAAGGAGTCTTTCGGTTCAAGACTCATGAAGAAGCCGACGCATGGTGGATCCAGACATCGACTCCTCAGAATTAGAGCCGAGGCCGCCGGAGCAACGGGATCTGGTAGAGCTTTGCAGAAGGCTGAATGAACTCGGCGCCCGCTATCTTGTTTGCGGCGGCTTCGCGATTATTCACGCCGGATATTTGCGCACCACCGGCGATGTGGATCTGCTCGTTGACGCCCATCTCGAGAATGAAGCGAAGGTTTACAAGGCGCTGGAAATTTTACACGACAAGGCAGTGCTTGAGTTAAAGCCGGGAGAAGTTTCCGAATACACGGTTGTGCGAATAATGGACGAAATCACCGTGGACCTCATGGCTTCAGCCAGCGGCATTCGCTTTGCCGATGCAGAGTCGGAGATTGTTTATCGTGAGATCGATGGTGTGCGTATTCCGTTTGCGTCGCCGCTGCTGCTGTGGCGGATGAAGCGCAACACGCATCGCGAGAAAGACCAGGCCGACTTGTATTTCCTCCGCCGCCTTTTGGAGTCCCAAGGCATCGCGATTCCGGGATAATCGGCGAAGGCTTGCGGGTCGTCGTCCGTTCGCGTTACCTCCGCGCACATTTTTTATGAAAGTATCACTCAATTGGCTCCGCGAACTTGTCGAACTTCCGCCGACCGTGCCTGCGCTTGTGGATTTGCTCACGATGGCGGGTGTGGAGGTCGAGGGAATCGAGACGACGGGCTGCTCCATCGCAAACATCGTCGTCGGCGAAATTCAGGAAACGGAGCAGCATCCGAATGCCGATAAACTCAGCGTTTGCAAAGTGAACGACGGCTCCGGCACGCAGCGCCAAATCGTCTGCGGTGCGAAGAATTTCCGCGTCGGGGATAAAGTGCCGCTCGCACTTCCAGGCGCGCAGATGGCTCCGGATTTTGTCATCAAAATCGGCAAACTTCGCGGCGTAGAAAGCCAGGGCATGATGTGCAGCGCGGAGGAACTCGGCCTGCCTGCGACGCTCGGCGCACGCGGCGCGGAAGACGGATTGCTCATTTTGCCCGCCGGCGCAAAACCCGGCACGCCGTTCGTGGAAGTCTTTCGCTCGGACACAGTGCTCGATCTCGAAGTCACTCCGAATCGCCCTGATTTGCTCAGCGTCGTCGGCATCGCCCGCGAAATCGCGACCCTCACCGGCAAGGCGCTGAACTTCGTCCGGCCCGCATGCGCTCTGCCCGCAGACGCTGGCGGCATCTTGGTCGAAGACGCGGCACTTTGCCCGCTCTACACGGCGCGACGCATCGCCGGGGTGAAAGTGGGCGAGTCGCCGGACTGGCTGCGCGCAAAGCTCGAAGCCGTCGGGCTCCGCTCTATCAACAACATCGTGGACATTACGAATCTCGTGCTGCTCGCCTCCGGCCAGCCGCTCCACGCATTCGACGCCGACAAGCTCGACGGTGCGCTGAAAGTGCGCGTCGCGACGGAAGGCGAAGAATTTCTCGCGCTCGACGGCAAGACTTACAAACTCACCGCTGGGCAACTCGTCATCGCCGACCAGCGCCGCGCTGTTGCCATCGCGGGCGTCATGGGTGGCGCGGAAACCGGCGTCACCGAAAGCACGACGAACATCGTGCTGGAGAGCGCCGCATTTTCGCCGCAGAGCATTCGCCGCACATCGCGGGCGCTCGGACTTTCCAGCGACTCCAGCTATCGCTTCGAGCGCGGCGTGAATGTCGAAGGTGTCGTTCCCGCAAGCGAGAAAGCGACTCAACTCGTCCGGGAACTCGCAGGCGGAAGCGCTGGAGAATTAAAAGGCGTCGGAACCACAGCCGCCGCTCGCTCGGCTGTTTCGCTGCGGTCTGCGCGCATCACCACGCTGCTCGGCGTCGAAGTCGCGGACTCGCGCGTCGATGAAATCCTCACCGGATTTGGCCTCGCGAAAACGGACGCCGGATGGGTGCCGCCGAGCTTCCGCGCCGACCTCTCCCGCGAAGTCGATCTCATCGAAGAAATCGCCCGCGTCGTCGGGATGGATGCAATTCCAGCGAGAGTGCAGGCGCGATTTGCCAGCGCGAGCGGCACGGATCGCAACTACGACCGTGCGATGACGCTCCGCCGCGCCTTTGCTGCACAAGGTCTCCACGAGGCACGCAGCATCACGCTCGTCCCATCGCAGCCGCTCGGGCTCGCCTACACACACGGCACGGCGGAAACCTGCCTGCGTGTGAAAAACCCGATGCTCGAAGAACAAGTCGTCCTGCGCCCGGCGCTCGTCCACGGCTTGCTCACCGCAGTCCGCGACAACAATCGCGCCGGTGCAAAATCGGTGCGTTTGTTTGAGATTGGCCGGGTCTTCCACACGCAACGTCCGGAGGAATTCCTCCACGCCGCCGTTGCTATTTCCGGCATTCTCGGAGAGCGGACCTGGCGCGCCGCCGAAGCCGGAAACGCTGACCTCTTCGACCTCAAGTCGCTACTCGCAATCGTATTGGGCGCAGGCATCACGTTTGAAAAAGACGAGAACCCCGCGCTCGCGCTGGCTCTCGTAGTAAAGATGAACGGCAAGCCGTGCGGTTTCGCCGGGCAACTCTGGCCCGCAGACGCACGCACGCTTGACTCCGCAGCGCAAGTCCTTTTCGCCGAGATCGATCTCACCGCGATGTGGAAAGCCTCATCGCCCGACGCCGCGAAGAAGTATCGCGAAATCCCGCGCTTCCCCGCGACCACGCGCGACATCGCCATGATCGCCCCGCTCAATCTCGCCCACGCGCAAGTCGCCGAAACGCTCGCAAAAGCCAACGAGCCGCTGCTCGCCGGCGTCGAGCTTTTCGACGTGTTCACCGACGCGACCGGCGCGAAAATTCCCGCCGATCAAAAGTCGCTCGCCTACTCGCTCACCTACCGCAGCACGGACCGCACACTCACCGCCGACGAGGTCAACGCCGCGCACACGAAGCTCAAAGATCGCCTCAAAACGCTTGGCGTCACACTGCGCGAATAGCGCGTCCGATTTTGACAGGCGTTGGGTGCCATTCGTCATTCCCATTTTCCGTCGAATCACGCATGCCCCAACCACTCGCCGCAAATCTTCGCGTTTCGGAATTGCGTGCGGCGGGCCGGGAGGCTTAGCTCCCGAACTGTCTTCTCGATGAAAAAAACCGCTGCCATTCTAGTCGCATCCTGCCTGTTGCTCCGCGGCATCGCGCAAGTGCCGGGTGTGAAAGAGGAAGACGAGACTGATGTCCTCATGGGCGGCTCGGACGTAAAGGTCTCCGCGCAGCAGATGAACCTCGACGCCGCAGGCAAGACGGAGACGGCGGAGGGCGACGTTCATATTTCCCGCGGCGGCACGACGATCTATTGCGACTACGCGAAGTTTAACCAAACCACCAACGACGTCATCGCCACCGGCAACGTCCGCATTTACCATCGCGGCAAGCTGATCACCGCCGAGCGCGCGGTGTATAACCTCGAGACCGAAGACATCACCGGTGCCGACGTTCGCGGTGCGGCCCAGCCATTTCTCTACTCCGGCGCGTCGTTTGCGAACATCCCCGGCGGCCCCGGTTACGTCATCAAAGACGCGCTGTTTACCACCAGCGATTCCGGCAGGCCGGACTGGAGTATGCGGGCGAAAAAAGTGCGCGTCTATCAGGACGACCGCGTCATCCTGCAAGACGTGAAGCTGTTCATCGGCGAGACGCCGATCTTCTGGTTCCCCTACGTGTATCAGTCGCTCAACAAACAGAACGGCTTCGTGATCACGCCGGGCTACAGCTCCGTCTGGGGCGCCTACATCCATTCCAAATACACGTTCCCGTTGAGCGAGACGATGAGCGGGGAATTGCGCCTCGACTACCTCTCCGAACGTGGGCCCGCGCTGGGCTTCGACGTGGAGTGGGAAGACGGCGAAAAGAAGGAAAGCTGGGGCCGGTTTCGCTCCTACTTGCTGGAGGACTCGAATCCGTCGCTCAACAAAACCGGTGTCACCCGCGAAGCGATCGACCCCGAGCGCTATCGCGTTTCATTTCAGGCAAAACAGTATTTCACCGACGACATCTACGCGCAGGTGGACATCACAAAACTGTCCGACCCGCGGTTTCACCAGGACTTTTACGAAGGCGAATTCCGGCTCAATCCGCAGCCCGACAACATGTTCGCCCTCACCCGGCTCGGCGACGACTACTCGCTGTCGATCATCGCGCGCAAACAGATCAACAATTTCTACGACAGCACCGAGCGCCTCCCCGAGCTCGCCCTCGACATCACCCGCCAGCCGCT
>JAYTMG010000196.1:0-1580 GCA_043728745.1 Verrucomicrobiaceae bacterium
CTCCGCCAGCCCAAGTATCTCATCGGTGCCGTGCTCGCGGGGGCTTACTTTTACTTCTATTTTTACAAGTTCCTCTTCATCGGACTTGGCCCTGAGAAGCAGTTCAACATGCCGCCCGCGCAGCAGGAAGCGTGGCTCAATTTTGGCGCTGCGGCCTTGTTCGTTGTCACCTTTTTGCTCGCGTGGATTCTCCCGTCTTCGCGTGCTGCACTGACGTTCACCGAGGCCGAGATTTCATTCCTTTTTCCTGCGCCGATTCACCGGAGGACGCTGATTGCTTTCAAGATCCTGCGCTCCCAACTTGGATTTCTCTTCATCTCGATTCTCTTCACTTTGATCTCCGGGCGATGGCGAATGGGCAGCGATGTTTGGATGCGGACGGCGGGTTGGTGGGTCATTCTGAATACCCTCTCTCTCCACCGCATCGGCGCGTCGTTCGCCCTATCCCGGCTTTACGAGCGCGGGCTGTCGGATTGGAAACGCCGCAGTGTTTTCATCGTGTTGCTAGCCGGGTTGACGTTTGCTGTTTGGAATGCGTGGAACTCGCTGCCAGTCCAGTCGGGGAGAGTCGGCAAGGCAGTCGGCGGCGAGGCCGCAGAAGCCCTGCTTTCCGTCGGGCAACTCCTGCAGACCGGCGCAATTCCGTGGATACTCGCGCCGTTCAAGATGGTCGTTGCGCCCTCGTTTGCCCGCGACGGAATAAGTTTCCTCACGGCGCTCGGGCCGGCGGTCGGTATTCTTGCGGTGCACTTTTTGTGGGTCGTCCGCGCCGACGGTTCGTTCGAAGACGCAGCTATCGAGACTGCTCGCCGCCGCTCCGTGCTCATCGCCGCTGCGCGGAGAGGCGAGGTCCGCATGACCTCCCGCAAAGGCAAGGCGCGCACTGCGGTTTTCCGCCTGCGGGCTACGGGATTTAAAGCGACGGCGTTCTTTTGGAAATCGCTGATCCGCATTGGGGGACGGCAGACGATTGTGCGCTGGGCGATGTTCTTCGCCGCTCTGGGCGTCGGTGTTTTCTGGCTCATCCAGCATCGCGTTGATGAGTCGTCGAATGCGTTCATGGTGCTCGCGATTTCGATCGGCGCGGCGTGCTACATCGCTTTCCTCCTCAGCTTTGTCATGGTCGGGCAGCAGGCGGCAGGGCAACTGCGCCAAGGGATTGCGGGCATGGATTTACTCAAGACCTATCCGCTCCCAGGCTGGCAGTTCGCGCTCGGCGAATTGCTCGGCCCCATCGTGCTTGGGACATTGATCCAGTGGATGGCACTCGCGACCGGGACGGCGCTGGTCGTGGGGCTCATCGTCCCGAAGAACTATCACATCGGCGAAATTGTCCCGCTAATCATTACTGGTCTCGCGCTGTTTTTGCCGCTTTTTAATCTCGGCACATCGATCCTGCCGTCCGCTGCGGCGCTCGCGCTTCCCGGCTGGTTCAAGCCCGGCGAAGCAGGCGCAGGAACCTCGGGCGGAGGAGGGATGGAAGTAATGGGACTGCGCCTCCTAGTCGGGATACTTCAAATCCTGATGATCGCCATCGCGTTCCTTCCTGTTGCGTTTTTCGGAGCCGCCGCGTGGTTTGC
>JAYTMG010000197.1:0-7435 GCA_043728745.1 Verrucomicrobiaceae bacterium
ACGGCGGCAGAGCCGTAAGACAGCCAAAGGCAAATGCCGCCGCTCCTTGGCTCGTTACACTCGCATCGCAACATTCGCGTTCCACTTCCAATCACACCCTTGCTCGACAACCTGCAAACACGGCGCTCTACTCTCGGGAAAACAACACTCCGCATGACCCCTACCCATTCTGAAAAATCGCCCGCTTCATCCCCGAACGAATCCATTGCGGACAATCCGCACTATGTCCTTCGACGCGGGAAAATTCTCGGCCCTTTTGGATTGGAAGAGCTCACGAAACTCGTGTCCGCCGGCACCTTGGAACACGATGACTTCGTCCAGCAACCGGGCTCTTCCGAGTGGCTCCCGCTGCGCTGGCTTCTCGTCCCCAACGACGCGCAGGATCTCGAAGGCGCACTCGCTCCGACGTGGCGCACGCTGCTGAAATGGGCGTGGCTCCGGCTCCGCTTCAATCTCGATGAACGCTCGCTCTACGCTGGCTGGGTGAGCCTCGCCCTTGCGCTCGGCGTGCTATTTCTCTCGCGCTGGCCGATGCTCCTTTGGGCACCTTGGGCAGTGCTCGCATTCTTCGGAGGCGTCGCGCTTTACCGCCGCGGACGCCCCGGAACGGGAATCGCCCTCATGATCGCATCGGCCCTCGTCCCCGGCGCATTATGGGCCTATTTCTGGACAGGAGTTTCGCCCGCGAACAAGAGCCCAAAATCTCCACCTACCGCAGTCGCACCCGCGATTCCTTCGCTCGATGGGAATGCGCCGGAAGCCCCATCACCGTCGCCAAAATAGCCGAAGAGAAATGCTGAGGGATATGTAGCGGGTAGGGCGGGCATTCTGCCCGCCGCGCTGCGTATCCTACGCAGTGCCCGGTGGAGTCTTTCGGCGCGACCATCGCGAGCGATACGCCCATATACTCCACCGGGTGTGGCGTAGGATACGCCACACGGCGGGCAGAATGCCCAGCCCTACCCACGGCATATCGTTCGGTATTGGAGCGTCTCTTGAGTTTCGCAAAGCGCTGTTCCACGGAATAAACGCCCCTGTGCATGTGAGCGCGAACTGGGGACTTCACGCCTTTAGTTAATCTCTATCGCCGGAGGGATGCGCGGTAAACTCGCGCTGCTTGCTCCACTCGCACCGCTGAGTTTCGCAGCGCGTTCCGACTCACTTTTCCTTTGCGAAAAAGCGTGGTTTTTTGCCGGTAATCATTCGCTGCGGAAATAAGCTCCGCTTTCGCTGAACCAGCGTTGCGCTTTCTTCCGCCGGGCGAGGCGGGCTGTTCCGGTAGCGCTTCGGGAGCGGGGAGAATTTCGGGGACAGGGCTTCCGGGATCGAGCAGGCGTTCGAGGGAAAGCGGATCGTCTTTTTCCGCTGCTTTCTGCGGCAGTCCCGGCGCTACGTTTTTTTTCTCCGCAGCGTGGCCGACGGTGATAATCGCTGCGATGAGAAGGACGATGGCTTTCACGACTGGAAGCGTAGTTTCGCCGGGAACGAGCCGAGGCTTTCCAGCCGCTCGGAGATTTCCGGGCTGCGTGCGGCGGCCAGCGCGGCGGCGACGTCGGGTGCGTCTTCGTTGCCGGTGAGCTCGATGAAAAAAAGATGCACGTTCGGTTTGCCGAATACGGGCCGCGATTGGATGCGCGTGAGATTCACTCCGTGGTCGCTAAACGGCCCTAGCAGACGGTGGAGCGCGCCGGGCTTGTTTGGGAGCCCGACGACATACGACGAGCAGTCGCCTTGGCGTGAATGAGCGGAGCCGATGACGTAAAACTGCGTGACGTTCGGCACGCCTTCTTCGATGGGGAAATGGAGCACGTCCAGCCCGTTTGGTTCCGCGAGTTCGCGCTGTGCGATCGCGGCGGCCGTCGGGTCTTCCACTGCGAGTTTCACAGCGTGACTGGTGCTCTTTGAGGCGATCGCGGCAGCGGCGGGATACGTGCGTTTCAGCCACTTCTCGGAGTGCTGGAGCGGCACCGCGTGCGAATAGACAATCTCCGGCTCGCGATTTTTGCGACCGAGGAGCGCGAGCTTCACATCAAGCAGTAAAAGCTCCTGCACAAACACGCTCTGCGAATGCTCGATGAGGCTGTCCACCGTCGGCATGATCATCCCGCCGGAGCTGTTCTCTATCGGCACGACGCCAAGCGCGCCTGGCGTCGCACGGACAAATTCAAAAACTTCCGGCACCCCGACAAATGGTCGCAGGTCCGTGGCATCGGGAAAACGACGGCGCGTGAGCAGGTGGGAAAAGCTGCCGTCCGGGCCGAGGTAAGCGACGATCATAGGCTCAGACGCGGGGCATCATTCCAAAGGTCCTCCAGGCGATAAAGCGCCCGCTTTTCGGGATGGAAGACGTGCACCACGACGCTGCCGAAATCGGCTACGACCCATTGGCTGAGCGGGAATCCATCGACGCCGAGCGCCTTGGTATCGTGTTCCTTTTTGAGCCGGTCGTTGATTTCGCCGGCGATGGCTTTGAGCTGCGGCTCGGACTGGCCGGTGCAGATGACAAAAAAGTCGGTGAAAGTGGATAAGTTTCGCAGGTCAATCGCGACGATGTCTTCGGCCTTTTTATCGGCTGCGATGCTTGCACACAAACGGGCTAGTTCTTCTGAATTAATGGCGTTCTCCTTGGTAAAGATGGTTCGTCCCGATGATCGAGCGAACTGCTTCGGGGACGAGATAGCGGATGCTTTGCCGTTCTGCAACCCGCTTGCGCACTTCGGTCGCCGAAACATCGAAACGCCGCACCACGCGGAGGAAGTCGTGCGGCGGTGCGCCCGAGTTGCGCTCAAACACCACGAACTTCGCAAGCCTCTGCAATTCCGGCCATCGACGCCACTTCGGGAGGTCTCGCACATTATCCTGCCCGATGAAGTAAAACAGCTCGTCGTCCGGCGCGCGCCTTTGCCACGCCTCGACCGTGTCCACGGTGAAGCTCGGCCCCGGACGGTGAATCTCGGAATCGTCGCACTCAAAGCCGCGCTCGCCCTCGATCGCCGCCCGCACCATCGCCAGCCGCATCTCCGCGCTCGCAGGTTGCGCGTCCATTTTAAAAGGAGACACCGCCGCAGGAATGAACACGACACGGTCGAGCACGAGCTGCTCCATCGCCTCGCGAGCAAGGATCAAATGTCCGTGGTGAATCGGGTCGAAACTCCCGCCGTATAGCGCTGTCTTCATCCGCCCAGATCATCGCCGCCGAAGACGCCCGAGGGCAAGCGAGGAAACTGCGTGCCTTCCCCGGCGCGACCGTTCAGTTTCTCCGGCATGTCCGATGTCGTCTGCCTCGGCGAGCTCATGCTTCGCCTCACCACACCGCTTCACTATCGACTCACCGATGCGCCGTTTCTCGAGCTCTGCTTCGGCGGCGCGGAGGCGAATGTCGCGGTGCAACTCGCCAGCCTCGGACGCACTGCTGCATTCGTCTCGCGGATGCCGGAGAATGAACTCGGCGACCGCTCCGTGGAAGCATTGCGTGCTCGCGGAGTGGATACGCAACATCTGCTGCGCGGCGGAAATCGCGTCGGCACATACTACGTCTCGCCGGGCTTCGGACCGCGCGCGACGACGGTGCTCTACGACCGCGCCAACAGCGCGATGAGCGAGGCGAATGCGGGCACGTTTGATTGGGATTCCGTGTTTTCCGATGCGCGTTGGTTCCATTGGTCAGGCATCACTCCGGCACTGAGCGCAGGATGCGCAGCACTCTGCCGCGAGGCGTGCATCGCTGCGAAAAAGCGTGGCATGACGGTGAGCTTCGATCTGAATTTCCGCTCCAAACTCTGGACCAGCGACGAGGCTGCCGCAGTGCTGCAACCGATGATGCAATGGGTGAATGTTTGCATTTGCGGCGAAGACGAAGCAGTCGCGATTCTCGGCGCGACGCCGGGCAAATCGGTGAGCGATTCGCTGGCCGAACGGCATTCATTTTCGCATGTCGCGATGACGCGACGCACCGGCACCGAGGCGCAGAAAACCGGCTGGAGCGCGACGCTGTTCACGGAAAAAACCACCGTGTCATCCCGCGACTACCAACTCGCGATCGTGGACCGAATCGGCACTGGCGATAGCTTCACAGGCGGCCTCATCTACTCGATTCTGCGCGGCGATTCCCCGCAAAAATCAGTCGAATTCGCAGCCGCCACCGGAGCATGGAAACACACCATCCCCGGCGATTGGAACCGCGCAACGGTAGCCGAGATCGAAGCACTCGCGGCCGGCCGCTCGGGCGGCACGGTTCAGCGATAGACGGGCACTGGTGCTCTGTTTGTCGTCAGGAGATGGTAGATGACGAATGACGAATGACGAATGACGAAACGCAAGCGTGTGCTGCAATCAACGCGCTTGCGCTTCGTCATTCGTCATTCGTCATTCGTCATTCAACATCCGCCCGTCATTCGTCATTCGCCCGGTCAGTGATTAAACATGAACTCCTTGGCGTTCATCAGCGCCCAGAAGACATCCGTGTAAACCTTCGGCTGCTCCTCGGTGACTCCCATGTGGTCTTCCAGCTTTCGCAACTCGACTTCCGATGGCGCGCGGCCAAAGCAGCGCAGGAACAAATCGCCGACGATTTCACGCGGCGTCATGTTGCTCTTCATGAGCTTTTGCACCACTCCGCCGGCCGCGATTTTGCCTTCGACGGTATCGCCGTTGAGCATGTGGAGAGCCTGACTGAGCGTCGGCCCGACTTGCTCGCGGGCGCAAATGGTCTCCCGGTCGGCGCGTCCGAATGTCGTGAGGAAATAGCTCGTCGTCTTGCCGTCTGCAATTTCCACCGAGCGCGCGCCGAGCGGCAGTCCGCGGAATTTGTCCTTCGTCTCCGTCACCTGCGTGATGCAGTCGAGCATCACTTCCGCGCGCATCCGGCGGATGGTTGCCTTGGCAAAATTGCGGTCGTCGAGTTCGTTCGATTCGTTCGCCCGCGTGGTGCGTTGGTAAGCGGCGCTGTTGCACACATCGCGCACGATTTGGCGTAGGTCATATTTGTATTCCACGAGCTTCGCCGCCAAGGCGTCGAGCAGCTCCGGATTGCTCGGAGGATTGGAAATCCGAACGTCATCGACTGGCTCTACAATTCCGCGGCCCATGTATTGCGCCCAAACAAGATTCGCGATGTGCCGCGAGAAAAATGGATTCTTCGGCGAAGCCACCCAGTCCGCCAGCACCTGCCGACGGTCTTTCCCGGCGATGTCGCCGACATCCTCGCCGAGGAAGCGCGGCGGGATGACAGCGTTTGTCACAGGATGTCTCGCATCCCCTCCTCCGCTGTTAAAAATGATGCGTTCGCGCGGGTCTTCGCCCGTCTTTCGCCCGATCTGCGTGAAGAACGAAACGAAGCCGCGATAGTCCGCCATACCCCAACGATCGAACGGATGATTGTGGCATTGTGCGCACTGAATCCGCGTGCCGAAAAACGCCTGCGCTGTGTCCTCTGCAAGCTTCAGCGGGTCCGTCTCGAGCTGGTAATAATTCGCCGACGGATTATCGAGATTCGAGCCGCTCGCAGCAATGAGTTGACCCGCCATTTCGTTGACCGGCACGTTCTTTTCGATCTGGTCGCGAATCCAATTGTAGTAACTCAGCACCGCCTTGTAGCTGCCCTGGTTATTATTGTCCGTGCGCACCTGGAGCATCTCGCTCCACTTCAGCGCCCAAAGGTCCACGAACTCTTTTCGCTGGAGCAATTCATCCACTTTCGCCGACCGCTTTTTCGGGTCTTTGCTGGCGATAAATGTCTTCACATCCTGCGCCGTCGGCAACGTGCCGGTGATGTCGATAAAGAGCCGACGCAAATAGGTCTCATCGTCCGAAATTCCGCTCGGCCCGATGCGCAGTTTATCGAGCTTCGCATTCACGAGCGAATCGACGTAATTCCATTCCTCGGATTTTGGCTTCGTGTATTGGAGGCCCTTCGGAATCACAATCACCTGAGTGCCCACGGTGAACGTATGAAAGCGGGCCATCACGAACGCCTCGCCGCGTTGACCGGTAGTGATCACGCCATCCGTCCCAATTTTCGCCGAGCCATCATTGCTGCTCAAAAAGAGCGACATCGCAGTAACATCGCGGTCCGTCCCATCGCTATATTTTGCGCGCACCGTGATGCGGAATTTCTGGCCCGGAGCCTCCAGCAGCAGGCTCTTTGGCAGAATCTCTGCGCTCAGCGCCGTCGGCACGGCAGCCTCAGCCTCAAGCGGCGCACCAGCCTCCAGCCAGCGCGAGAGGAACGAGTAGCTCTCGCTGTCTTTCGTGAAAAGTTTCCCGCCCGTGTGGGGAGCCTCGCCCGTGCTTTTCGTCAGCAACATCGAAGCTTCTGGCAGCGCCAGATTGATGCGCCGCCCGACTTGTTCGCGGGTCAAATTGTGATGGTCGCCCACAGGGTCGTAGCCGAAAAGCGAGAGCCGGAATCCGTCTTTGCCGCGCGATGCTCCGTGGCAACCACCGCTGTTGCAGCCGTTGCGCATGAAGACCGGCATGACATCATTGCGGTAAGAAATCGCGGGATCTTCTTTGATCGCCTCGACCTTCACCGGCACCTCGACGACCTGACCGCCGTATTCCACGCGCATCTTCGTCTCGCCATCCGCCAGAGGCAGCACTGCACCGGCTTCGATCTTCGCCTTCGTGGCGTCGATGAAAGAAAACTTCGCCTCCTCCGTGACATTGCGATGCACGCCATTCGGCTCCGTGAACCGGCAGACGATCGACTGCCGATCGCGGAGAAACTTCAAATTTACCTCTTGAGGAAAAACTTCAAACGTCTGTTCGGCCAACGCGGACGACGCGGCGAATAGAGTGAGTGACGGGATGATGCAGGATAAAAGAGTGCGCATAAGCTGGCTACGGTTCGGCAAGGGAACCAAGGATGCCGCAGTTTCTTTGGGGTAATCAGAGGCGATTATTGGAGATGAGACGAACGGCGCACGGCAAATGCAGAAATCGCAAGTGTGCGGAGAGCTCAACGGAAGCGACTGGCCACTGCCTCACTTGCCGGGCCGCGTCCATTCTGGTATCTCGTGGCGATGCAGACCGCTTCAGACTTTCAGGCTTTCCGAATCGCCCGCGCACAGGCGCTCGGCCTGCGGCTGGAGGAATTCGACGAGAACTTCCACCGCAGCAGCGGCCCCGGCGGTCAAAACGTGAACAAAGTCTCCACCGCCGTCACCGTCAGCCATTCGCCCACAGGCACCGGAGTGACCGCGCAGGACACGCGCTCGCAGGGCCAAAACCGTCAACTCGCGTGGGAGCGAATTTTCGACGCCATCGAAACCGCCCGCGAAGACGAAAAGAAAGCCGCCAAGAACGCGAAAGAGAAAGTGCGACGGCAAACCGCTAAGCGCCCTTGGAAAGTGAAACAGCGGATGCTCGCCTCGAAAAAGAAACGCTCCGACGTGAAGAAACTGCGATCGAAGTCGTTTTGAGCCGCGCTACTCCC
>JAYTMG010000198.1:0-4179 GCA_043728745.1 Verrucomicrobiaceae bacterium
CAGATAGTTGATTTTTTCCTGAAGACTGTTGCTATCGATCCCTTCTTTTCCAAGCCAGGCTTTGGCTTCGATGAGGATGTCGGCGATTTTGGACTGCGCCATTTCCCCGCGCCACCGGGTGTCAGAGTCCGGTGGCCGTGGCGGCGGCTCCGGGATGGATCAGTTTGGCCATATCGGTTAGATATTCGCTGGCATGCCAGAAGTCGAGGATGCAGATGGCCCCGGGAAAGTAGTTGCGGGCCAGCTCGCGGATCCACGCGGCTCCATCGCCGAGGAAGACCACCTTTGCGGCTTTGGCAATGCCCCGCCTTTTGGCTTCATCGCGCAGTTTCGGGCCGAAATCACTGGCGGTTTCGAAGCCTGCAATCCATGTCGTGGAGTCCTCATCGCGCTCGGGTTGGCCTTCATTGTTCAGGCTGGTTTGGGTAAAGACGCAGCCTATTTTGACTTCGCGGGTTTTGGCCTGGCCATCGTCTCCGCGGCCCTTTACGCCTTGGAGGGCCTGCCGGTTCATGGGCACGCCGGGGCCATCGACTTCGACATACATGATAGGCACGGGAACCTCAGGCGGGGCCGGGAGGCGTTTGAGTTTTTCCCGCAGCGCAGCGCCCACGTCCTGACAAAGCCGCTGCAGGTGGCGGGAGCCGGTCCCGAGCCCCGCTAGCTCTTAGGAAGGTTTCGGTTTCGCGGTATTTTTCGTCGGAAGCGGCTTCCTCGAGTTTTTTTTTGAGGGGAGCAGCGGGCCGCTGCGCTGGGTGAGAGTTTCTGTCAGGGCGGCGAACTCATCGCTGAGGTGAACAAAGCGCTGGGAGCCATCGACGGCCCTCGTGATGGCCGGGAGTTCATCTTTGGGGATGCGTTGGGAGTGATTGCTGCCATCCAGCCAGCGCTGGAAGACGGCGTAGGGACCGCGCTCTTTGACGGAGCCGTCTGCGGCGGTGCGCTTGAGGGATTGGAAGCTGATTTTGCCGCAGATCATTTCCCTGATGGATTGCATTTCGGAGAGGATTTCGTCGCGGCGGACTTTGATCTGGGTGTCGGTGAGGATGGTCATGGTGGCAGGGGGATAAGTTGGTGTATAGAACATATACACCAAATCGGCGCCGACGCCATTGATTTTCTGATACTAACTTCAAATGGTTACTATTTTGTCGCGCACCCTCCAGCCTGCCGGCGCCCGTGGCCAGAAACGACTGTCTACTGGCGGCGAGCATTCCTCGACTTGTGCAAAAAGGGTAGTTGTAATTACACGGTGCCGTGTAATAGTGAAATATACCATGCCGACTAATGCATCACTACCTTGTTGCGCGCCTAAGCCAGTGCTGCTCAAACGGCCACTCATTGATGATGTGCTCTCAGCCGAGTTGGCAACGGTTTTTAAGGTGCTGGCGAATGACACGCGGCTGCGGCTGCTTCACGCGCTGGCGAGGTCGGAAGAACTTTCCGTGACGGAACTCGCTGGTGCGGTCGGCATGAAACCTCAGGCGGTATCCAATCAGCTCCAGCGGCTCGCGGACCGGAGCATCGTCGCATCGCGCCGCGAAAGCACTAATATTCACTACCGCATCATCGACCCTTGCGTGCTGGAGTTGCTCGACCGCGCGCTTTGTCTCACTGAGGACGCACGCGAACGGAGGCGCAAACCATGATCCGGATTGCTCCCCCCTTGCTGCATTTCGTAGCAGACGCGCTGCGGTTTCTCGGCGGCACGATCATTGGCGCAGTCATGAATCTGTATCGCAAGCCGTCGTGGGTTTCGCGGTGGATGAGATCACACCGCGCTTCGATGTTTCCTGCCGTTTTCTTGGGCGCGTGTCTCGATCGGCCGATTCAGAGCGGGACATTTCCAGCCTTTTCGCTGGAGAAACAATGAAAAACTACGCCCTTATAATCATTCTTTGCTGCGCCACGGTCTCGTTTGCGGCAGGCGCGGAAGCAATCAGCCTGGCGCAGCTTCAACGCGAGGCGCAGCGCGTCTCGCCCGACTTGCAAAGCTTCGCACGGCAGATCGAAGCAGCACGCGCGGCCGGCAGACAAGCGGGCCGGTGGGCGAACCCGACGCTTTCCATTTCCGCAGATCGGGAGGAGCCGGAAATCGCGCTTCGGCAGACGTTCGACGTTTGGGGGAAACTCCCGCTGGCGCGCCAGATCGCGATGACCGACGCCGACACGACCGTGGCGCGGGTGAGCATCGCGCGGCTCGATTTGCATTACGAGGTAGCGCGCCAGTTTTGGATGCTCGCCGCAGCGGAACGTCGCTCCACTTTGCTCGAGAGCGAGCTCGCGGACTGGCGCAAGCTGTTCGCCATTCGTGAGGGCGAGCTGAAGGCGGGCGAGATTGCCACGTCGGGTTTGCTGACCGTGCAGAGCCTCGCGGCGCAACGCCGACAGGAACGCTGGAAACTTGCGAGTGACACGACGATCTCGCGCATCGCGCTCAATGTCCTCACCGGGCGCAATGCGGATGCGCCGCTGCGCATCAATGCGGACAGCAAAAGCCGGTGCACTCCCGCAGCGAGCGGGCGCAACGCCATCACGCAGGCCCTCGCCGCTCACCCGCTGCTGGTTCAGGCCCGCGCCCGCCTCACCGCTGCGGGGTTTCGCGTCCGCCAGGAACAGCGCCGCTGGTTGCCAGACCCGACGCTTGGCTCCTTTGCGCGCAACACGCCCGAGGAGACACTCGTGGGTTTCACGGTGTCATTTTCGC
This sequence comes from Verrucomicrobiaceae bacterium, assembly GCA_043728745.1. Classification (GTDB taxonomy): domain Bacteria; phylum Verrucomicrobiota; class Verrucomicrobiia; order Chthoniobacterales; family Chthoniobacteraceae; genus SXWH01. The sequence goes on from JAYTMG010000198.1 coordinate 2,708, forward strand.
TGCCTATTCTCGAACGGAACCGCGACGGCATCCGCAGCGCGGCAGCGAGCGAAGCGGCTGTGCAGGCAGAGATTGCCTCGGCGGAGCGGTCCATCGCCCAGGAGGCATTCACCGCCTATCAGCTCCGCGCTCAGGCGCTCGCCGCTTTTGAAGAGTTGAACGAGCTGCTCACCGGTCCCGCCGCGCGCCAGCTCGCGCTTGCGGAGGAGTCTTTCAAACTCGGCGCGATCAGCGAGCGCGACCTGCTCACCGCACGCATCGACCGGAGCCAGCGCCAGCAGGAGCTTGAGGCACTCCGCGCACAGATCGGGCTCGCCGATGCCCGGCTTAGCCGCTCGCTGGCGCAGCCCTAGCAGGAACTTTCATGGACACGAACCAACTCAAAAAACTGAGGCTTGATCATCCCGCCGAGCCGGCGCACGGCGGCGTTCCGCGCCGTGGCAATCGCCCGTGGCTTGTTCTCTTCATCGTCCTGCTACTCGCTGGCGCCGGCGTGTTTTTCTGGCAGCAGAAAAACCGTGCCCAGCCGCAAACCACGCGCACCACCGCCCTCCCGGCCGAGAACCGGACGCAGCAGCCCGCACCCACCGCCGCGGCTGGGAATTTCACGGCCGCGGGCTATCTGGAGGCGATCCCGCCTTTCCCGATCACCGTATCCACGCTTGTGCCCGGACGGGTGGATCAGTTCGACGTGCTCGAAGGCACCGCCGTCAAAGCCGGGGAGGTGATCGCGAGGCTGAATCCCGCCTTGCAGGAAAAGCGCGTGGCCGAGGTGGAAGCGGAATTCGCCGTGAACGAAGCGAAGCTCGCGCAGGCTGAACAGGTGCTCGCGCGCAGCGAAAAGCTGGCGACCATCGGATCGATGCCCGCGAAGGAATTGGAGCGCGCCAAAGCTGAGGCGGCGATTGCCCGTGCCGAGCGCCAGCGTTTGCAAGCGGCGCTCGACCTCGCGAAGTGGCAGCTCGAAAACACCGAAGTCCGCGCACCCGCAGCCGGAGTTGTGTTCGAGCGGCTGGCGCAAGTCGGCGAGTATGTTTCGCCCGGCGCCGTGGATCGGAAAGGCGCGGCGATCTTGACACTTTACGACCCCGAGAAAATTCAGGCGTGGGTCGATGTCACCCAGCGCGACGCGGGCCGCGTGAAGATCGGCCAGCGCGCGGAAATCTCCCTCGATGCCGAGCCGGGCAAGACCTACGCGGGCCGCGTCATCCGCATCCAGCCGCGCGCCAGTCTGCAAAAGAACACGGTGCAGGTGAAGGTCGCGATCGAGAACCCGTCGCCCATGCTCCGACCCGACATGAGCGCGAAGGTGAACTTTTTTCCCCACTAACAAACAGCAGGCTAACGCCAACCAACCATGACACCCGAAGAAAACAAACTCGTCGTCAGCGTGCGCAACGCGCACAAGAAATATCAGCGCGGCGGCGAAACGCTCGACGTGCTGCAGGGCGTGAATCTTGACGTCCCGCGCG
>JAYTMG010000199.1:0-1449 GCA_043728745.1 Verrucomicrobiaceae bacterium
CCCGCGCCGTGAAATACGAAGTGGCGCACCCGGCGGCCCGAAGATTCGGCATATCTGAAGTTTCTGGAGAAAGTGAAATACGGATGAAGCGCGTCAGCGGGTCGTGGCACGAGCGACCCGCTCGTGATCGTGTCCCGGACGCCCCGTCCGGCTCATCCAAACGGCGAAGCCGCACATAAATACCGTCTTCCGAAGTCAGAGAGATGGTGTGCAAAAACAAACGATGGGCGTCCCGCCTGAATCAACGAACGCACCAAGAACGCGATACTCACAGAGGCGCGCCAGAGCACTCCACCGGGCGCTGCGCAAGATGCGCAGCCCGGCGGGCGGGACGCCCACCCTACCCGCCGCCCATCGTTCCGCGCTTGGGACAACGCCTTATTTGTGGAAGATGGAAAAATGTCCGATACGGAAATGGACTTGGGCCTCTACCCTTTGAGGGCAGCCCAGACGAGGCGTCCGGGACACGTTCACGAACGAGGGCGTTCGTGCCACGGTGTTCCACTATTAATCATGCTCCCGTAAACACGGTTGCTCTTTTTCCAGCGGCGTGGATTTATCCACCGATGCACACAGTCATCGCAATCGACGGGCCGGCGGCCAGCGGGAAAAGCAGCGTCGCCCGTCTTCTCGCACGCAAGCTCGGGTATCTTTACGTCAACAGTGGGGCGATGTATCGCGCCGTTACTTGGCTTGTCACGAGTCGCGGCGTCGCGGCTGCGGATGCGGTAGGGGTTGTGCGATTGCTCGATTCCGTGAACTTTGAATGCGGCGTGGCCAATTTGCAGAGCACGATTCTGCTCGATGGAGTGGACCCGGAGCCATTTCTCACCGAAGCCGCCGTCAATGCGAACGTCTCCGCAGTTTCCGCCATCCCCGAAGTCCGCAAGCTGCTCGTGGATAAGCAGCGCATCTTTTCAACGACGCACGATCTCGTGATGGAAGGTCGCGACATCGGCAGCGTCGTGTTCCCCGAAACGCCCTACAAATTCTACGTCGATGCCAGCCCCGAAGTCCGCGCCGCGCGCCGTGCAAAACAAGGGCTGACCGACGCCATCGGCGAGCGCGACAAAGTCGATACCACGCGCCGCACTAGCCCACTCGTCATCGCCGAAGATGCGCATGTGATCGAGAGTTCGCACCTCACGATTGACGGCGTCGTCGGCGAAATTATCGGGCGGTTGAAACTCAAAGGTCTCGTCCTTCCGCTCGGAGTTTAGTCAGTCATGGGATTGATTTATCGGTATTGCTGGACTGTCGCGAAGTTCACCGCGCTGAACTTTTTTCGGCTGCAAGTTTATGGTCGCGAAAACCTCATCGAAGAAGGCTCCGCCATCATCGCATCGAATCACCAGAGCTTCCTGGACCCGCCGCTCGTCGGCATTTGCATGGAGCGCGAACTGCACTATCTCGCCCGCAAATCGCTCTTCGACATTCCGCTTCTCGGCA
>JAYTMG010000200.1:0-7933 GCA_043728745.1 Verrucomicrobiaceae bacterium
TGGGTTTGGTTTTGGCGATGATGGACTCGATGGCGTTGCGGTCGGAGAAGCGGATGCCGGCGCCGGTGGCGTAGATGATGAGCTGGCGGGCGACGTTGCGGGCGAGGGCGTCTTCGTTTTTTAGGAGCAGCGCACGGTAGCCGTTGAGGTCGGCGAATTTCTCCCCGTTGGCGAGTTCGCCGCTCGCGTCCACTTCGCTGCCGAGGCGGATGCGGGCGCGGTTTTGGTAGGCTTTGGAACCGAAGACTTCCACGCTGGGCTCGCCTTTCTTTGCGCCTCCCGCGAGGCGGTAGCGGTCGCGCTGGCCGCCGATGACGTCAAAGCTCTCCAGGGCCATTCCGGGCGGGTCCATTTTTGCGTGGCACGAGGCGCACGCGGCGTCGGCGCGGTGTTTTTCGATCATCTGGCGGATGGTCACAGCGCCAGTTGCGTCCGGCTCCACGGCGGGAATATTCGGCGGCGGCGGCTGGCGCGGGATGCCGAGGATGCGCTCCATCACCCACACGCCGCGCAGCACGGGCGAGGTGGCGGTGCCGTTCGCGGTGACTTTTAGCACGGACGCTTGCGTGAGGAATCCGCCGCGTGGCGAACCAGCGGGGACTTTCACTTCGCGCAAGTCCGCGCCGTCCACGCCCTTGATGCCATACAGCTCGGCGAGGCGCTGGTTGATGAGGATGGTGTCCGACGCAATGAGCTCACGAACGCCGCGATTTTGCGTGAGCAAGCGGCGGAAAGTGGCGCGCGATTCTTCGAGCATCGAGTCTTGCAGCCACGGGTCGAACTCGGGGTAAAGCGCCGGGTCGGGCGTGGTGAACTCAATCTTTTTTAGCTCCAGCCACTCGTCGGTGAAATGCTCCACGAACCGCTCGGAGCGCGGATCGGCGAGCATCCGCTCGACTTGCGCCTTGAGCGTGGCGGGTTGCGCGAGCGTCTTTTTTGCCGCGAGGTCGAGCAGCGTGGCGTCGGGCATGGAGTTCCACAGGAAATAGGAAAGCCGTGAGGCGAGTGCGTGGTCGCCGAGACGCGCCCGACCATTCGCCGCACGCTGCGGGATGCCGGATTCGAGGCCGATGAAAAGAAAGTCCGGCGAGCAAAGAATCGCTTTGTAGCCCGCGAACATCGCTTCCTCGAACTTCGTGCCGCGCTCCATTTCTGCCGCGATGATGGCGGCGTAGGGCGTGAGTTCATCCGCGGTCACCGGACGCCGGAACGCCCGCGCGGCAAAGCTCTCCAGAAACTTGCGCTGCTCTTCCGCCGACGGTTTGCCGGTCGGCATCGTGTCGCCGAAAAGCGAGCGCTGGCTCGCGGGCGGCCACTGGTCATTGATCGGCCCCGTCACCTCGAACCAATCGTAGGCCACACCCGGCCCTTCGTAGGAGGCTGCGCCGTCGTGCGAGGGCCAGTTGTGCGGGCCGGAGGAAGGCAGCGTCATCGCGTGAAATGAGATGCGCTCACCGGGGCTCAGCCAGATGGAAAACTCATGCACTTTCGGCTTGAGCGAAGGCGCATCGAAGAAGCCGATGACTTTGCCTTTCAACGAAGCGCGGATGATCTCCGTCGTCTCGCCCTGCCCGTAAAACTCCACGTTCTGCATGTAGCCCTTGTCGGGTTTTTCCTCCGGCAACGCGGTCAGTTTCCACCGGCCCTTTTCATCCTGAAAAGCAGGCTTGGTGAACGTCTCAAAATTCTGCACCAGCCCCCGCACTGCCGGGACCGCTTTGTTCCGCTCCCAGCGCAAAGCCCACGTAGAAAACTTCACGCGATACCAGCCGCTCGACGGCGGCTCGAAGCGGTCAATTTGAATCCCCTCCGGCTGATGCGCACCGATGACTCCCGTGAACACCGCGACGGAATCCGCATCCCCTCCGAAATGCGCCGCCCGGTAGCAGTTCCCAAAATCATCGCGCGGATTGCCCACCACACTCGTCGAGAGCCCCGGCGCAATCTCCAGCCCCTTGAGCGGAGCCGCGCAGTGGACGGCGATGGAACTCAGTATCGTGCCCTGCTTCACCGCCGGTTCGCGCCACGTTTTCGACTCCGGTTTCGTCGCCGTCGTCACGAGCGCCTTGCGCAAAGCGCGGTCGGCAGAGGCCAGATATTTCGTCATCTGGACATGCGAGATGTCGAGCGCCCCCGCGACTTTATCGAAGCCAAACTGCTGCCCATCTTCCGGCAGCAAATGCGTCACGCGCAACAGCGGCAGCCCGAGCAAATCGCGCAGCGTGTTTTCATATTCTGTGCGGTTCATCCGCCGCACGGAAGTGCGCCCGGATGCACCCGCAAGCTCCGTTTCTTTTGCGAGTAGCGTCGTGCCAAGTTCCACTAGAAACGCCTTCCGCGCTTCCGGCGTCGGCTGCGCTTTTTTCTTCGGCGGCATCTCGCCACTCAGCGTCCGGTCAAAGAGCCGCACCATGAGCTGCATCTGGTCCGCGCCCGCGTGCTTGGCATCGAGTTGCTCCAAACTAAACCCGCCGTTTTTTTCATCCGCATCATGGCAATTTGAGCAATTCGCATCGAGAAATTGACGACCGGCTGTGGTCAGTCCCGCTGCTACGAGCGGCGTGGTAGTGAAGAGAGCGCACAGCGAAATACAAGTGCGTAGGGCATTGAAACGGAGCGGCATATTTAGAAATTTGTCTTCGTGAGCGTGAGCTTCCCGGCGGTCAGGCTTGCGATGTAAATCGCGCCGTCAGGTCGTGCTTGGAGATTTATTTCGCCGAGTTCAGGGATTTGCACGGAGACCTCGCGCGCATCGCCATCCGCGACCCATGCGGTAATCAGCCAGGCAGCCCGCTTTTGGTGTTTCCGCGCAAGCACGCGCACATTTTTGCCGCCAGTCGGGAATTCAAAAGCGGGTGAGTCTTTTGAGATGCGATGCTTGTTTGGGCCGGGCAGCAAGTCACCGTTTCGCAGGAAATCTTCCAAGTGTGAAAAGCTGGCGTGGACTAGGGCAAGGGCGGTGATTTGCTGAAGCCAGTGTGGCGGCACCGCTGGGGAGAAAGGCTTGCTAAATCCATCCTTGCCGAGGTGCTGATAGTAGCCGGCGTTCCCGCCGATCATCCCCGCCGTGTAGTAGCATTTCAAAAATCCCGTCCATCGTGCGATGTCGCCGTGCGAGTGGCCCTTCTCGCCCTCCCAGCCCGCGCTGAGCCAGTTGTAGGAGAGCGGCCGGCCCCCGGCGATTTCCAGCGAGGCCGCATTTAGCACCATCGTCAGCATGTCCTGTGGGCCAGTCCATCCGCTATTGATATGTGAGAAATACGACTCGTTGCTCGGCAAGTCCGAGATGTCCTTAAACGCCGCCCACGAGTAGCTCCACACGTCGTCCACATTGATGCTGCGATGCGTGCCGCCGCCGCAAGTGTAGTAGATGTAAAGTGCGCGGTCCGGGGCCGCATCGCGCTCCGCCTTGGTGATGATGGCCTGCCCGTGCGCCTTCCGCTCGGAGGTAAATTCGAGCCACGGCCTATCCCCCTTCGCCTTCATAATTGCCGGGTCCTTCTCCCACACCGGCTTCCAAAACCCCGCCACGCCGAGCCCATATTCGCCCGTGTTGAGGACTATCGCGATGGGGCACTTTTCACGCAGGCGTCGGATGGGCGCTGCGGCCAACTCACCCGCTTCTTGCCAGTAAGAATCCGGGGCCATCGGGCTCAGCACGGTCTTCATCGCCGGGTTCCATTTCGTGTCGTCGATCGACGCTTCATTACTCGCGACAAACTTTCCTTGCGCATCCCGCGTCCACGCTTCCGGCGCTGGTGCCTTCGGCAGCTCACGCGACGTGGTGATATAAAGTGGGTAACGCTTGGGGTCTGAAACGGCTAGCGCCAACAGCTTGCTTTCGCGGCTTTTCGGGTCGTTGATTGCTCGGTCCACGCTGCCCGCATCCGCGACCCCAAACTCCAGCGCGTAGCCCCAATCCTCCGCCAGCGCTACCCGCACGCCATCATCCATATCCCATGCAAACCGGGTGAGCCTCGGCAGCGTGTGTCCGTCGCGAAACTTTGGCTTTGGCTGCGCCTTCAACCACTCGACAGGAGACACCGCAACGGGGGCTTCAACGGCATCGCCAATCGCGGCGGCTAGCGCAGAAAGCGGTGAGAACAATGCCGCCAGAATGGTGGTCCGAAAGAGAGTTGGAAAAATAGCGCGAGTCATTGGTGAGTTACTTTGTTTCATTGTTTTGCGGGACGCGAACAAGTCCGGCGTCGTCGAATTCGCAGCGGTCGCTCGCGGTGAGTTGCGCAGCAGCGGAGGGCATGAAGACGATCTGCCCGGCACCCGGCGGAGGCTTCGATCAGGCTGGTGATTTCGCGCCAGCCGATGGCCAGAGCGCCCCGCCCGCGGCCTGTGGACTTCACGCGCAGGCAGACCGCATAACATGAAGCATCCGAATGGATCGTTTCGTTCCGTCCGCCAAACGCCAGCAAGCGTAATTAATTAATTATAAGCATGGGAGAGTGGCTATTCGTCCGCCCACTCGCCATCACTTTTCAAAAATTCATGACCACTACTTTTTCCCGCTACCTGCTACCCGCGATGGCCTGCTTCCTGAGCGCCTGCGCGTCGCCGAAAATCTGCTCGCGCGACATTCCGAAATCCGACGCGAAAGCAGCGGCGTTGCTCGCGGAATCGCAGCGTGCGCACGGAGCGAGTGCTTTCGCAAAGGTCCGCGATGTGAGCGTGCGGTATGACGGCCAATGGGCTTCGCTCGGGCCGCGCTTCCAGCCGGTTCTCGTCGATAGAAAGTTCCGGCGCAGCTCGGAGGAACGACTGCTGGTGGAGCCCCGCATCGTCGCGCAGGAGCACTCGGGACCAGCGGGAAAGAAAGTGGTCGTCCGCTCACCGGGAAAAATCACGATCGAATACAATGGGGCGCTTTCCACCGACGACGAAACCAAGCAGGCAGCCGCGCTCGTTGCCGATGCTTACACGATGTTCTTGCTCGGGCCGTTTTACTTTAATCGTCCGGGCGTCGTACTCGCGCCGAACGGGGAGTCTGTCGTGGACAAGGCGGTGTGCGACGAAGTGCTCGCCGTGCTGCGCCCCGGATTTGGCTCCGCGAAGGAAGATCGCGTGATCCTTTTTATCGACCGCACGACGAAGCAACTACGGCGAGTGCGCATGACTTTGAACGGACTGGAAAGCACGCGCGGAGCTGAAGTCGATGTGACCTTTCGTGAATACCGCACGATCGAAGGCGTGCTCTGGCCGACGGATTTCGACGAGAGAATCCGCGTGCCCTTCGACCTGCACGCGCACCATTGGAAGATGCTCGGCCTCGACATCAATCGCGGACTTCGCGCCTCGGACCTCACAGCCTCCGGCCCGGAAAATAGTGCTTCCCGAGTCGCTGCGCCACTGCCCGCGCAATAGCGCTCGCTTTGAAAAGTCTAATCACGACATCCCACGACCGACGCGCCGGTGCTGCGTGGGGTTCCTTCGTCGGCGACGCGCTCGCAATGCCCGTGCATTGGTATTACGACCGCGCTGCGCTGAAGCGCGACTACGGCATTGTGCGCGACTACGTGGCACCGCGAAATCCGCACGCAGACAGCATTCTCTGGCGCTGCGAATACACGCCGCAAAACGAACGCGGCGACATCCTCCGCGAACAGGCGCAATATTGGGGACAGCGTGGCATTCACTATCACCAGTTTCTGCGCGCGGGTGAAAACACGCTGAACCTTCAGCTCGCGAAAGTGCTGGCGGATTCCCTCATCGCGAATGGTCGCTACGACGCGGACGATTACCTCGCGCGCTACATCGCTTTTATGCTCACGCCTGGGGAGCACCGCGATACCTACGTGGAGGAGTACCACCGCAAATTTTTCACTGCATACTCGCGCGGCGCTGGTCCGCTAAAGTGCGCCGGCAGCGACATCCATATCGGCGGGCTCGCGCATGTCGGCGTCTTGTGTGCATTCCTCGCGCCGGATGCGAAAGCAGCCCGCGCCGCAGTGCGCGAGCACATCGCCCTCACGCATCGAAGCGACGAAGTCCTCGCTGCTGGCGACGCTCTTACGCGAATCATTTGCGACACCGCCGCCGGTGGTGATTTGCGGGAGGCCATCTTTAGTCACGGAGCGGATTGGTTTTCCAAACGCAAAGCCCGGCAGTGGTCGCAGGACACCGACGAAGTCGTCGTCGGCCACCGCGTGAGTTCCGCTTGCTACATCGCCGACGCCTTCCCAGCGTCGCTCTACCTCGCATGGAAATACGCCGAAGATTTCGAAGCTGGCGTCATCGCAAACGCAAATGTCGGCGGCGATAATTGCCACCGCGGAGCCGTCGTCGGCGCAATGCTCGGAGCCGCTGCGGGGAAATCGGGAATCGCCCCGCGATTCATTGATGGACTCCAACGGACCACGCAGCTCGAAAATCTCGTCGCGATGAGCACGCAGACCGCCTAGCAGCCAAGGGCATCCTCCGAGCAGACTGTCAGTTCACGAGACTACTGGTCGGAACTTTCTTTCCGGGGCGCGGTAGCGTTTGCCTCCCGCTCGGACGCGGCGTAGTCGTTAGCCATCATGAGCCCTTTAGCGACGACTAGCGTCACCATTAGTCCAAGAAAAAATATCACGATGACGTATTCCATCGCCTATTTTCCTCTCCCGAGGGACTTGTGGTCTGAAAGAATGACGACCCGCACGCCGACCCAAAGACTGAGAATGCTTGGGACCCAAATCCCAACGAAAAGCCCGTAGTCGTGGCTTTTCAAAAACCATAGAGCAACGCTGGCGACGAAGCTGATGAACGCGCCGATGAGGAAGGGATAGTCGATTTTGTGAAACATTGTTTAGTTGGGAAATGACTGGAACGCAAAGGGCTGGCGGCTTAAGCTGCCAGCCCTTTGCGAATTTGTTCGTTACGGGATGAGGACGCTATCGATGACGTGAATGACGCCGTTGCTGGCGGCGATGTCCGTCTTCACGACGGTCGCAGCACCGACAGTCACTTTACCTCCGTCCACTTTGATGGACGCTTCTTTGCCGTTCACAGTTTTGGCGGACATCGTTTTCACATCAGCGGCCATCACTTTGCCGCTCAGGACGTGAAACGTGAGGATCGCAGTCAGCTTTTCCTTGTTCTCAGGCTTCAACAGACTTTCGACGGTGCCAGCGGGCAGCTTGGCGAAAGCTTCGTCGGTCGGCGCGAAGACGGTGAATGGTCCTGCGCCGTTCAAGGTATCTACAAGGCCGGCTGCTTTCACTGCGGCGACGAGTGTGTTGAACTGTCCGGCACCTGCGGCGACGGCAACGATGGTTTTCTCCTCGGCTGCCGAGGCAGTGTTGATTGGCGGGGCGAGTGCTGCGGCGAAGGCTGCGGCGATGATGATTAGTTTTTTCATGAGTTGTTGTGTTGGTTGAAAACGAGAATAATTTGCATTCCCAATCGGGTGTTAAAACGATGGACGCTCGTCCGAGGGTACTATGTTTAGTTTTCTAAAATCACACCGGACGTGCATCCGCTCTGCGCAGTCGGACGTGTGAAGACCAGGCAATGAATCGCGGGAAGCCGCGTAAGTTTTGCTACGGCTCCAAGCAAGTAGGCGAGCCTAACGGAGGCTCAGTCTCTATGGACGAATCGCAAAATTCATCGCGCCACGGGCTGCGTAGAAACAAACTTTTTTGGTGCGCTGGAGTTGATTCGTGCGGCGTTGCCAATCCTGCGCGAGCAAGAAACCGGGCACATCTTGAACATCTCCGCTGGGGCGGTGATTTCATGGTTATTGGGCAAAACAAATTGCGCGGACCCTGCGTTGTTAAATGTCAGCCCGCCCAGCGTGATCGGGACATTCAGCGTAATGGTGCATGCACTTGTGATGGGTGTGCTACCGAAAACAGCCACGCACGATTCCCTGTGATTACCCGTGCCACCACGCGCACTCGCGGCCATCGGGCTCGATGGGTGGGAGCACTTTGCGGCGGTG
>JAYTMG010000201.1:0-1223 GCA_043728745.1 Verrucomicrobiaceae bacterium
AATGCAAAAGCGCGCCGAATCCGGCAAAGCAGGCGAGGCGTTCCTCGTCGCCAACGGCAAGAAGGATGGCGTGAAAACGACCGCCACCGGCCTTCAATACGAAGTCATCACTGCCGGAGCCGGCCCGATGCCTGCGGCCACCGACACCGTGAAGGTCCACTACAAAGGCACGCTCATCAGCGGCGAGGAATTCGATAGCAGCCACTCCCGCAACGAACCCGCGACGTTCCCGCTCAACGGCGTCATCCCCGGCTGGACCGAAGGCGTGCAGCTCATGAACAAAGGCGCGAAGTATAAATTCGTCATCCCCGGCAAGCTGGCCTACGGCGAGCGCGGCAGCGCACCGAAGATCGGGCCAAACGAGACGCTCGTCTTCGAAGTCGAGCTCCTCGATATCATGCCCAAGAAGTAGAGCCCTACTCGATCACCAACTCCCGCGTTACGCCAAAGCGTTCGAGCCGCTTGCGTAGCGTGGATCGTGTAATCCCCAGAAGCTTCGCGGCGCGGACTTGGTTCCCGCCGGTCTGTCGCATCGCATGCACCGTGAATTCGCGTTCCAACCACGGCAACAGTTCGACGCTCGAATCGGCCTGAGCTGCGCGAATCAGAATCTCGATCGCTTCCTCTTTCGTCGTCGAGCCGCCCGCAACCGGTTCTGCGGCCATCTGCCCAAGCGGGATGTCCTTTGGCATCAACAAATCACTCGTCGATAAAACACAGGCGCGCTGGATCGTGTTCTCCAGCTCGCGCACATTGCCCGGCCAACTGTGCCCTTCCAGCACACGCACGGCGTCCTCGCTCAATTTGAGCTTCGGCAACCGCTGTTCGATCGCCACTTTTTGCACAAAATGCTCCGCGAGCAGCCGGATGTCCTCGATCCGCTGGCGGAGCGGCGGGAGCTGGATTCGCACGACATTGAGCCGGTAAAAAAGATCTTCGCGGAAGCGCTTCTCCGTCACTTCCGTTTCGAGATTGCGGTTCGTCGCTGCGACAATGCGGACATCGGTGCGAACCGACTGATTTCCGCCGACTCGCACGATCTCGCCATCCTGCAAAACGCGGAGGATTTTGCCCTGAAGCGGCAGCGGCATGTCGCCGATTTCGTCGAGGAACAGCGTGCCGCCATCGCATTGCTCGAAGCGCCCAATCCTCTGCCCGGTAGCTCCGGTGAACGCGCCTTTTTCGTGGCCGAAAAGCTCGCTCTCCAGCAATTGCTCGGGAAT
>JAYTMG010000202.1:0-5191 GCA_043728745.1 Verrucomicrobiaceae bacterium
CTCACCGCGCCCGAGCAAAAAATCATGAGCACGCGTTTCGCCTTCGCCTCAAAATGCGGCAACCGCGGCGCGTTGGGATTCGCGGGGTTGATCGCCGGACGAATCGCCCCGCCCGCCGCAATCGAGTCGCGCCCGAGCAAATGCGCCAGCGCAATCCCGCCGAGTCCGGTGGCGGTTTGGGAGAGGAAATTGCGGCGGTTTAGAAATGGGTGCATCTGCTGAATAAATAATACGGATCGATCGTGTTTGTTTAGAATTTCCTGGAGGTGCGCAGTCCTGAGTTGCTCTTGCAATTTACTTCGGAAAAACTACGCTCCGACTCATGAACGAGATCGCGCCACCACCGCAAAGCGCTGCGGAAAATATCCTCGGAGCAATCGGGGAATGCCTCGATCGTCCGAGTGCAGAGGCTCTTGTGAGATTGCGTGCGGGTGAGCAAATGCAGGCCCGCATCGAATGGCTCGCCGACGGTAATACCGAGGGGCGGCTCACCGCCGATGAACGCGATGAATACGAGTCCCTTGTTCGCCTCGGGAGTTTTGTCGCGATTCTTCAAGCCCGCGCCCGCCGTCGTCTCGAAGATGGAAAGGCTGCTTGATTCGTGGACGCGTTGACGCGGAATCTTGTGCGAGAGCGTGCGCGGAATTGCTGCGAATACTGTGGGATTCATCAGGATGCGGATCCGTTCTTTATTCTTCACGTCGAGCATGTCGTCGCCCGCCAACATGGAGGCGATGATCAACTGGAGAATCTCGCTCTGGCTTGCTACCACTGCAACCTCCACAAAGGGCCAAATCTCTCCGGCATCGACCCCGCGTCGAAACAAGTCGTCCGACTTTTCCATCCACGGGAACAGACATGGGCGGACCATTTTTCACTCAACGGAAATATCATCGAAGGGCTGAGTCCCATTGGGCGCACGACCGTTTCACTTTTGAAGATGAACGTTCTGGATCGTCGTCGTTTACGGTGAGTTGCGTTTTCAAAACACGAAAAGAAACTCGCTCGTGTTGAACATCGCCCGCGCAAAGGACTGCACGCCGTGGTCGCGGATCATTGCGGTGGATGAGACGAGTTCTTTGCCATCCGGCATCCGTCCGTAGAACAGGCGGAACGCGAGTGCGGCTTGGGCTTCGGGAGTTGCGCCGGCTTCGGTGGTGAGGCGTTTTGCGAGGATGTCGGCTTGCTGGACTACGAATGTGCTGTTGAACAAATTCAGCGCTTGGAGCGGTGTGTTGGAGCGGCTGCGCTTTGGCGTCACGGAGCCGCCGTCGGGACAATCGAAAGAACCGAAAACGGTGTCGGTCGTTTGGCGGATTCGGAATTGATAGACCATGCGGCGGAACTCGGCGGGCGAGAATTTTTCCTTTGGGAAATAGTGCATCACGTTTTCCACGACGACATCCATGAGGTAAAAACCGGGGCCGCCCATGTTCAAATCGAGCGCGCCCGAGACGGCGAGCATCGAGTCGCGGATGGCCTCGGCTTCGAGTCGGCGCGGCGTGTAGCGCCAGAGCAGTCGTCCGCCCGCATCGGCAGCGAGGGCATCGGGGCGCGGTGCGGATGATTGCTGGAATGCTGCGCTGATGAGCAGGAGTCGCTGGATGTGTTTCACCGACCAACCGCTGCGCACAAATTCATCGGCGAGCCAGTCGAGCAATTCCGGATGGGTCGGCGGCGTGCCGTTTTTGCCGAAGTCGCTCGGCGTATCCACGATGCCTGTGCCGAATGTGTATTGCCAAAGTCGGTTCACCATCACGCGGGCCGTGAGGGGATTTTTTGCACTCGCGATCCACTCGGCGAGTGCGACGCGGCGCTTTTGCTCGGGCTCCTCCACGGCGAGGCCGAGTGTGCCGAGCACGGTGAGGGCATCCGGCGCGACGACTTCGCGTTTCTGCATCGGTTCGCCGCGATAAAGGCGGTTCGTTTTTCCCGGCTGGGAAAATGTGCCGAGCCAGCCGGTCTGCGAGCCGCTGAGTTTTGCGATGCGTTTTTGCACAGCGGCGAGTTCGGCCTGCACTTTGCGCGCGGCATCGGCGTCGGCGGGCGCGAGCTTTGCGAGAAATGCGTTTGCGTCCTCCTTGCCGGCAAAGGGCGCGCGGTCGTCGGAGCTTCTGACGGTCTGCCATTTGCCCGGCTCCGTCGCGGCTTCGATGATATACTTCGTCGCCACGCGGTCGGCATGCGGACCGCTCCGCGAGCGGCCCCACACGATGCGCGAGATGCGCGACTTCGCGGGGAAATCGATCTGCACCCAGCCGCCGCCCGAGGTATTTGAAATCCAGCTCCAGTCGTTGCCGAACTTCCCGTCGTTGATGTGCTCCAGCTTGTGAATCGCATAACCCGGCAGCGTGCCCGACGCGGACGGCTTGCCGCCGAGCGCCACGTTTTTGCCCGACGCGTCGAACACCTCAAGCTCGTCGATGCAAGGCTCTGCGCCGCTCGACGCGCTGATTGTGAATTTCACCGCCACCGCATCTACCGGCGCAAACGTCTCTTCATTCAGCCGCGCATTCACCGCCGGACGCAGCGATTTGCCGCCGGACATTTTACGAAACTCTTCCACCTTCGCCGCCAGCGCAGCCTCGTCCACGCGCGCCGCCGCGATCACTTTTTCTGCGGATGCGTCCACCTTTTTGCGCACTGCGCGCTCGCCGTGATTCACGCCCGCGAACACCGCCTGCATCGCATAGTAGTCCTTTTGCAAAACGGGATCGAACTTGTGATTGTGACACCGCGCGCAGCCCATCGTGATGCCCAAAAACGCTGTGCCCGTCGTGTTCACCATGTCCGCGAGTTCGTCCTGACGCTGCGCCAGCGTGAGGTTGATATCCGGGCTCTTCACGATGTCGTGCGGCCCCGCCACGAGAAACCCCGTCGCCGCATCCGCACCGAGCGCATCGCCCGCGAGCTGCTCTTTAATAAACACGTCGTACGGCTTGTCCGCGTTGAACGAATCCACCAGCCAGTCGCGATAAAAATACGCCGTCTTCCGCTCGCGATTCGTCTCAAATCCATTCGAGTCCGCATACCGCGCCACGTCCATCCAATGCCTCGCCCAACGCTCGCCAAACCTCGGCGACGCCAGCACCGAATCCACGAGCCGCGCGTACGCATCGGGCCGCGTGTCTTTTGCAAACTCCGCGACGATTTGCGGCGAAGGCGGCATCCCGTGCATCACCAAAAACAACCGCCGAATCAGCGCCGCGCGGTCCGCCGCCGCCGACAGCGTCAGCGCATTTTCCTTCAGCTTCGCTAAAACAAACTCGTCCACCGAAGCCCCCGCCGGACGCTTCACCGGCTGGAACGACCAATGCGTCGTCGTCAGCTTCAACGAAGCCCGCGCCTCAGCGATTCCCGGCATCTGCGCCCCGCCATCGATCCACGCCCGTAGCGTGGCCACCTGCGCCGCCGACAGACGCTCGCCCTTCGGCGGCATCACGTCCGCTTTAGTCTGCGTCGTGATGCGCTTAAAAAGATAACTCTCCGCCGCCCTCCCCGCCACCACCAGCGGCTCGCCGGATTCGCCGCCGCGCAAAATCCCCGTCGCCGAGTCCAGCCGCATCCCGCTCTTCTGCTTCTCCTCGCCGTGGCAATCAAAACAATGGTCCTCCAAAATCGGACGCACGTCCTTTTCGAAGTTCACCTCGGCGCGAACCGCGGCTAGCGGCAGGCATGCAACGAGAAAATACCGGTAAGGAAAATGTGATGCCATGTGTCGCACAGAAATACTCTACGAGCGGGGATTCGTTAGCCCGGAGTTCCCGCAGAATGCCGCGCGGCCCGAAAAAAAGGGACGTCGCGCCCGGTTTTTGCGCCTTCCCCATCCGGCTGAAAGACGAACTTTCATGCCAAAGTCACCCAATATCCGATTACCCATACGATTCCGCTTGAAGCGAATGGCGTTAGGTAGATGATTCGCGTTGCCAAAGACGCGCCTCTTCCACAAGGCGCGCCACGGGGGACCCAATTGAGGGTGCGCAGGTCCAAACTGCCACCAGGGGCGCAGGTAGCCAGCAAAATGGCTGCCCGGTGACTTCCTTCACCGAGCCCGTCAGCTAACTCCGTCGGTATAGGGAAGGTGTCCTAGGGACACCGTATGCGGCTATCGCCGTGTACGGGGTCAACCGATGCCTGCAACATCATATTGCTTACTGGCATCGGCGGAAAAATACGCCGGCGGTGTCCGTTCGCGCACAGACACATACTAAATACAGAAAATGAGACATCATCGTCGTGGCCTGCTTGCCGCAGGCTTCATCATCGCCGCATCCACCGCCGACACCGTCTGGCTCGCATGTGCACAACCTCAACTTGCCACCGGCCTTGCGCTGGACCAGATCCATGGCGGCGCGCCTGCATGGCGCGAACTTCTCGCCTGGCAGGCGACTCATCAATGGCCGCACTTTGTCGCGCAGGCCGTCGTCGCCGCTACGATCGCGTGGTGGATACGGCCTATCGTGCTGACATTTCTCCGGGCGAAAAGCGCGCGGAAGAATCTGCTGCCGCTACTCGTGGCCGCCAGCACGCTCACAGGCTGTGTGAAACCATACGACAAGCCGGAATACGTGGAGATCGACACCAGCGAGACGGGCTTCCTTATCCCGCTCGAAGGCAACACGATTGATCAGGCGAAATTCGAGAGCGTGGATTATCTCCAGGCTCGGAAAGTTGCAACGAAGCGCGTGCAGATTGTCCATCGTTGGAATCAGGAAGGCCGCCTTTCAAGTACTGGTCAATGGTTCCCGATGGTGCGTCTTGTCAAAGTGAATCGCTCGCCGATCACTCGCGAGTGGACGGCCGAGGGCAAGCACACGCCGGGCGACAAGGCGATTTGGATCGAAAGTGCGGACAGCGTGGGCTTCAGCATGGGGTTCACCTGCACGGCGTTTATCGACGAGAAGGACGCTGCGACATTCCTCTATTGGTATCCGAGTGGGAGCCTCTCGAACGTGATGGATGGAGAAGTGCGCGGACGCATCCAGCAGGGGGCTGCGGAAGTCGCGGCTCGTTACCCGCTTGATGGCTTGCGCGCCAAAAAGCAGGAGATTGTCGATGCGGTGAAACTGGACATCACCACGTTTTTCACGACGCGAGGAATCACCATCACGACCGTCGGCATGTTCGGCGGTATGACGTATGAAAACCCGGCGATTCAGAAAGCGATCGATGAGACATTTATCGCGCAGCA
>JAYTMG010000203.1:0-1061 GCA_043728745.1 Verrucomicrobiaceae bacterium
GAGTGGGTTTTGCAAAACTCCCGTGTTCCGCTTGGAAAACGAGACCGCCCGGACTCCGTCGAACCGGACGATGGAATCCTGTGCCGCAAGCCACACGTAACCGTCGCGGGTCTGAGCAATGGATTGCACGGTGGTCGGCAGGATGCCTTCCGCAGTCTCCCACATTCGAAGGTTAAAGTAATTCTCGATGCCTCTCGCGGGTACAGCGGTTTCGGCGCGCGAAGTAGCGGCAATCACCAACAGCAAAATCGAAAGCAGCGCCCACGAAATTTGAGTGAGAAATGGTATAATTTTTATCGAAGGCAAGCGGGATAAATGTCGCAGGAAGTGAGCCAGTTGACCATAGTCAATCCGCTCTCGCCAACGGAAATGACGTGCCTCGCAATCAAAAAAAGGCCCGCAGGTTTTCACCCGCGGGCCTTTGAGAAATTATCTACTGCTAACTCCTACGCCGACAGCTTGTAACGACCGGGCACTGCGATGATAGTCTCCGGAGGCGCATCCGTAAGTTTCATCGTGTCGATGCCGGCGGGCACCCACGTTTCCTTGGAATTGATCGCGTCCTCCCACTCGATCGTCTTGCCGCTGTATGCGCTCATGCGACCCATGATTGCGACCATCGAGCTGTGCGCAAGTTGCTCGCCGTTGTTCACCGGCTTGCCGGCGCGGATGCTCTGGATGAGCTCCAGATGCTCCTGCACATACATCTGGTTGCGCAGCCCTTCGGTGCCGCCTTCGCCGCCCGTCTTTTCGTAAATCCAGCGCTCGCCATCGACTTTCTCCAGCGAGTGGATGGGCTTGAATCCATTGACGAATCCCTTGCCATTCGCGCCGACGATGTAGTCCTGATTCTCGGCAGAGCAGCCCGATTGTTGGCGGCAAAAAATGAACCCGCGTCCCCCATTAGGGAACTCATACATCACGCCGAAATTGTCGAACACATTGCCATATTGCGGTTCCACGCGCTGCACGCGGCCCCCGAGCGCGGTGCAACGAACAGGCGGCACATCTTTGAAAGCCCAGTTCATTTTATCCACGCTGTGAACGGCCTGCTCGACGAT
>JAYTMG010000204.1:0-22815 GCA_043728745.1 Verrucomicrobiaceae bacterium
GCAATCCTGTCCGCTCCGCACATGCGGCGAGCACGGTCAGGTCACCGTACACGACCGGCACGCAGCATTCGCGAAGCGAGGGCTCGGCGAGCGCTCGCAAGCAGACTTCCGGGCCGACGCCCGCTGGGTCTCCCATGGTGATGGCGATGCGCGGGAGCATCAGCAGTAGCGGCGCTGGCGATACGTGTGCGAAGTCATGGCTGGCGACTCGCCGAGGCTTCGGGCGGGTCGCCCGTCGAGACTGATGCAGGCGAGGTCGCCTGCACCACTACACTGGCTCGCGAGCCGCATGGCTACAGCATGTCTGTGACGGCACCAAGGCTGGCGCTGGTCACGGTGGCTGCGTATTTGGCGAGCACGCCGCGCTTGTATGTCGTGGCGGGCCTCTTCCACTTCTTCAGGCGGGCTTCGATTTCTGTCTTGGAGACGCCGAGGTCGATGGTGCGCTTGGCGGCGTCGATCGTGATCGGGTCGCCGTTCTTGACGATGGCCAGCGGGCCGCCGAGTGCTGCTTCGGGGGTGATATGGCCGGCGACGAATCCATGCGAGCCGCCGCTGAAACGTCCGTCGGTAATGAGCGCGACATCTTTACCGAGTCCTTTGCCCATGACGGCGCTGGTGGGCGAAAGCATCTCGCGCATTCCGGGTCCGCCGACGGGGCCTTCGTGGCGAATGACGATGACGTGGCCCTTTTTGACGGAGCCGTCGAGGATGGCCTTGAGCGCGTCGCCTTCGTTTTCAAAGACGATGGCCTTGCCGGAAAAACTGAGCCCTTCTTTGCCGGAAATTTTCGCGACTGCGCCGCCGGGTGCGAGGTTGCCGTAGAGGACGACGAGATGGCTGTCCTTCTTGATCGGGTCGCTGACGGGGCGGACGATTTCCTGCCCTTTCGGGTAGTGTTTCACACGCTTGAGATTCTCTTTGAGCGTCTTGCCAGTGACAGTCATGCAGTCGCCGTGGAGCAAGCCTTCTTCGAGGAGCATCTTCATGAGCGGGGTCTGGCCGCCGATGGCGACGAGCTCGGACATGAGGAAGCGGCCGCTCGGCTTCAAGTCGGCGAGCACGGGGACGCGTTTGCCGATTTTCGTGAAGTCGTCGATGTCCAGCTTCACGTTTGCGGCGTGGGCCATCGCGAGCAAATGGAGAACGGCATTCGTCGAGCCGCCGAGCGCGATGACGACGGTGATGGCGTTTTCGAACGCTTCACGTGTGAGGATTTCGCTCGGGCGCAGACCGCGCTTGATCATCTCCACGACGGCGACGCCAGCGGCGCGGGCGTCCATTGCTTTTTCCTTGGAGACGGCGTTTTGCGCGGAGCTGTTCGGGAGGGACATGCCGAGTGCCTCGATGGCGCTGGCCATTGTGTTCGCCGTGTACATTCCACCGCACGAACCTGCGCCGGGGATAGCGTGCTCTTCGATGAGGGTGAGTTCGCGTTCGTCGATCTGGCCGCCGGCGTGTTTACCGACCGCTTCGAAGCACGAGACGATGTCCAGCGGCTTGTCGGCGATGAGTGCGGCGCGTTCTTTGTTGAGGCGCTTTTCGGCCAGGATGCCGTTGATGCAGCCGGGTAAAATGGTGCCGCCATAGACGAAGACGGCGGGGCGATTCAGCCGGGCCATTGCGATAAGGCAGCCGGGCATGTTTTTGTCGCAACCGCCGATGGCCACGAGACCGTCGAGCATTTCGCAGCCCATCACGGTCTCGATGCTGTCGGCGATGACCTCGCGGGAAACGAGCGAGTATTTCATCCCCTCGCTGCCCATCGAGATGCCGTCGGAAATCGTAATCGTCCCGAAGATGATGCCTTTTCCGCCGCCCGCCCCGACGCCGGCCTCGGCTTCGCGGGCGAGTTTGTCGATGTGCATGTTGCACGGCGTGACCATGCTCCAGGTGCTCGCGATGCCCACTTGCGATTTCTTAAAATCCTCCCGGGCAAACCCCACGGCGTGCAGCATTGCACGGCTCGCGGCGCGTTCGGGTCCATCAGTTACCTGACGCGACCAATGACGGTGAAGACTTCCTGGGTGTTTGCTCGGCTCTCTGCTCATATAATGAAAAGGGCGCGGACCGTATCCGACCCTTCTTGTAATAGCAAGGGCTGCGGCGGGCCGTTTTGTAAAAACAGGGTTTGCCACACAAAAACGGGCTGCGAGGATGCCCGCCATGACTCCAAGCGCCTTCTTTAAAACCGTATTCGCAGTCCTCTTTATCGCCATAGGACACTGCCCTGCGGCAGAGCCCACCCCGGCGGAGAAAGCGAAAATCGAGGCGCTCATCGCCAGTGTCGAGGGGCTGGCCGATGCGAAGTTCATCCGCAACGGGAGCACCTACGACGCGAAGACCGCGGCCAAGTTCCTGCGCGGAAAGTGGAGCTCGAATTCCGATGAAATCGCGACAGCAGCGGATTTTATCGCCAAGGCAGCGACGGGGTCCTCGACATCCGGGAAGCCGTATCTCATCCGGCAGAAAGACGGCTCCGAGACAAAATGCGCGGAGTATCTCGCGGCGCAGTTGAAGAAACTGGAAGAGAAAGCCAAGTAGCCGCGCTGAGCCTTACTTGCCGCAAGCCCGGCGCAACGCAGTTTCCAGGAAACGCGACCATTGCGGTGAGTCGATCCAGCGCGCACAACTGTTCAAATACTCTCATGATACTCACACGCCGTATGGCCACGAACATGTTTCGGGCGCTCACCTTCATCATCACCACAGGGGCCGCGTTCGCCCAGTATCCCGCCTGGAAAAACAGCGGCTCGCTTTTCCTCAATACGACGCCCGACGGCGCGAACATTCCGGCGGCGTCGAGCGTCGAGGGCTTCCCGGTGCTCGTGCGATTGCACAAAGACTTTTTCAATTTCGCTGCGGCAAAACCAGCCGGAGATGACGTGCGTTTTTCCGCCGACGGCAAGCCGCTGCCGTATCAAATCGAGCAATGGGACGCGGCGAATGGAGCGGCGAGCGTTTGGGTGCGCGTGCCGAAAATCCAGGGCAACTCGCGGCAGGAACTCAAGGTGCATTGGGGCAAGCCGGATGCGGCGAGCGAGTCGAACGGCAAAGCGGTTTTCGACGAATCGAACGGCTATCTCACGGTGATTCACATGGGCGACGGCGTAGCGGATGAAGTGGGCTCTGTGCAGACCAAGGATGTCGGCACGACGGCGAGCGTAGGAATCATCGGCGCTGCGCGTCATCTCGCCGGGAAGCAGGGCATTTTTTGCGGCGAGAAAAACGAGAAGCTCCCGGTCGGCGCGAGCCCGCACAGCACCGAGGCGTGGCTGCGCGCGGAGAAATCCAATGGTCGCGTCGTCGGCTGGGGCAATGAGCACGGGCATGGGAAAGTGGTGATGGAATTTCGCAGCCCTCCGAGCATCCGAATGGACTGCTATTTTTCCGGCGCAAACATCGCGAGCGAGGGACGACTGCCCTTGAACGAGTGGGTTCACATTGTTCACACGTACGAGCAGGGCGATTCGCGAATCTACGTAAACGGCAAATTGAATATCGCGGCGAAGACCAAGGACGCGCCGCTGGCGATCAAGACTCCGGCGCGGCTCTACATCGGCGGCTGGTATAATAACTACGACTTCGTGGGCGACCTCGACGAATTCCGCATCTCCAAAGTCACGCGGTCGGAGGACTGGGTGAAGCTTCAATTTGAAAATCAAAAACCGCTGCAAACGCTGGTGGGGCCAGTGGTGCAGCCGGGCAATGCGTTCGCGGTTTCGCCGATGTCCGCGACCATCGAGGAAGGAAAAAGCGCGACGTTTTCCGCGCAGGCGGGCGGCGCGCAAAAGGTGTATTGGGTTTTGAAAAGCGACGGCACTGAGCGCGTGATGGCGGTGGATCGTTTTGCGTTCGCATTCGACGCAGGGCGCGTGACGGGCGACCAGTCGGCGACGCTGCAATGCCGCGCTGTGTATGCCGACGGTGTGAAGACGAAAGACATCGCGATTTCCGTGAAGGAGACAATTCCCGATCCGGTCTTCACGCTCACTGCGCCGAAGGCTTGGAACGGACGCACTCCGTTCGAGATTGCGCCGAGCGTCAGCAATGTTGCGGCGATGAACGCAAAACGCGCGGGCGATTTGAAGACGACGTGGACGATTTCCGGCGGCGCAGTGATCAAGGAAATCGCGCCCGGAAAGCTCGTGCTGAAACGCTCACAATTCAGCGGGAAGCTCACCGTCACCGCGACCATCAGCAACGGCGGAGCGCCCGTTGCGCAATCGGTGGAACTCGCAGTCACCGAGCCAGCGAGCGACCCGTGGCTCGTGCGCATTCCTGCAAAAGACGAGAAGCCCGAGGAAGGTCAATTTTACGCCCGCGACGATAAAAACCAAGGCACGCTCCACTACAACGGCACGCTCGACGCGCCCGCCGACTCCGTATTTTTGCGGCTTTACGCCGACGACAAACTCGTGAGCACCGCGACCGCGAAACCCGCCGCCGACAAGAGCTACGCGCTTTCCGCGAAGCTCAAGCCGGAGCTTATCAAATACAAAGTGGAGTTCGGCACCGGCAAAGACGTGCTGCAAACCGTGGGCAATCTTGTCTGCGGCGACGCCTACATTATCGACGGCCAGTCCAACGCGCTCGCGACCGACACCGGCGAAAAATCTCCGCCCGAAACGAACGAGTGGATTCGCAGCTACGCGCGGCCTTCGCAGAACGCGAAAGAGAACACCGGCAACCTTTGGTGTCTGCCCGTTTGGAAAGCGCAGAAGGGCGAAAAAGCCGAACTCGGCTGGTGGGGCATGGAGCTCGCGAAGCGCCTGCTCGAAAGCCAGAAGATGCCCATCTTTATGATCAACGCCGCAGTCGGCGGAACGCGCATCGACCAGCATCAACGCGACGCCGCGAATCCCACAGACCTCGCGAGCATTTACGGGCGCATGCTTTGGCGCGTGCAGCAGGCGAAGCTCACGCACGGCATCCGCAGCATTTTGTGGCATCAGGGCGAGAACGACCAAGGCTCCGACGGCCCGACCGGCGGCTACGGCTGGGAGACGTATCACCCGCTTTTCATCGAGATGGCCGCAGGCTGGAAGACCGACTTCCCGAACGTGCAGCACTACTACGTTTTCCAAATCTGGCCGAACTCATGCAGCATGGGCGGACGCCTCGGCTCCGGCGATATGCTCCGCGAAAAACAGCGCACACTTCCCGCGCTCTTTTCCAAAATGAGCATCCTCTCCACGCTCGGCGTGCGACCTCCCGGCGGCTGCCATTTCCCGCTCGCCGGATGGGCGGAATTCGCACGCATGGTGCAGCCGCTCATCGAGCGCGACAACTACGGCAAAGCGCCCGCCGGTCCGCTCACCGCGCCGAATTTGCGCACCGCGTCATACGCAGGAAAAGACACGATCACGTTGGAGTTCGACCAACCCGTCGCGTGGGACGACAAGCTCGCGAGCCAGTTCTACCTCGACGGCGAGAAAGGCAAAATCGCCAGCGGCACCGTCGCCGGAGCAGTGCTCACGCTGAAACTCAAAGAGCCATCCAAGGCAGCAAAGATCACCTATTTAAAAGAAATCGAGTGGAACCAAGACACGCTGCTCACCGGCACCAACGGCCTCGCCGCGCTGACGTTTTGCAACGTGCCGCTCGCTGAGAAATAGCCGGAAAAACACCGCCACCGGTAACAAGATCATGGCGCGTGGCATTCTGAAAGCGTTCGGCTGTGACGACGCGCAGCTCAAAAAGGCCGCCAAAAAGTAAGCTCGCCCTTCAAGCTTCACCCAGCGCGCGGACAAGCGATTCGCGGGCGTCGGCTACGCCTTTGTATCGCGCCATCGGCTCGGGCATCGTGCGCAAGGCTCGCGCAATTCTTCCGGCCATTTCCGGCAGTGCGGCGACATGGTCGAGCCGGTGATGATTCACACGGATTCCGAATAGCAGGCAGCGCGTTTCGGGCAGGCGAGTCAAAAACTGAGCCTCCAAACGAATCCACGTCGTCTCCGGGCGCGACTCCGCAGAGAGCCTTGGAAGCTTGCGCGCGGGATGGTGATTGAGTTCGTCATTCCCGCACATCCCCCAGTTTTCGCGCTCCCACTCCGCACCGCATTCGATGCGCGAAAGGAACGCCGCGATGCTTGCGCCGATGGTGGTTTGCAACGCAGGCACCGGCGCATGGACGGCACTGAGCGGCAGGCCCAGTTTCTCCGGCAACGACCACGCCGTCGGGAAAACCACCTCGCCCGCCAACACCACCGGCTCGCGCTCACCGTCGCCGGAAAGCAGCACCCAATCCGCCTCGCTTTCCGCCGTCCAGGATCGCATCCATGCGAGCGCCTCGCGCCGTCCCGCTTCGCCATCCGGCTGGCAGGCAGAGAAAAGTTCCGGGCTCTCCGCGAGCCAGCGTTTTCGCTCGGCCAAGACTGCGCCGGACTCATCCCACGAAGACCAAAACACCGCCGCATTTCCGGCACGCAGCCCCATCGGCATCCGGAAATCCGCGTCGGGAAAAAGTCGCTGCCAGTTCGGAATCATGCACCGATTTAGCACACACTCACCCACGCCACGCAAGCATCGCGCAGACGGAAGTGTGTCAGCGCTGGTGGGCGTCGATGCGGGAACTCATGCCCGCGCATCCAGACGGACGCCCGGTGTCCGTGGACCTCGCGGAGGTTTTCCACATCGAAAGACGAACTATGGTTTCGTGATCAGGATGCGCATGAACTCCGCCACGCTTGCCGAATGCGGGACGGCGCTTCGGATGGTGATGGTCGCGAAGCCGGTCGCGGTGTTCGGGACGCGTGAAAGTTCGACGATGTCGCCGGGACCGCTGCCCCACGCTTGCGTGAGGTCGGTGCTTCGTTGCGCGGTGATGGTGATGTCGTCGGCGCGGAGGTCGGCGACGAATGCGAGCGTGAGGTAGTTTTGCCCCGCATCGTTGGCGACGCCCCATGTGAAGTTCGGTTTCGATGCGCCGTTTGTGTCGCTCGCGCCGCCTGCGTATTCGAGCAATGCGCTGAAGCCGTCGCCGTCGTTGTCGTTGCCAGCGATGCCGAGGAATGTGCGCGAATCCACGCCGCCGGGTTCGCCGCCTTGCACGACGCTGGCGCGCCATGATGTGACGACGCTCATGTCGCTCATCGGGCCGGGTTTTTTCAGCACGAGCGAGCGACCAAGTCCGTCGGCGCTGAGCGGCCACGGGGCGATGACTCCGTAGGTGAACGTGAGGATATTCGCGCCGAGTCGATCGACGATGGTCACGGTTTCGCCTGAGTTGTTGAAGTTGTCGTTTCCTGCAAATTCCCC
Organism: Verrucomicrobiaceae bacterium; assembly: GCA_043728745.1. Lineage (GTDB taxonomy): Bacteria > Verrucomicrobiota > Verrucomicrobiia > Chthoniobacterales > Chthoniobacteraceae > SXWH01. Next base: position 7,261 of record JAYTMG010000204.1, read on the forward strand.
GGCGACGAGCGCGGCGGCTGCGGGGCCGTAGCGCATGGTGAATGCGGCAAGGTTTTTGACGATGAGCATCCGCTGGCCGGCTGTGAGTTGGGTGATGGTTCCGTTGCGGAACTGGTAGTCCACTCCGCTCGTGAAGCGGCTCTCGAACAGGTCGATGGTGCCCGCGCCGACGTTGAGAAGTTCGATGTATTCGAACTGATCGGAGTCGAGGAATCCTGCGCTGATCTCGGCGGGCGATGGATCGAGCGGGTGATACATCAACTCGGTGACGACGAGATTTCCGGCGGCTGCGGCGACGGCGTCGCTGAAGTAGTATGTCTCGCTGAGGCCGGACCATTTCGAGAGTTTCGTGGTGGTCACGGTTTCGTCGAATGGCGCGAGCGTCGGGTTGAAGACGCGCGATTTCACGACGTAGTGGCCGGTCGCAAGCGTGAACGGGCCGGTGTATTCAAACAGCGTCGTGCCGTTTGCAACGGGCATCGCGCCGCCGACGGGACGCGGGTCGCTGCCGTCGATGGTGAAGAACATTTTCGTCGTGCCGGGCGTGTGGTCGGCGGATGCAAGGTCGAGCGAAGTCGCGTTGGTGATTGTTCCGGCGGCGACGGAATAGACCGGCGCTTTCACGACGTTTCCGTCGATGAAGCCGAGATGTTTTTGCATCCAATCTTTCATGATGCCGACTTCGTTGGAGTAGAGATTTGGCGTCGTCAGGCCGATGAGCGGGAATGTGCGCGGCGTGTTTTGCGCGGGCCATTTGAGGTAGTTGCGATTCGCCGGGCATTGCGTGGTCGCGGTGGCGGCGGCTGGGAAAACCTGGGCCTGCCAGCCGTCGAGCAACGCGTGGACGTTTGCCGTGGTCATCGGCTGTCCGGTGCTGCGGATGGTGTTCCAGCGGTCCACCCACGTTTGCATAAAGTCGGGATCTTTGAGCAAGCCGTGCGCGAGTCCGTTTGGCGAAGTGGAGGTGCCAGCAGGGTCGTTGTGCGCTTTCCACCAGCCGTAGCGGAAGAACTTGGTGGCGTCGGTGGTGCCGTTCCACGCGAGCGGGTTGTCGTCGCGCCCGTCGTTGGATTCGATGGAGCGGTCGAAGTCCCAGACGGGTCCGGCGAAGACTTTTCCGTTGCGTGGCTTGTACATTTTCGCGCTGAGGCGGAGGCCGTCCACGTTGTTCGCGGCGACGTTGAGAATGTGATGATCCACCCACGAAGGAACGTCGAGGTAGTCGCGGTAATGCTTGCCGGTGACCGGGTGAGTGTAAGTCGGAGCGCCGCCGGGGTTCGCGTTGATCGTATCTTCGATTTCGTTGAACAGCGTGTTCAGATACGTCCGCTGCGCGATGGTCGTGGCGGCTTCGTTTGGATATTCGACGAGAATGTCCGCGCCTGTGCCGGGGACGTAAGTGCCGGAGCCGACGCGGAGGTCCGTCGGCGGTGTGACGTAGAGTTTATTGATCTGGAAAATGTAGCCGCCGGTCACATCGAGCCCGGTGTTGTCGTAAGGCGTGATGTCGCCGACGTTCACGCGGTCCTTTCCGCGGTCGGGTTTTTCCATGAAGACGTAGAGCCCTTGATATGCGGCGTTCGTGAGGTTTCCGCCGGAGGTGTTCACGTAGAGTTCGACGAGGCGGCAGTTCGGTGCCCATTGCCCCATCTGGCGGCTGAGTTCATACATGAGCACGTTGCGAAGCCCCGATTTATCAAAGCTGTCCGGCGCGTAGAGCACCCAGCTATCCGCCGACGGCAGGCCGAACATCGGGCGCTTTTTATCCTCGTCGTTGTCCTCGCCGTAGAACTTCACGGCGAACGGTTTCTTCGCTTCGCCGGACGATGTTTTTCCACGCACGTTGATCCGTCCGCGCGAGAAAGTCGTCGCCGGTGTGGTGGCGAGACTCACGCCGCCGACCGGGACGTTTTCGTAAATGACGTATGAGCACTGCGTCGGCCATTCATGCGTGTTGCCGTCGCCTTGCTGGATGGCGCGACCGGATGTATCGACGACGACGATTGGAAGCGTGTAGCTCGACGTCGCGTCCGGCTGCGCGGTCGCAGCGGGGAAGAGATAGACCTCCGAGGAAATCGGGCCTTCCAGCGCCGGTTGCGCGACTCGGCAGCGGAACTGCGCAGTGCTCGAAATCGTGATCGGCGCGGCGTAAGTGAATCCGTTTCCGATGCTCGGGATGGAGCCGTCGAGCGTGTAACGGACGAGTTGCCCGACCGCTTGGCCGCTGACGCTCACGGTGATCGGCGCGGTGAAAACACCCGAGTCTTGCGAGACAATGAGCGTGGCTGGAATCGCCGGATACGACGTGCTGTTTGCGCCGCGCGGCGTGGGCTGCATGAAGCCGTAAACGCCGTCTTTCAGTCCGTAGCTGTAGCCCGTTTGCTGAATGGGAAACTTCGGCAAAAACTCCGTCACGACCACATCGACGGGGTCGAGCAAAGCGAGATATTCGCCAGCCGAAGTCAGCTTGAAGTTTGTGTGGAGCACGCTCGTGGACGCGTAAGCAGGCCGTTTCACAGCGTCTTTGCTGCTCGCGAAAACCACGAGATGCTGGCCGGGCAGCACCGTGATTGCGGGCGTGAGCGTCGGGAAAATCCACGTCGCTGTTGCATCTTTGAGTTTGTAGCCGCTGAGGTCCACGGCGGTCGCGCCGCCATTGTAAATCTCGATCCAGTCTTCGTTGCTGCCGTCTTCGTCATCGAGTCCGCCGTTCGCGGAGAATTCATTGATCACGAGCGCGGAACTGACTGTCGGGAGAACCGCATTCCACGAAGTGCCGATGCGGATTTCGTCGTATTCGACATCGTGGTCGGTGTCCACGGTGCCGCCGCGCCACGCGAGGCGATTGAAGCTCAAATCCGTAATTGCCGTGCGGATCGAAGTCGGCACGGTGCCCGGCTGCGATGCCTCGGCGACGAGCGGATCTGGGTCGAGCCACACTTTGATGTCGTCGTTGGCTGACGCTTTGAAATCGATGCGCGCCACGACGAGGTGGACCGCGTTGTTCGTGGAAAATGCGGGCGTCGCAGGGACATCGCCGACCGCAGGACCGAATAGCCCGAAAGCCCCGGAAGCTGAGGATTCGCCCAAGCCGGTGACTTCCGCGGCGTCGCGGAATGTTTGGAATCCGAAGAACGATTTTGCCACGCCATCGAGATCGCCGGCTGGGTTTCGCGCGATCCGGTTGCTGCGATAAAGGAAGCTCACATAGACCGTCTGGGCGATGGTGCCGCCGCCGATGAAATTCGTGCTCACGAGCCCGTTTGCGCCAAATGTGCTCGTGCCCGTGACATCGAGATTTGTGTAGAGTTCGGCAGTCGTCGTGAGGCCGAGGTTCGAGTGCCGGAGCCGCCCGCCATTTACCGCGACGGGGCCGTAGGTGAGGCTGTTTTCCGTCACCGTGCTCGCGCCGATAATGTTCGTCGCGGTGCGTGGATTATAGAGCGAAGTGAGCGGCTGCGGAGCGACGGGGCCTGCGCCGTAGAGCTTGTTGCTAAACGCTTCGTAGAACAGCAGCCCGCTCGGTGGCAAAGAGTCCGCGACTTTCGGATCGCTGCCGAGCGCGACTTCGCGTCCGTCCTGCACGCCGTCGCCGTCGGTGTCCACGTTGTTGCCGATGGTTGTGAGGTATTTCTCCTGCAAGTCGGTGAGCCCGTCGTTGTCGGTATCAACGATCAGCGGGTTCGTGCCGAGGGTGATTTCCTCACCATCCACCACGCCGTCGTTGTCCGTATCCGGGACATTCGGCGTCGTACCGAGCGTGTATTCCGCCAAATCAGCGAGCCCGTCGCTGTCGAAATCTCCCGTGCCCGTCCGCGTTTTCGTGCCGAAGTAAATGATCTCCCAATTGTCCGACATTCCGTCGGCATCGGCATCGAGCGTCGTGGACGTATCCACGATTTGAATCGCAGTCACCGAGCCGCGCGTCGCTGTCGGCGTGGACTCGCGCTTGGCGATGAGCCGGATGTTTGCGTTCGTAAGATTGTTGAAAATGAGCGCGTTTGCGGTCGATGCCGTCGCCGCCGTGGTCGCGCCGTTTTCCACCAAAGTGATCGTGCTATCCAGACCAGCGGTCGATTTGATGTAGCTCGGGCCTTTGATATTCACGCCCACCGACGCCGGGTCCACGACGCGGTAAGAACCCATCGGGATGCCCGCTGTATCGCTCGTCTCCGGGTAAATGATCATCGCGTAGCGCGAATACGGAACGCCGGTAAATGTGATGACTGGATTGTCGTTTCCAGCCGTACCGTTGTCGTCGAGATAGCCGACGAGCAGCTTGCGCGTGGGCGTCGCGAAGGGCGATGGATCAAAAGCGCTGCCGACCCGCGTAACCGCGCCAGTCGCCCACGTGACGGTCGTCGCGAGCACGGTCCCAGCGCTGTTCACGCAGGCCACATTCGTGCCGGTTGCGCCGAGCGCGTTCATCCAGTTTGTCTGTCGGAAATTTCCCGCGCCAGCGACCTCGCCAATCGCCAGCGAATCACTCGTCGTCTCGCCGAAGTTCACGCCGATTGCGTTTACGAATGCCGGGAACGACGCAGCGTTATTTGGATTCGTGCCAGTGGCGCGCTCGGCTCCATCACTAGATCCGTCGCCGTCCGTATCTGCGACGAGCGGGTTGGTGAGCGGTGCGGTGTTCAGTTCGGTGAAGTCCGAGTCGCCATCGCCATCCGTGTCCGCCAGCAGTGGATTCGTTCCTGCCGTGAACTCAGCGCCGTCGCTCAGTCCGTCGCCGTCGGAGTCAGCGATAATCATCGAAGTTCCCGCCGCAATTTCTTGCGAGTTGGTGCGTCCGTCGCCGTCGGCATCCGTGGCACCGCTTTGCGCGGTGAGATCGCCAAAGAGCGAAATCTCCAGGCTGTCTGGTAGCCCATCGCTATCCGAATCAATCGCCGGGTTTGTCGCGACGACCTGGATTCCGGTGATGCTCGCACGGCTGTAGCTTGCGAGGGCACGGGCCACGATCTTGATGCTCGACTGCGTGAGGTTGCGGAAGACGATCGTGTTGCCTGCGACTCCCGTCGTAGGAGTTGCGCCAGATTGGTCGATGACCACGAAAGCACTATCGAGGTTGTTCCCCAGCGTGCTGTTCAACGCGCGGAAATACGAGTTTTGCGCATACACGGTGGCCGCGTTCGCAGGGTCCACGATTTTGAATCCACCCATCAGCGCATTTGCAGTTTCGGATTCGGTGTAGATGACGACGTCGTAGTTCGCGTACGGAATGCCCGTGAGCGTCACGGTTGGATTATCCACAGTCGTGGAATCGCTGAACCAGCCGTTCATCAGCCGATTGAAAGCACCATTGTTGTCGCCCACGCGGCCACGGTTCACAGCACCGACGGTCGATGCCACGGTGAGCCCGGAAACCACCGAGCCCGTGTTGTCTTTCACCGTGCCTACCGCGATGCTCTGGTTAAAGCTCAGCAAGTGGTTCCAGTTCGCCTGCCGGTACCCGCGAGCACCGATGACTTCGTGGGGCTGGAGAAGATCGAGATTGTTCTCCGCGAGATTGATTCCGACCGACGAGAAGAAGAACGGCGTGTTCACCGCGCTGTTCGGATTAAAGCCAAGCTGCCGCTCAATCGCGTCCGAAATCCCGTCGCTATCCGAGTCCGCCAGTAGCGGGTTCGTGAGCGAAGTATTCACCTCCACACCGTCGCTCAGACCATCGCCATCCGTATCCGCGACGAGAGGATTCGTGCCGGCTGTGACTTCCGCGCCGTCGCTCAGTCCATCGTTGTCGGAGTCCGCGACCAGCGGATGAGTGACTGCCGTGAACTCCTCCAAATTCGTCCGGAGATCTCCATCGAGATCCGCCGAGGCCACCATCGCAGTCGTGCTCCGCGGCGACGTGTGCGTGAATTCGTATCCATCCGACAGCCCGTCGCTATCGGAGTCGCCGACGTTCACCGAAGTCAGATTGCCAAACTCCTGAATCTCGCGCGCATCCGCCGCACCATCTGCGTCGCTATCCGTCGTCGCCGAGTATGGGAAAAGCGAAACCTCCGACATCTGCGTGCTCACATCGCCCCAGTTTTTCGTCACGCTGATTCGGTATTGGGTGAACGCTGTGCTGTTGGAAAAGTTGAACTCTTTCACCTGATACCGCGCCTGCCACACCACATCCGTCTGCGTGTCGAGCAGCGTCCAGTTTGTCCCGTCGTTCGAGCCTTCCAGCTTAAAATTGCGCGGGTCCCGCACCGCGACGTCATTCGCGGTTGCCACTGTGTAAGCGCGAATCGTTTCCGCGACAGGCATAGCGACTGTCACCGCGACATTTGCCGTATTCGTTTGGAGATATTTCGTATCCGTGCGCCGGTCGAAAAGGTTCGCCGCGATTTCCACCGCCGTCGCTGTCTGATTTCCCGCCGGTGCTCCGGTGATGACCGGATTTGTGTTCGTCACAGCCGTGTTGAATCCCCACTCCGCGAGTTGCGTGCTCGTCGCATCGCCATTGTTTGCCGTGATGTTCAGCCGGTAAAAACGATACGTCTGCGCCGCAGCGAGCACGAATGTCCGCGTCAAAAGCCGCGTCGCAAAAGCCTCGTTCGTCCGCGCATCCACCGTCGTCCAAGTCGCCCCATCGTTGGAGCCCTGAAAGTTCCAGTTCTTCGGGTCCCTCACCTGATTGTCGTTTGCCGACGTGATGTTGTAGCTGCGGATCGTCGGAATCCGATCCGTCGGAAACATCACATCGATATTGATGTTCGTCGCACCCGTCGCCGCCACCAGCAGCTTCGTGGACGGCGCACTGTCAAACAACCGATCCACCGTCTCCACGGTCGCTCCGTTGATCGAAGTCGAATACGTGCCGTGATATTGATTAAACACGTTCGCCGCCTTGTTCACGTAAACGCCAGCCGTGAACGAATTCGAATCGATGCTGTATTTCTTCTTCAGAAAACTCTCCACCTGCTGCCGCTCCGCAGTCGTGAGGTGACGGTTGTAAAAAATGATCTCCGAGAAATCCACGTGAGCCAAATTGTTGCCCGAACTTTGTCCGCCAAAACCCCAGCGCCCGATATTCGTTCCCGCCAAATTCAGCCCTACAGTCGTCTGGATTTTCTGCTCCTGCGTCCCGTTGATAAACACATACTGCGTCTCCGCCGTCATGCCCGCCGGAGCGCTCGTGCCCGTGCGTTCCGCCGTATAAATCACGAACTGCCCGCCTTGCACCAGCGGCGTCTGCGCAGTCGTCACCGTCGGCGCATACTGGCCGATTGGAGCAGTCGTATTTCCATTCACCCAGTCCCACCGCGTCGGTCCCTCAAAGCCCACACGCTGAGTCGCCTCCCACTGCGCGTGAACGGTGTTTGCGTGCTTCCGCTGCACCATAAACATCGTCATCTGATTCCCCGCCGCCCCGCCCAACTGAGTGCCAGAAAGCAGCGGCCCTACCAAATAGTCAATCGACCCACCACCATTGCCGCCAATCTGGTTTCCAAAATGCAGTGCCGGCATTCCGTTCGCAGCATTTGGCAGCAGGAAAATATTGTCGGCGTAACTATTCACAGCCCCCGTGACCGCAGACGCCCGCTGGAGATTTCGCGCCGCCCCCGACTTATCATTCCACTGACCGATCCGAGTCCCGCCGGGAATTCCGTCAGGCAGACCGTCGGCGTTTAAGTCCGCCGCATCGTAATGAAAAAGAAGTGAGGAATCTTGGATGATTTGGCCGGATGCCGGTGCCGCGATTACGGCAAGTGCAGCAAACAGAAGTCGGGTGTGTTTCATGGAAGTGACGGACGTGGTTCGGATGGGAAACCGCTGATAAGCCCGATCACGGAACGTAGCAAGTGTTCTATCACCAAAGTGGAAAGGCTAAACAGGATCGAATCGAGGGGCACAAACGTGTCTTTCCCGCTCACGGGCGCTTCGTTGGCGCAATTACACTTCGCCGAGCCTTCGCCCACTCCGGCGAACATCGCGATATACCAGCCATCGTACGCGGCCATTTTTACGATCGCAAATCACGACCGAGGTTCTCTCCTCCGGCTCCACAACTCGACTCGTCGCCTTTGAAAACAACTTGCTAGAAACGTGATTGAGAACCGCGAAAAGCGCGAAAGGCGCGAAAGGAGAGAACACTCACCCGCTGAGTGAGGGCATCATTTTTCGTAAGTGCCCTATTTCGCGCTTTTAGCGATTTTCGCGGTCAATCCAAAGTCGTTTCGAGGCTTATTGCGGCGGGGCGGCGTAGATCGGACGGAAGCGGTAGAATCGCGTCGGGAAATTCTCAGCATTTACGTCCACAAATTCATCCACATCCTCGGTAGGTTCGATGGTGCCGATTTGCTCCCAGTTTACGAGATCCGACGATGCTTCCACTATTTGACCGATTACAGCCGGAGTCGAAGCAGTGGCAACGGCAATGGCAGCGGCGGGCACTGGATCGGGATCGCGGGGGCGGGCAATGACTGCGTAGCGACCGGGGAAACGCAACCGGCGGGCGCGCTCGAACCGATTTAACGGCGCGACGTAGATGTCGCGAATCGTGATGCCCGCGGTGTTTTGCGCGGTGGTGGATGCGCCGAGCACGTATGCGGGCGGATCTGTCACCACGGGCGGCGGCAAGAGTGTGAGCGCGACGCCTTCGATACCTTCGTCGAACGTGTCGTCGATTGGGTTTACCGTCACGAGTGCGCTCAGGACGCCTGCGGGGATTACGACGCTGCTCGAGATCGTTGTGTAATCCACGCCGTTTGTGGCGGAGCCGTTGATGGAGTAATGGACGGTGAGCGGGCCGGTGGTGTCGCCCGCTCGTGCGATGGAAAATGCGGCGGAGCGGCTCGGCGCTACGGATTCGTAAGCTTGGGAATCGAATGCGCTGATCCGGATGACGGGCGTCCCAGGTGCGAGCGTGGCATCTTTAATAGAAAGGTTCGTCGTCGTCGCAGCGCCCAGCATGTAGCTGGCGGGGTCCGGGAGCGGGATGGTCGGCGGGAGCAGGGAAATCTGGATATTTTCCAAAGGCTCGGCGAGGAGATCGTAGAGTGGCGCGATGACGATGTCCGCAGTGCTCGCGCCGGCGGGGATCGTCACGCTAGTGCCGATGGCCGTAAAGTCCACGCCGTTCGTTGCGTTGGCGACACGGTTCGTAATCACCGTCGGGCGCGGCGGTGTGGTGATTGCAAAATTCACCGTGAGCGGCAGCCCAGTCGGGCCGTCGCGGGTGACGGTGAAGACGCCGGGATTTACCGTCACGCCGGGTGCGGTTTCTTGTGCGTCGCCATCCGTCACTGCGAGCGTCACGATGGAGAAAGGCGCGGGCACGGTGTCGTTATCCGCGATGGTCGCGGTGGCCGTGCGCACGGGTGCGATGTCGTATTGAAAATTGCGAACCGGGATGGCGTTTGGATCGACATAAAAGCCGCCCTCGGTGAACTGCACGATTCCTTCAAACGTGCGCTCATCAATGACGAAGGGATACGACAGCTCGATGGTGACGGTCTCCGGCCCTTCGAGGTGGAGATCGTCCACTGGCGTCACCACGATTTCCGCCCGTGTTGAGCCTGCCGGGAAAAGCGCCCATCCGTAATCCGACGGGCCGCTGAAAATATACATCGGCCAATTTGTGAGGGCGTAATTCGGAGGAATCACGAAGTCCAAACCGGGGCCGGGGCTCGTGAGGCGGTAATAGACATATTGGTCTATCGGCATCGCCGTATCGACGGTGATTGCGAAGACTGCGGGATTTTGCACGCCGCCGTCTGCGACCTCGGCAGCATTGGCGTCCTCGGCGGTCACGGTCATCACGGGATAAATGTAAGTCGTCGTCACAGCGACAATCGGCGACTGCGAAATCACGCCGCTATTGTCCGTCACCACCACACGCAAATTGTGCGTGCCGCCATACGCATTCGCCATGGTGAATGTGCCGTTGAACGGCGTGCCCGGCGCGGGAGGCGTGGGGTAGCCCGTCGTCGTGTTCACCAACAATCGACCGCCGTCGTAAATTTTGTAGCTCGCGATGTGCCCGTTCACGTCCGATGCCGTGAACGAAATCGGCACGGAAATCGGGTTCGCGGCGGGCGCGGTTTGCGTGGTGCCGTTGGTTGGCGAAGTGATCGTCACGGTCGGCGGCGGCGGGAGATCCTCGCTCACAATCGTCACGCTCGCATTCGTAAACGGACCAAGCACGTAAGAGTCCGCCGGATACGGCACATTGAGTGCGCTCGGGTGCGGCGTGAGTGTCAAAGTGACCGTCTCATTTGGCTCCACGAGCGGATCGTTCACCGGCACAATCGGCACATCCACAAAAGTCACACCAGCCGCAAACGTCACGCTCGTTGGCGGAGGCGTGAAGTCGGCACCGGATGTCGCTGTGCCGCCGATGGTGTAATTCACAGTCACCGGAACCGTCAGATTATTCGAGCGCGTGATACGGAACATCGCCGTGTCCGTCCCGACCTCCGACGCCACCGCGTCGATCACGCCCGCCGTCACAATCACGCGAAGCGGCTGAAGCGGATCTTCATTATCGAGGATGTTGAGATTCAGTCGATCGTTCCCGATGGGATAAGGCACGGGCGTGCCGGAAGCAGTTTCGCCATCCAACTCAATGCGCAGCGTTTCAGTGCCCTCCGTCAGCCAATCGTCGATTGGGTTGATGTCCATTTCCAGCTGCGCACTGCCCGCCGGAATGGTGGCAAAAGAAGCGGCATTCGGAACCAGCATATAATCCGTCGCGCGCACGGCGATCCCGGTGATTTTCAGCCACACGGTAACCGCCGCCGTAGTGGCGCCAGTGCGGGTGATTCGGATACGGCCCGGATTTGCAGGCTGGCCGGGAAACGTCTCGGAGATCGACGAATCGACCGCAACGAGACTAACGGTCTGCGCTGGAAGCGACAAACTGAGAATACCGATCAAAAGGGGAAATAGAATAGAACAGGTGAGTTTCATGGCGAGAAGTGCTGATTCGAGAGGAGCGCCGTTCGAGCGGCGTGGAGAATAAAGTCTCAGGCTCGGACAAAATGCGGAACACCGCTTTAGTTACGGCACGGTAAGTAACTGGACTAGCGCGAGAAAGCGAAGGGCGGAAGTCCAAGGAAAGCAGAATCGCGACCCGAACTGCGCGCTGCCAATCGCACTTTCGGCGATGTGCCTGGCAACCTGTATCCCCTCATTCCAAATGGACATTGCAGACGCGCCGCAACGTAGGCGACCCCGAAGTATCGGGATCGCTGTAGCAGCGCCCAAAGCACCGGCCGTCCGCGATCTTTCAAGACGCGACCATTTTGCAGACTCACAAAGTCCCAAAAGCGATCCCGAGAAAATCGGGATCGCCTACTTTGCGCGTCATCCGCGCATGGAGTTCAAGCCCTTCAATCCCGACGGCGAGACACACAAGTTTCGCAATCACCTGCCGCACTGGAGGCAAAACGGCACCACGTATTTCGTGACTTCCCGCCTCGGCGATTCCATCCCAAAAGCCACGCTCGATGCTTGGTTCAAAGAACGCGCTCTCTGGCTCCGTGCAAACCACTGCGCTTCCGTCGATGACGTGGAGAATCTTCCAGAAGAAAAGCGCCGGGCCTTCCACCGTCACTTCACGGAGAGATTCCACAAGTTCCTCGACGCCGGGATGGGCGAATGCCTCCTGCGCCAGCCACCGCTCGCACAGATCGTCGTGGACGCCTTCCGCTTTTTCGACGACCAGCGCTACGAGCTTGGCGAGTTCGTCGTCATGCCAAATCACGTCCACCTTTTGCTCACACCGAAGCCCGAGCACGACCTCTCCGGCATCATGCAATCACTCAAAAGATTCACCGCGAGCGAAATCAACAAACACCTCGGACGCGAAGGTTCGCTGTGGCGGCAAGAGCGCTTGCGAATGGGAATTGCGCGGAATTGCCGCTCACGAAAACGTCCGCAAGAAACCGACTGCCTCATCACGTTTACCGAAGGTTGCGTCGATTCGTGAGCCGGTGTTGAAGCGAACTTGAATCTCGAAGGCTTCGCGCTGCTGGCTATCTTCTCTGACCCTCGCTGAATGCTCTTCTTCAACGAGATAAGTGATCGCTTCCGAGATGTCTTGGCACTCGACCGTGCGGCCTCGCAGAACAGTCAGCCGAACCGTGATCACTCGACGAGAAAGTGACGCCTCTAGCCGTGCCTTGAAGTCGGAAATCGACTCAGAATGAAGCGCGTGGAGACATCCAAGGATTGCTTCTAACGAGGCTGGTTGCGGGAGACTTCCCCACCGCGCGATTTTATCCCGAAACGCACCTTCCGTCGTGCCGCTGATGCCGTCTGCGGAGGATGCGTCGATTTTGAGCTGCGCGAATGCGTCCAGAATCGAGGCGTATGCGATGTAGAGCACTGCGAATCCTTTGCTCTCGAGCTGAAGCAGCGCCGTGCGGGTGAACTCGCCAGCGACAACTGCGCCGCAGAATGGCTGGTGGCGGCTGAACGTGAGGGCGACGGGCATGACCGCCGCCTCAATTTCCTGCACTTTGTTTTTGGAATGCTTCGTGTAGCGCCTCCACGCCGATTCGATAAATGCAACGGGTGTCCCGATGACTGCATCCGTTCCACCGCGTTCGAGCACGTAATCGAGGTCGTGTTTGTTGCCGTATCCATCTTGCCAAGTCACCTTCATGGATGGGCGTGCTTTCCGCTCACCATGTTTGTCGAGGTAAAGGCCGTGCCGCTCGGCGACATCGGACAAAACGCTGCGGACGAACGCCTCCAAAACGTCGCCAATGATTTACCCCCAGCGGTGTGCGAGTGATTCAGCCATTCTGTAAACCGACTATCCCTCAACCCACAGATGTCCTTCGCACAAAGGGACCCGGTGCTTTCGGTTCTTCCACTTCGTATTGCGGTCGCGAAGTTTCTCAAAGCGCCAGCTCTTGAACCCAGCGGCGAGCGCGAGCCTGCCGAGCCAATCCACGACGGGCACATAGACTCCGTAAGGGGCGGAATCTCCGATGACAAAACATACTTCGCTCGGCGAAGCGCAGGCGCGGCGTAGAGCGATCCAGACTTTCGCCATATCGAGGAAATAACAGGCGATCATGTTGTTGTAGGTTTTCTTCCCGCCGCGCTCTAGGCGGACGACCGAGAGCTGCTGGCAGACGCTCTGAATCTCGGCTCGAATCGGCGCAAGTTCCGGCGATTCGAGTGTTGCCGCAAGGTCGATTGCTCCGGGGGGGACATGCTGCGAACATGCACGGACGAGGTGCTGCCTTACCGCACTCTGAAGGTCGCTCCAGCCGGTGATCTCGCGCAGAAAAGTCATCTCCAGCCGTGTCGCATCCGCGTAGTCGTAGTTGTTCGCGTAAGGAGGCGATGTGATGACGAAATTCGCCCAACCGTCAGCCACGCTTTGGCAAACTCTCGCATCATCGCTTTCGATTTTCGCCAGCGAGACGGCTGTGCGGGCAACGAGGGAAATATCGGTCGCGATCATTTCTACGGCCCGCCGGAAAATCGCATCGGGCGGCTGCGGGATCGTCTTCCGGCGTCCCGGCAGGACGTACTGCCAAGGAGCCGTCCCCGCTTCCGAAGCAGGCCGGAGCGAGATGACTAAAGCGAGCCAAAGCAGAGCCGCTTCCGACGAGCCGTCATCGTTAGCCTGAATGCAACTGCGCAGCCGCTCCAGAAACTCAAGAGTCTCGGCGCTAAAGCAATCGGCGATAAGTTTGGAGCCTGCCGACTTCGGCATCTTGATTTCCGTCACCTGTTTCAACGCGGCAGTAGCCAAGCTTTGGAAGCGCTTCACATCCGCAGTGAATGACAGTTTCGCCCTTGCCACGCGCAAAACAAACGGATGGGCCTCGATTCCGATAGAGGGAACGCCCAATTCGTCACACGCCAAGCTCGTGGTCCCCGAGCCCACAAACGGGTCCAGCACACGAAGATCGCGTCCTTCCCTATCCCGCAGCAGCGACTTCACCCATTCTGCCGAGAACCCTGCCGAGTAGCGAAACCACCGATGAATCGGAAGCCGCATATTGTCCAAAAAAGTGGACGTGTTCCCGATGATGTCCGGCACGTCTGGCTGCTCGTCGGGCCGAAACAAATCCCGCTGAACGGGCACGGTCGGCACTTTCGACCTCCGAGAGGCTGGCGGCGGCGCGATTGGCGTAGCGATTGACATCGGACGGACATTGAAGCCGCTGCCTGAAATTGCAAAACGGAAATCGCCAGATCATGAGATAATACAGAAATTTCCGTTCCATCCCGGTCCGCCTCTTGGATTTCACGCTCTTGAAGGAAAATTGCGCTGGGGAATACTGTCTATCGATCTTTATTGATGCTGCTTGGGCCGTTTTCGAAAAGCCACTGCTTGCCGGACTCCGAGTGGGCAAAAGCGACCCCGAGAAAATCGAGATCGCCTACGTTGCGGGCGTTCGCTTGAGTGGGTGGATGATCGCTAAAAAATCATCGAAACTCACTCTGCGCGACAGGCTCTCTCGGCTCACTCTTTCGCAGGCTGCGAAATGGTTGGGGCCGAATGGGACGCGGCAGCTTGTGGATGCGGGGAAGCTGAATATCGAGGTGTGGCCGGCGGATGTTTCTTGGCCGGATGATTCGACGTTTCAGGTGGTGGTGAATCCGCCGGATATGGAGCGGGTGGTCGTCACGCTCACTCGCGATTTGGCGGGGCGCGATGGGGTGCGCTGGGCTTGCAGTGAACGGGATAATCCCGCGCAGTGGGTCGCGGTGGTGCTTTCGTTTGTGCTCGATGAAAAAACGGCGCTGGGGCTCGCGGAGCCGCCGCCGGAGGAAGGGAAAGTGCCGGTGGAATTACTCGACCTCGACGAGCTGGAGCGGCGGGCGCTTGCGGATCGTGAGGAGCGGGCGCGGGTGGAGAAAATGACCGTCTCTCCGGTGAGCAGCGATGGGCCGTGGTGCGACTACATTGTGAAGAGCGCGCTGTCGGGGAAATCCTACCGCACGGCGTTGCGCGGGCTCGCGCGAGGGAGTTCGTTTTGCGGGTGCCCGGATTTTCGCAAGAACACGCTCGGCACTTGCAAACATCTGCTCCGCGTTGCGGCGTGGGTGAAGCGCCAATACTCGGCGCGGCAACTCGCGGCGAAGTGGGAGCCGGAGCAGTTGGCGATTCATATTCGCTACGATGGCGAGCCGCGTCTGGCGCTGGAAATTCCCGCAGGGCTGTCGCGGGCGGTGCAAAAACTGTGTGCTCCGTGGAAGGCGAAGTGCGCGATTTCGGATGATGAAACGCACGAGCTTTTTACGCTCGCAAAGAAGCTCGAAGCAGCGGGCGAGACCGTGCTGATTTTTCCCGACGCGGAAGAGCGAATCGACCGTGCGCTGCATCGGCGGAGGCTGGCGGGCACGGTCGCGGAGATTCGCAAAAACCCGGCGACGCATCCGCTGCGAACGTCGCTTTTGAAAACGGAGCTGCTGCCCTACCAGCTCGACGGAATCGCCTTCGCGGCAGGCGCGGGGCGCGCGGTGCTCGCGGATGAGATGGGGCTCGGGAAGACGATTCAGGGCGTGGGCGTGGCGGAGTTTCTCGCGCAAAATGCGGGCATCTCGCGCGTGCTCATCATTTGCCCGGCGTCGCTGAAATCG
>JAYTMG010000205.1:0-2066 GCA_043728745.1 Verrucomicrobiaceae bacterium
GGCACGCCTGCATCCCAGTTCGCGGCATTTTCCCAATCGCCGGTCCCGGCGTTGGTCCAGTTAAAGTTCACCGCTTGAACGGATGCGGAGCTTGCGACGAGTGCGGAAACGGAGGCGAGTAGGATGGATGGACGGAGTTTCATTGGTCTGTTGTAGGATGGTTTTTGGGTTTGGATGTAAAGTCACCAAGCACGAAGATCGCCCCTGTTGATTTCGCCTCGTGTTCGTTGCAATTGCCATTGAATGCAAGGGGAAATCCAACATTTCCTCCACCAAGATCTATCTGAAATCCACATTTCGAAGGATGAACCTCCGTAAACGCTCCACGAATTCTATCCGAAACGAAGCGCCTCGATCGGTGGGATGCGGCTCGCCTTCCACGCAGGGTAAATCCCACTGACGATGCCGATGCACACGGCGCTGACGAAGCTGAGGAGCGCGCTGTGCGGATCGATGATCGGCGCGTTTGCATCGGGGGTGATCGCGATGAGGATCTGGATGATCCCTTTCGACGCCGCCAGACCCAGCGCGCCGCCGATGACGCCGATGACGGCGCTTTCGACGATGATTTGCACAAAAATATGCCGCCCTTTGGCTCCAACAGCCCGCCGCACGCCAATTTCCCGGATTCGTTCCGTGATGCTAGCGAGCATGATATTCATGATGCCGATGCCGCCCACGATAAGGCTGATGCTCGAAATGAGCCCGCCGCTCAGCCGCGTGTTGCGGATATTCGCTTCGATGGTTTGCAGCCAATCCTCCCGCGTATCGAACGAAAAGTCCTCGATTCCGCGATGCGTGACTTTGAGCACTGCGCTCACGTCCTCGATTGTTTCGTGAAACTTATCCACATCCGCGATTTGAAACGACAGCCCATCCAGCTTGTGGATCGGACCGTTGTCCTCCGCCTTGGGGCCGGAGCCGGAGACGGAATAACTCTTAAAGTCGTAAAAAGCCGTGCTAAACGGGATCACAACCGCCCGGTTCTTGCGATAGTAAGGGTCCCAGCCTCGCCGCCCTCTCGATGAAAAGCCGCCGGACGGAGGCCCGGTGAGCCCGAGTTGCTTGCGTTTTTTATCCTGCTCGCTCTGGTAGAGCTCAAATACCCCGACGACGGTGAAAGGTCGCGAGTTCACGAAAATGGTTTCGCCCAGTGGGTTAAACTGCGGACGCTCCGGCCACAATTCGTCCACCACTTTTCGCCCGATGACGCAGACGTGCGACGCATTATCGAGGTCGAGTTGCGCGATATTGCGCCCGAGTTCCACGAAGTGATTGTTGATCGGCACATAGTCCGGCCAGATCCCGGAAACCTCCGCCACCATCGTATTGCTACCCCGAGTCAGCTTCCCCGGCTGGAGCTCATAAATGGGCGACACAAAACTTACCCCCGGCACCTGCGCCACGATCGCTTCGGCATCCGCAACGGTGCGGCCTTTGGAAATCTCGGCCTTCCCTTGCTGCGCCTCCGGCGGCTCTTGGGACACCATGCCCACCTTTTCGACTCCGCCAAACTGCTGCATCATCTCTTTTTGCCCCTCCGCCATGCCCGCAACGAGGGCAAACGTCGCAAGTAACGCAGCCACGCCGAGAATGATCCCAAGCATCGTCAAAAAACTACGGAATTTGTGGGACCAAATCTCCCGGACCCCAATCATGAGACTGTTCCAAATGGTCAGCATTGGTGCAGAGAGAAAGATGGAAATAGAGTCGTCATTCGAAAAGCGCAAGCAACCCGAAGGTCACCCGGCTCGTGGGTAATCCATCTGCGATCCAGACGTTAGCCCGCAAGTGGGGCATTGGTTCAAATAAGGAGATTTGGCGAGTCGTTCCCTTTTTGCAGATACGCGTAGCGCAGGAGCCGAAACGGACTGCCTCATCTCGCTAACCGATCAATCCAGCGGGATCTCGACATACTCCAGCGCCCATTCCCGCATAAAGCGGACGCGCTCCGGCTCGACATGATAAATGATGAGCTCGGGATTTTCCGGCGTCCCGAGGTATTTGCGCAGCAGGGGATTGCTCTCCCAAATCGAGCGCAGCATCTCCGCATCCGTCAGCACCAC
>JAYTMG010000206.1:0-21656 GCA_043728745.1 Verrucomicrobiaceae bacterium
ATCAGAAAAGCCTTCGCGCTCTTCTGATCCTACCGTGATTCAAAAGGCTTCGCGCTCTTCGCGCCCTTCGTAGTCACATTTTCTCCGAAATCCGGGATATGACGCTACACCCCGAGTTCCCGCTTCACCGCGATGAATGATGCGACCGCGTGTTCCAATTCGAGCCGCGTGTGCGCAGCGCTGATCTGGGTGCGGATGCGCGCCTTTCCTTCCGGCACGACTGGATAGCTGAAGCCGATGACGTACACGCCGCGCTTGAGCATCGCTTCCGCAAAGCTCGCTGCGAGTGCTGCGTCGCCGAGCATGATCGGGACGATCGGATGCGTTCCCGGCGCGATGCTGAAACCGGCGGCGGTCATCTGTTCGCGGAAAAAGCGCGTGTTCGACTCCAATGTGTCGCGCAGCGATGTGTCGCGCCGCAACAGATCGAGCACGGCAATCGAGGCTCCTGCAATGGTCGGTGCGAGCGTGTTAGAAAAAAGGTAGGGCCGTGAACGCTGGCGCAAGAGTTCGATGATTTCCTTTCGCCCGCTCGTGTATCCGCCGCTCGCTCCGCCGAGCGCTTTTCCGAGCGTCCCGGTGAGGATGTCGATGCGACCCACGACGCCGCAGTGCTCGTGCGTTCCACGTCCGCGAGCGCCCATGAAGCCGACCGCGTGGGAGTCATCGACCATGACGAGCGCGCCGTATTTCTCCGCCAGATCGCAGATTTCCCCGAGCGGCGCGATGAAGCCATCCATCGAGAAAACTCCGTCCGTCGCGATGAGTTTGAACGCCGCTCCTTTTTCCGTCGCCTCGATCAGCTTCGCTTCCAGATCAGCCATGTCGCAGTTTTTGTAGCGATAGCGCTGCGCCTTGCAGAGTCGCACGCCGTCGATGATGGATGCGTGGTTCAGTTCATCGCTGATGATTGCGTCTTGCGGCCCGAGCAGGGTTTCAAAAAGGCCGCCGTTTGCATCGAAACATGAGCCATATAAAATCGTGTCTTCCGTCCCGAGGAAGTCGGTGAGGCTCGCCTCCAGTTCTTTGTGGACGCCCTGCGTGCCGCAAATGAATCGCACGCTCGCGAGCCCGTATCCCCATTGATCCAGAGCGTCGTGCGCCGCCTGTTTCACTGCCGGATGTTGCGCAAGGCCGAGGTAATTATTCGCGCACATATTGAGCACGGCACCGCCGCCGTCTGCGCGGACGGTGCTGCCCTGCGGAGTCATCAAGACCCGTTCCCGCTTGTAAGTCCCAGCGGCGCGGATTGCGTCGAGTTGGGCGGTGAGATGGTTTCTGAAGTCTTGGTTCATGGCGATCAATGGCTCCAGTCCAGAACGACTTTGCCGCAATTCCCGGACTCCATCACGGCGAAGCCCCGCTCGAATTCCGTGTAGTGAAAGCGATGCGTGATGATGGGCCCAATGTTCAGCCCGCTCTCCAGCATCACGCTCATCTGATACCACGTCTCATACATCTGGCGTCCGTAAATGCCTTTGATGGTGAGCATGTTGAAAATGACCGTATTCCAGTCGATGGCCATCGGCTCCGAGGGGATGCCGAGCATCGCGATTTTTCCGCCGTGGCAGACGTTGTCGATCATCTCGCGGAAGGCGCTGGGATTGCCGCTCATCTCCAGTCCGACATCGAAGCCCTCCTTCATCCCGAGCTGTTTTTGCACGTCGGCGAGACTCCCAGTTTTCACATTCAGCGCGACGGTCGCGCCCATCGTCCGTGCAAGGTCGAGACGGTATTCGTTCACATCCGTGATGACGACGTGTCGTGCGCCCGCGCGCTTCACCACAGGAATCGCCATGATGCCGATCGGCCCGGCACCCGTGATGAGCACATCTTCCCCGAGACAGCCAAACGTCAGCGCCGTATGCACCGCATTGCCAAACGGATCAAAGATCGACGCAACATCCTCGTCCACGCCCTTGCAGTGATGCCAGACGTTCGTCATCGGCACGCTGATATACTCCGCAAAAGCCCCCGTGCGATTCACGCCGATCCCGACCGTGTCCTTGCAAAGATGACGGCGTCCCGCGAGGCAGTTGCGGCAGCGCCCGCACACGACGTGGCCTTCCGCGCTGACGATTTCGCCGGGATGGAAATCGTTCACATTCGAGCCCACGCTGACGACTTCGCCGACGAATTCGTGGCCGACGACCATCGGCACGGGGATCGTTTTTTGCGCCCAAGCGTCCCATTTATAAATATGGAGATCCGTCCCGCAGATGCCGGTCTTGTGGACTTTGATGAGGACATCATTGATGCCGACTTTTGGCTCCGGAACATCCTGGAGCCAAAGTCCGCGTTCGGAGCGTGCTTTGACGAGTGCTTTCATTGCGGGGCGGACAGTGCGCTCGCCGTTCGCTATCCGGCAAGTAAAATCCTTTTTACAAGAATTCCATCCTGCATACTGGCGGCGAATTCTACCACCCTGCGCCCTTGGTCTGCGTCTTCACGCGCACGAGAAACATGTCCGCAGTAATATACAGGGTCGAGCCGTCGTCGCCCCAGCAGCAGTTCCCCGTGGCTTGCCCGGTGAGGACACGCCCGAGAAGTTTGCCTTGCGGAGAGACAACAAGAACGCCGCCGGGGCCTGTCGCCCACACGTTTCCGCGCGCATCGACTTTCATCCCGTCGCACGAGCCTTTGTCGCCCGGTTTGCGAGCTGTTGCCGCGTCGAAAAAGACGCGCTCGCCAGCCACGGTGCCGTCGGGCTGCACGTCGTAAGCCATGATGCGTGGCGCTTTGGAGTCGCTCACCGCGACATAGAGGAGCTTTTCGTCGGGCGAAAATGCGATGCCGTTCGGCCAGTTCACATCTTTTGTGACGACGGAAACTTCGCCCTTCGAAGTGACGCGATAGACGCCGTTGAATGGCTGTTCTTTGAGCGGCGACTCGTTGCCTTTATCGAGTCCGTACGGTGGGTCGGTGAAATAAATGTCGCCATTTTTCCGCACAGCGAGGTCGTTGGGGCTGTTGAACTTTTTGCCGTCGAATCGATCGGCCAGCGTGGTGAACGTTCCTTTTTCCCAGCGCGCCACGCGACGATCGCCGTGCATGCAGACGAGGAGTTTTCCTTGTGCGTCGATGGAGAGTCCGTTGCTGCCTTGCTCGCGAAAGCCAGCGGTTGGTGTGGTCATGCCACTCGGCTTTAGAAAAACCTCGGCGGATGTCATGCCTTCTTTCCAGCGGTAGATGATGTTTTCCGGCACGTCGGAGAAAAGAACCGCGCCTTCGTACCAAGTTGGGCCTTCCGACCAGTTGAAGCCTTCGGCGAGTTTTTCGATTTTCGCGCTTGGCGCGATGAGCGCGTCGAATGCTGGGTCGAGGCGCTCGAAGCCGCCTTTGAATTCAATGTTGTCTGCGGAAAATCCGGTGGCAATTCCGGCGGCGATGATGATGGATGGAAACTTCATTCGGCGGGGTTATCGCGCCAGCGTGAGGATGTCAAAGGCGGCTTCGCGTTGAAGGTGCGGGAAATCAATTGGAAGGCCGCAGCGTTCGTCATAATGTGACCGCACACGAATGCCACAAATTCCATCCATCAGTCCTGAAAGCTCAATTCCACAACGGTTGGAAGCCATTCTCGCCGAGATCGCCGCTGCCGAACAACGAGCCGGCCGCGCAGCAGGCGAAGTGGAATTGGTCGCGGTATCGAAGACGCATCCGCCGGAGTCGGTGATGGAAGTTTTCCATGCGGGTCACACGCTCTTCGGGGAGAGCCGGGTGCAGGAGGCGAAGGCGAAAATCCCGCTCGTTTCGGGGAGGGCGCGGTGGCATTTCATCGGCCATCTTCAGCGCAATAAAATCCGGCAGGCGCTCCCGCTTTTCGAGATGTTTCACGGCGTGGATTCGCTGGAGATTGCGCGCGATATTCAGCGCATCGCGGGCGAGGAATCGCAGATGCCGACGGTCCTGCTGGAAGTCAAACTCGCGGAGGAATCGCAGAAACACGGCTTTGCTCCGGACACGCTGCGCGAACAAATAGAAGAGCTCCTCCTGCTCGATCGCATCAACATCGCCGGGCTGATGTGCATCCCGCCGCCGCAGGAAAAAGCGGAGAATGTCCGCCCGTTTTTCGCGAAGCTTCGCGAGCTGCGGGACCGACTGCAAACGGAGTGCCGCGTAGGACTGCCGCATCTCTCGATGGGAATGAGCGGCGACTTCGCCATCGCGATCGAAGAAGGCGCGACGCTTGTCCGCGTGGGCACTGCGATTTTTGGTGATCGAAGCGGAAAAGCATGGCGTCCGCCCGGTGTCACAGGCGAAGACTGAGCCATGATTAAACGTCTCATACCGGCAAACATCCAAATCATCGGCAACGAAATCGCCATCGCGTGGGAGGATGGCGCGGAGACGTTCATGACATTTGAGTCGCTGCGCCTCGCCTGTCCGTGTGCCGCGTGCTGCGGCGAGCCCGATGCGCTGGGGAACGTGATGAAGCCCGAAGTGCGACACACAGTTTCGAGCTTTCAGCTTCGCGGCTGGCAGCTCATCGGCGGTTACGCACTCCAGCCCACATGGGGCGACGGCCACGCCACGGGCCTCTACACTTTTCGCTACCTGCGGAAGCTCGGCGGGCTGTCGGAGGTGTAGTGGCTGTTGTTTCAAACGGGCGCGCACCGATGCGCCCCTTGTATGTGGTTAGCCGACCCATACGAGCAGTCTGCGAGCGGCGGACGGCCAAAGTAGTCCCCCACTTTAGTCGGGCGAACCATGACAACGAGAGGCAGGGACAGCTTCGCAGGGAGGCGTCTTTCGGAAATCCTGCCCGTACACGCCCAACGGCGTCGCTCCGACTAAAGTCGCGGCGAGGAGAGTGGAACAGTCCGTCCCGGCTGTGTTTGCGGTTGCAGGCTGTGGGCGCGTTCGCAATCACGATGGGCGAAACTCGCAGCCACGCCAGCCTTTGGGAAATCACCCTCAAACACGGCGCAGGAAAACTCACGCTCCCCGATCCGCCGCGAAACTGGTGGGCTGACCAAATCGCGAAATGGGGAATCATAGAACTCCCACTCACCGCCGAAGCCCTCTTGCGCGGCTCCGAACTCCCTCCCCACCACAAAGACCCATTCGACCGCGTCCGCTCGCTCATGGTCGGGAACTGCCCCGTCTGCGTCTCGTAGTGTAAATAAATGCTGAAATGAGGATTGGGCGAAATCTTACCCGGACTTTGCCCGATTGATCGCTGCGCGCCTTTGCTTTTCCCGTTCCCGTCGATGAATCAGATCCGCAGCCGCTTGTTTCATGGCGAAGCAAAACTCGCTCAATCGCCCCGATGCGTCCGGCGTATCCACGCGGGTGATGAACTCCCTGAGCTTTGCATCGCTCAGCTCGGAAAGACGCTCGAATGCCACGCTGCGAAGCTCTCGTAGCTCTGGGTGGTCAAGGCGCAGTTTCTCGATGGTGGTTGTCGCTGGAATATCGGTTGCGCTTGTCGCTGAGAGTTTTCCTGAAGCGAGGGAAAACCGGAACCGCTGCTCGCAGCCTGCGCTGAGCGGGCTTACGAAAAGATGTTCGTCCCACCAGTCTGCCTTGGGCTGCGCACCGATGCTTGCGGTGGCGTTTGGCGCGGGATGCGCGGCGACGAGGTTTGCCCAATCGGTGTCCTCACCATCCTCGCACTTCGCTTGCGGTTTGAGGTGCTCGATGTGGGAGGTTTCTTTCGCGATTCGCAGTCCCGTGTATGCGCAGAGAAATCCTTGTTCCATCAAGAGCCGGTCCTTCATTTCATCGCGCAGCGCAGCGCTGATGTCGTTGTAGGAGTGATTCAATGAAGCATTCTGTTTCATCCACGACTGCAAGTTTGGCGGCGGCGATTTCTTGATGATTCGCCTCATGTGCCGACCATCACGATC
Organism: Verrucomicrobiaceae bacterium; assembly: GCA_043728745.1. GTDB lineage: Bacteria > Verrucomicrobiota > Verrucomicrobiia > Chthoniobacterales > Chthoniobacteraceae > SXWH01. The sequence goes on from JAYTMG010000206.1 coordinate 5,853, forward strand.
CGGTTCACGAGGGCTTCGGCGCGGGTCAACTCGACGTCGGGGCCGATTTTCTCGCGGAGTGTATTGATAGCTGCCGTCGCGGCATCGTATTCCTCTTCATCGATCAAATCGTTGATGCGTTCGAGTTCCGCAGCCGTCTCGGTATTGCGCGGTTCGGCGTCCATGACTTCGCTCAGGATGTAGTTCGTGTCTTTGCCAAATGACCGCGCGGGATGCGACGCACCCTCTTTCGATAAAATGATGACCTGCTCCGGCGGTAGCTCGCTGATGATTTGCGGCGAATGGCTCGTGGCGATGAACTGCACTTTCGGGAAAGCCTTTTTCAGCCCATGCACGATGTGCCGCTGCCATTTCGGGTGAAGGTGCATATCGAGTTCGTCGATGAGCACCACGCCCGGGGTCTCTGTGAGCGCGTTCTCGCCGAGGTGCCCATTGAGCTGAAACGCCCGAATAGCCAAGTCTCCGAACATCGCAAACATGTGCCGTTGCCCGTCGCTGAGTTCGCTCAGGCGGCTGGCGGAGCCATCGGAAGAAGTCACGATGACCTCTCCCTCGGCGACGCGAAACTGAATCCCGGAAGCACCTTCGAGGGCTTCGCAAATCGCGGCTTGGACGATGTTCATTCCGGTTGTTCTGCCACCATTCTGGAGGCCGATGACTTCCTCGCGGATGAGCCACGAGATGACTTCGGAAAGGGATTCACGTGGCTCTAGTGCGCGTTCGTAACCACCTGATCGTTTTGGTTGTTGTCGCATCGCAGTGTTCCAATCCACGGATGAACTCTGAACATTGCGCCAGCTCCGTCCGGTGGGGTAAAATGCGACCAGCGGTAGAGTCGTATCGGTATCGGGATTGCGCATTCTATCGCCGATTTTGGCAATATCATGTGCAACCCCATTAAACTCGGACTTTTTAAGTTCAATCTTTTGCGCGAAATCGCACGTGAGCCCGAACGCGCTCAGGGTTATTCGAAGCCTCATCGCACCAGTCCGTTGAAAGACAATACGCTGAACGGTCCCCTGCGCAGTGACCCTCGCATCATTCGGATGGACAAGTTGAGTCCCACCGAGCGCGTCGCGAAGCGGCCAAGACAGCGCCCGCAAAATCGCCGTCTTCCCCGCCCCATTCGCCCCTGCGATGAGATTGAACGAAGGGTCGAACTTCAACTCCAGCCGCTCAAAGCAACAGAAGTGTTCGAGAAGTAATGAATCAAAACGCATGTCCCAACAAGACCCACTTCGCGACAGGAAAGAAAGTTTTTTGTCAGGCTACCCACCTCTTGGTGAAACCTGACTACGGCTGGCGCTGTAGCGCCGTGAACAGTTCGCTCACCTTGCTCAAAATCGCCTGCACTTCCGCCAGCGTCGGCGGGTCGCTCAGCGAAAGCGAGAGTGTCTGCGCGCTCGTCGGGTTTTGCGCGTTGTTGATTCGTTCGTTCGTGATTGCGCTGGTCACTTCGCTCGAAGTCACTCCGCTCGCGCCGGGTTCACCGCGTGGAATGGTGAAGGAGAGTTCCACATTGCCAGCATTCATCATGGCGGATGCGGATGCGCCGGTGCCGGGATCGCCCGTGGTCACGCCGGTAGCTTGGATATTGGCAAGCGTCGGTCCGGGTGGCCCCGCTGGACCGGCGGGGATCGCGTCTATTTCCGCTTTGAGTGCATTGAGTTGGGCGCGGATGATGCCGGCATCCACATCTTCGCCGGGAGCGGGTTTGGTTGGGTCGAATGGCATAGGTATATCTTGGTAGTTATCGGTCGGTTCACAATCGCAGGGAAACCGAATCGGAGCGGGGCTTTGATAGCCCCGTCTGCGCCTTGTCGAGAAAGGTGCTGCCAACCCGGAGGGTTGAAGGAAAGTAGCCGGGGGTTGAGCGAGGAACGAGCGATACCCCCGGACCGCGCCGCAAGGCGATGCACCCAGGATGGGTGGCGGAGATGCCCCGCATTGAACCGCAATCACCGCCGTTCCATCACCCCTGCCGGGGTGAAATCCGGATTTCCGGTGTTCCGGGGGTATCGCTCGCTCAAGCTCGCTCGACCCCCGGCTACTGTCCAGCAGACCTCCGGCCTGATACACTCGGTTCCTATAAAACGAGCGCGGTCTGTGATAGCGATGGCTTTCGAGCGACCCTTCGGGCCGCAGGGCGGTATGAAACCACCCCTCCTTCCCACTGCCACTGGGCAGACTCCCTTGTGTCGCGGGTAAAGTTGGCATTCTCGCCGGGAGTGGACTCCCTTGTGGCAGCCAGCTATTCCCGTCCATCTCTGGCAAACACCGCGCTATCCCGCGTGTCGGACTCCCTCCCGAGGGGGTAGAGTTGGCCCTCCAGAGGGGAGTCGGTTGCCCTGTCTCGGGCAGTCCGCCGCGCAGGTGTGCGGAGTGGACTTACCAGAAGCGCGCGCCTACTGGCGCACGCACATTGCGAACACACCGCCTTGGAGTGTGAAGATCCTATGAACTTTATCGATGCTCTTCCGATTCGATTGAAAGTGCAGTGCGAGGTTTCGTCATGCCCCGGCGCAAAAAAAACACCCGCAGCGGACGCGTGGTCCACTGCGGGTGTTTGAGAGGTTTATTTTGCGCTCAGGAATTAGAACACGAGGCGGACGCCGGCGCGGATGTTGAAGAAGTCGTCGTGGTCGTCCACGAAGCCGTAGTTGGCTTCGCTGAAGAGGCCGACGCGCGATGTGGCGCGCCATTCCAATCCGCCGCCGAGGGCGATGAAAGGGTTGCTGCCGTCTTCGGTTTGAACACCGCCTGTGACCTTCGCGTAAGGCGAGAGGCAGATGTTGCCGACTTCGAATGGGTAGCGAGCGACGACGCCTGCCGAGAACTGCCAGACGGTGTCCAAGTCGCTTTCCGAGATGCTGGCGTCGAGCGTGAGACCGAAGTTGCGGTGGAAGAAGTAGTTCACGCCGATACCGCCGCCGAAGCCTTCGCCGATGATGCCTTCGGAATCGAAGTAGGTGCCGAAGAGATCGAGTTGGAGTTCAGTTTCGCCGAAGCAGGCTTCCTGCGGGATGACGGCTTTGCTTTGTTTCGCAGGCGCTGAGATTTCCTGGCCGGCAAATGCGGTCACGGCAATCGTGGTGAGTGCGAGGATGGTGAGTTTAGTCATGTTGAGTAGTGTTGGTGTGAGGTTGATTTTGTGCCCGACAGCATTGTCGGGCTCGTTGCTATTTGCACCTGTTAGGGCGTGTCAGACAAGTCTAAATTCAAACAGGACGGAGCACCTCGACGATTCGGGCGAGAACCACGCCGTCCGCCGATAGCAGCCTGTTTGACCGCCCGAAGAGCGGGGCGGGGGATGCGAGGTTGAACAGCTCCGCGAGATGGGCGCATGGGGCGACGCGGAGAAATCCGTTTGGCTCGCTCCGATAGCGGACTTTGTGTGCGTTCAAAAGCCCGCCGAGAGGCAGGACTCCGGCGACGATTTCCGAGCGCAGCGGCTCGGTGAAAGCGTCGAGTGCGATCTCGATGGCACCATACTCTACGGGCAACGCGGACTTCGCGCAAAAAAGGATGACTTCCCGGCGGTAGCGCTCGGGTGTGTGTTCGCACTGGATGACCCCCAGCCGCATGTCGTCGCCGAAGTGTTCTTCGAGCTTCGAAGTCATGTCGCCGGAATGCACCAGCAGACGATGCGCGGCGGGGCTTAACTCCGAGGGCTGCACGACATCAAACTGCGGCATCGGGCGTCCGGCGGCAGCGTAGAGAGCGGGCAGCGGGTGAAGAATGTCGCTCATGTATAGCGCGCGTTTTGGTGCTGCGGGAGGAAGAATGCGTGGAGGATGACGTCGATTTTGAGCAGCGCCTCGCGAGTCAGTGAAAGCCAGCCGTTTTGCTCGCTCATCAGCCCGCGGCGCGACAGTTCGGAGAACTGTGCGGAGAATCGTTCGAGGACGTTTACGCCGAATTTTCCGGTAAAGTAGGCGACGGACACGCGGCCAAGTTTGAGCTGCAAAATCAGCTCGCGGATGAAGCGCTCGTCCGCAGTTGTTTCCAGCGCGCGCCCGATCGGCAGTTCTCCTTTTTCCACGGCGGCGGTGTAGCTCTCAAAGTCGGGCAGGTTTTGAAAATGAACGCCGCCGAGATGGCTGAAACTCGCGACGCCGAGCCCGAGCAGGTCCGCGCCTTTCCATAGTTCGTCGCGGTAAACGAACTTCGTTTTTTGCGGATCGCGTACGGCAGTCGTTGCGCTTGTGACCGTGTATCCTGCGGCCTCCAGCGCGGTGAACGCTTCATTTACCCAACGGCGTTTCGTGTGCCAGTCGGCGACGGGCGCGACGAGTTTTCCCTCGGCTTCCATTTGCTTGAAGATGCCTGTGTTGAAGGGCACTTCCATTTGGTAAATCGTCACGCACTCGGGCTGGAGCTCCAGCAATTTAGCGATGTTGCGCTGCCAGTTTTCGTCTGTTTCCTCGACCATGCCGGCGATCAAATCGATGTTGATTTGCGGGAAGCCGATCTTCCGTGCGTAATTGTATGCGCGATAAATTTCGTCCTCTTTGTGCGCGCGTCCGTTGACTTCCAGGATGTGCTTGTCGAAGTTCTCCACGCCGAGCGAAAGCCGCGTGACTCCCATCGCGCGGATGGCTTCGAGCTTTGATTCCGTAAGGGTTCCGGGCTCGGCCTCAAATGCGATTTCCTCCGCTTCGTCCCAAGGCAGCGCGGCCTTCATCCGCTGGGTGAGCAGCGTGAGTTGCGACACGCTGAGATAGCTCGGCGTGCCTCCGCCGAAATAGACGAACTTCGGTTTTCTTCCCGCGATTCGAGGTGTGCGCGCGTACATTTCCAGCTCGCGCATTCCATCTTCGATGTAGCCTTTGATCTCCTCCGCGTTTTTGTCGGTATAGACTCGGAAATAGCAGAAGTGGCAGCGCTTGCGGCAAAACGGGATGTGGAAATAGACGCCGAGCGCAGTGTCCGGCGGAGCGGGTTTCTCGATCACTTCGCGCACTCGCGGAATGAGCGTCGGCTTCCAAAATGAGAAGGGCGGATAATTGGCCACGAAATAATTCCCGGCAGTCGTCTCATCACCATCCGCGAGTAGGCGGTCGAAAATTTCGGAAGTAGTAGCAGGCATAGCGGCGAAGAGACTCGCCGATGAATGCGTTCGGGGCAACTGGATAGTATGTATGCGTAGTAAATTCCGTTCCGGGCAAAACGGCTGCGTTTCGGCGAAAAGGGCCGTCGGACGAAATTGAATCGCCTTACAAACTGCGATGCTGTGGATTCTATTCCGCAATGAAAACTCGCTCTTTGATACTCGCATTCCTTTTCGCCTCGCAGCTTGTCCAGGCCGAGCCCGTCTCGCTTTTCGATGGAAAGACCTTCACGGGCTGGGAAGGCGATACGAGCAAAACGTGGCGCATCGAGAACGGTGAGTTCGTCGCGGGAGACGTGACGAAGCAGCAGCCGCGCAACGAGTTTCTCGCGACGGTGAAGCGGTATGAAAACTTCGAGCTGCGGCTGAAACTCAAGCTCTCTGGGACGGAAGGATTTGTGAATGCGGGCGTTCAATTTCGCACGGAGCGCATCCCGAATCACCACGAAGTGAGCGGCTTTCAAGCGGACTTCGGAGCGGGCTATGATGGTGCGCTTTACGACGAATCGCGCCGCAACAAAATCCTCGCGAAGCCCGATGCGGAGACGCTTGCGAAGGCGTCGAAGCCCGGCGAGTGGAACGACTACCGGATTCGCGTGCAAGGCGACCACATCCAGCTTTGGCTGAATGGAGTGCAGACCGTGAACTACACGGAGACCGATCCGAAGATTCCAAAATCAGGAATCATCGCCCTGCAAATCCATGGCAACGCGAAATCCGAAGTGCGTTACAAAGACATCGCAATCGAGGAACTGCCTGCAAAGTAAGAGCGACATGATCGATCTTCACAGCGACCAGTACTTTATGGGCGAGGCTCTGCGCCAGGCGCGGAAAGCGTGGGAGCGCGAGGAAGTCCCGGTGGGCGCGGTGATCGTCCACGATGGCCGAATCATCGCCCGCGCGCACAATCAGGTCGAGATGCTGAAGGACGCGACGGCGCACGCGGAGATGCTGGCCATCACGCAAGCCGAGAGCGTTTTGGAAAACCACCGGCTCACGGATTGCGACCTGTATGTGACCAAGGAACCGTGCCCGATGTGCGCGGGCGCAATCGTGCATGTGCGGCTGCGGCGCGTGATATTTGGATGTCCTTCGCCGAAGGACGGAGCGGCGGGCGGCGTGATCGATCTTCTCCAGCATCCAAAGCTGAACCACCAGTGCATCGTGACGAGCGGCGTGATGGAGGGCGAAAGCGCGGAGATGCTGCGGGCGTTTTTCCGCGAGCGCCGGGAGGAGCAGGAATGAAGGCGATCGCGGCGATGTCGCTCAACCGTGTCATCGGGCGCGAGAATACGATCCCGTGGCGTTTGCCCGAGGATTTCCGCTGGTTCAAGCGCGCCACGATGGGGCAGTCGGTGGTGATGGGGCGAAAGACTTTCGAGAGCCTGGGCAAGCCGCTGCCGGGGCGGAAAAACTGCGTGCTCACGCGAGGCTCCGAGGATTCGCTGAGCTGCGCTGCGCCGTTGCCGCCGGATACGGAAGTCGTCGTTGCGCGCGACCTTGCGGAACTTGCGACGAAGGGCCTGCTCGCGGATTCGTGGCTCGCGGGTGGCGCGTCGCTCTACGAGCAGTTTCTTCCGGAGTGCTCGGATCTGTATTTATCGGTCGTGAATCGTGAGGTCGAAGGCGACGCGTTCTTTCCGCCGTTCGAGCATCTATTTGAGCAGGAATACACGATCGAGCTGAAGACCGATGACTTTGAAGTGCGACACTATCGGCGGCGGCAGGAAACGAGCGCCTAAGCGCCCGCCGCTTCGCGCGTCTTCTTTAGCACGAATGTTCCGTTTTTTTTATTCTCTCATCTTCTTTGCGTACGCCATGCCCGTCGCGGCTGCGGTCCCGGCGGAGTTGTCTGCGTTTGCGTCAAAATACTGCTTCGATTGTCATGGCTCGAAGAAGCAAAAGGGGGACTTTGATTTTGAGCCGTTCGTCGCGAACGTCGATGTGATGAAGGACATCAAGGCATGGCAGAAAGTTGCCGACGCGCTTGAAACCCGCGACATGCCGCCCGAGGGCAAACCGCAGCCGACCGAGGCGGAGCGGAAGGCAATTTATAAATGGCTCGATGATGCCTTGGTGCAGGGCTCGGCGAATCCTGGGCGCGTGACGATTCGGCGGCTGAACCGCACGGAATACCGGAACACGATCCGCGATTTGCTTGCCGTCGATTTTGATCCGGTCGAATTCCCGCAGGATGAAACGGCGCACGGATTTGATACGAATGCCGACGCGCTCACGCTCCCGCCGATCCTCATGGAGCGCTACATCGACGCCGCCGAGCGAATCGTAACGCTCGCTTTCGCCGGCGAGAAACCCGGCAGCCCGACTCGCAAAATCCCGGGGGCGCAGTTCAAGCCGCACGACGACAATGTTCGTTCGCTCGACAAGCAAGTGCTCGGATTTTATCGCGAAGCGGAGGCTTCGACCGAGGTGCATCTTGATGGCGATGGCGAGTATCTCATCAAGGCCCGCGCATACGGTGAACAAGCGGGCCCGGAAGCCCCTGAACTGGCTGTTTCGCTGGATGGACAGCGCATCGCGGAGTTCGACGTTAAAGCCGCGCGGAAGCCCGAGGCATACGAAAAGAAGCTCACGCTGAAAGCGGGCGATCATCGCTTCGGACTCGCCTACCTGAACAACTACAACGACGCCCGAAACCCCGACCCAAAATTGCGCGGCGACCGCAATCTTTTCGTCACCTCGCTGGAAATCATCGGGCCGCTCCACATCACCGAGGAGGCACCCGAGAGCTTCCGCCGCGTCTTCACAAAGAAGCCGCAACCGGGCGAGGAATCGGCGGTCGCGAGGGAGCTTCTCGCGGCATTCGCGAGCCGCGCATACCGGCGCCCGGCGCAGCCAGCGGAGCTCGAAAAGCTCGGCAAGCTCGTGGATAGTGTGCTCGCGCAAAAGGCGCCGTTTGTCGAGGCCGTCGGCGTCGGTGTGCAGGCCGTTCTTTGTTCGACCGCTTTTCTTTTCCGAAGCGAGCTCGACTCACCGTCCGCAAAGCCCGGAGAGATTCGTCCGCTGAACGACTACGAAGTTGCGTCGCGGCTCTCGTATTTTTTGTGGTCTTCCATGCCCGACAGGTTGCTCATGGACAGCGCATCGCGTGGCGAATTGCTCAAAGGCGACAACCTCGCGAAGCACACCGCGCGCATGTTGCAGGACGCGCGTTCCGTGGCATTCACACAGAACTTCGTGGAGCAGTGGCTCCAGCTTCGTGCGATCAGCGAAATCGACATCGACCGACGCAAGTTCCCGAAGTTCAACGGCGATTTGCGCGAAGCGATGCTTCAGGAATCGCGGATGTTTTTCGATGCCGTGCTTCGCGAAAACCGTCCGGTGTTTGAGCTCATCGACGCCGATTTCACTTTCGTGAATCAGCGGCTTTCCGAGCACTACGGTCTGACCGACGTGAAGGGCGAAAAGCTTCAGCGCGTCGCGCTTCCTGCCGACTCGCCGCGCGGGGGAGTGCTGGGGCAGGGCGCGGTGCTGCTTGCTACTTCGATGCCCACGCGCACTTCGCCCGTCGTTCGTGGAAAATGGGTGCTCGATCAGATCCTCGGCACGCCGCCGCCGCCGCCCTCCGCGAACGTTCCTCCGCTCGAAGATGCCAAGGTGGACAAGGATGCGCCGATGCGGGTGCGGCTGGAGCAGCACCGCGCCAATCCCGATTGCGCGGGCTGCCATGCAAAGATGGACCCCGTCGGTTTTGCGCTCGAAAACTTCGACGCCATCGGCGCATGGCGCACGCATGAAGGTGCGACACCGATCGACACGGCATCCGTCCTCCCCGGCGGGGTAAAACTGGAGGGTTTCCCTGAGCTTCAGGCATATTTGAAGAGCGAGAAATTTGCCCGTGCCTTCGCGCAAAACGTCGCGACTTACGCGCTGGGACGAGGATTGGAGCGTTATGATCGTCCGGCTATCGACGCTATCATGGTGAAATCGAAAGCGGACAATTTCCGCGTGCAGACGCTGATCACCGCAATCGTCACGAGCGATCCGTTTTTGCGTCGGAAGCAGTAGCGAGTGCCTTGTCTGTCGGGAAGTGATGGTAAGCGTTCTGTGCCTGATTGCTGTGACTTGTGACTTGTGAGAAGTGACTTGTCGCAAGCGCGAAAAAGTCGTCCAAATCCGCTTGCGACAAATCACTTCTCACCATTCACAAGTCACAGCCGATAAACAGGGAGGCATACGGCCGTCTGACGATTGGTAGAGCACTACTGCGCAGCCTTCAACGCCGCCGCGGCGATTTCGTCGCCCAGCCATTCCCAGCCGCCGCCCTCGGTGTTGAAGACGGCGACACACGCCTGTTTTTTCGTGCTGTAAAAGACGCCGAAGAAGCCGCCCATGTGGCCGGAGTGACAGACTGCGGGTTCGCCGAATCCGGGCAGTTCCGTGAGCCACATTCCGCCCGCATAGGTGCTCCCTTTCGGCGGGGTTTTTAGTTTCTGAAACGTGTCCGGCTTTAACAGTGCGGGCTCGTTCGACGAGATCCACCACGCGTATTTTGCAAAGTCCGCAAGCGACATGTGGACGCACGCTGCGGGGGAGAGGGCAGGGGGGAATTGGTTGTCTGGTGATGGCGTGGCGGGGCTGAGGATGTCTTCGTGCCGATAGTGGCCCCACGGTTGAGTCGGATTCCATTCTCCTTTTTTCGCGGGGGCACCGAAGCCTGCGGTGGTCAGCTTCAGCGGCTCGAAGATGCGTTCCCGAAGAAGGTCTTCGTAGGAACGATCCGCCGCGTGTTCGATGATCGCGCCGAGAAGCCCGTAACCGGAATTGCTGTACGCAAATTTGCCGGGATCTTGCGCAGGTGGCGCAGCGAGGATTTTTTCGGCAAACGCGACACGCTGAGTGCTTGGCGAGCTGTTCCCGCCTTCGAAGAAGAGCTGTTGGCGGCTTGTGATTCGGGCGATTCCACTGCGCTGTGTCACGAGGTGGTCGAGAGTGACTTTTTGCCATCCGGCGTGTGCGGGAATGTCGGGCAACGACTCGGGGACAGTCATGTCCCAGCGCAGCTTTCCTTCATCCACCAGCATCGCGAGGACCGCCGCCGTCATGCTCTTGGTGCAGGAGCCGATGTGCCACAGGTCCGCTGTCGTTGCGAGCGTGGGACGGTCGAGACGGCGTTTCCCCGTGACCCCGATTGCTGTGATTTTGCCGCTCTCGATGACGGCGACTCCGCAAGCGGGCAGCTTGTATTTTTCGCGAAGCGGCTCCAGCGTGGAAGCTAGGTCCTTCGGCTCTGCGGCGGTCGCCACTGCGGCAAAAAAGAGGAGGAGCGCCTTCATCGCCGCGCGAGGCAAGTCACCCATTTGCCCTTCTTGGAGATGACCTCGAATTTCATCTTCTGCGCTTCGAATGCGGCGATCACTTCATCGGCCTGAATCCGAAGAATTCCCGACAAAATGAGGACGCCTCCTTTTGCGACTGAGGCGGAAATCTGCGGCGCAGCGGCGATGAGAATCGGGCTGAAAAGGTTCGCCGTTACGAGCGGCCAGGTGCGTTTCGGTGTCCATTGGAGGACGTTCGATTTTTTGAAGACGACGCCGGTGATTTTGTTGACGACGGCGTTCTCCTTTGCCACGCGAACGGCGGTGGCATCGAAGTCCGTGGCCTCCACTTTTTTAGCGCCAAGAATTCGCGCTGCGAAAGCGAGGATGCCGGTGCCGGTGCCCAGATCGAGAGCTTCCCAGCCTGGCGGGAGTTTAGGGGCGATGTCGGACAAGATGCGCAGACACGTTGCCGTGGTGGCATGTTCGCCGGTGCCAAACGCCATGCTGGCTTGGATGAAAAGGCATGGCGTGCCCGGCTCCTTTTTCAATGCAATCTTCCGCTCTTTCTCCGTGGAAACCACGAGCAATTTCCCCCGGATTCGAAGCGGCGGGCGGGGCTCCGGCTCCAAGTCTTTCACGGTCATCGGCTTCATCGGGCGAACTTGACCGCCAAATTCTTTCACGAGTTCGTCGGCTTCTTTTTTGGTGACCTGCCACGCTTCGATCCGCGTGGTCTTCTTGCCCGATAGCGAAACGATGATCAGGCGCTGCCCCAGCCACGAGAGGCGATCCTGCCATGCGTCCTCCCATTTCGCCGCCGAAAGTTTCCGCCATACAAAGTGTTTTGTCGTCATTCGGCGAGTTATCGGCTTTGCGCGGCGGGGTGCAAGTAGCGAGTCAATTTCACCGGGATCGAAAGGGACTAAAATCCCTTCGCGGAATGGCAGATCATCTGCTAGTAGGGCAGGCTTAGCCCATGAAATTTAATATAGTGTATGGAACAGCAACAAGCCTCGTGCTTGCCGGGATGCTCGCAGCGTGCGGCGGTGTGAAGTTGCAGCGTGTTCCTCCTGGTCAATCGATCCGCAGCCATCTCTCGCGCGCAAATGCGACTGCTGAAGTGCTGCCTGCGCCTCAACCGGCGGATCTTCCGGTTACCGCGGGCGCAGCGCCTGGAGTCGCAAATCCGAATTTTGCGGGACTTCCTCATGCCGGTTTCATGCCGGTTCCGAATCACCCAACCGAGGCACTGCCTCCGCTCCCCGTCGCCGGTCTGCCGGAGCGAAACGACTCGGTCGAGCGTGCTGGGGATGCTTACAACCGCGGCAACCTCTTCATGAAAGGCGGGCAAGATCGCGAAGCCGTCGCAGCCTTTGAGGAGGCGACGCTGCTCGATCCATCATTTTCTGATGCTTGGACGCGGCTCACGATGCTTTATGAAAAAGTCGGCCAGCCCGACAAGGCTCGCGAGGCGTTCCGCCGGGCCAAGGGACTGAGCGCCCAGCCCGAGCGAATCAGCACGCCGCCCCCCGAACTTGTGCCTCCTCAGGTTGAGGCTCAACCAGCGTTGCCGCCCGTTGAGGAGCCGCTTCCAGAACCCAAGAACTAGCTCGTGCCGGACCCTTTTACGCCCACCATCGAGTACGAATATCAGGTGATGTTCTTCGACACTGATTGTGCTGCGGTGGTCCACAATCTCGCGTATCTCCGAATCATCGAGACCGCGCGAACTTTGCTCGCGGATCAACTCGGATTGGAAATGGCGAACATGGCCGAAACCGGCGTCTATCCTGTGCTGCTCCGGACGGAGGTGGATTACCGAAAGCCCGCCAAGCTGATGGACAAGCTCGTAGTTCGCGGTCGTCTCGAAAGCGTAGAGCGTGTTCGCTTTTGGTGTGCATTTGAGATCGTTCGTCCATCCGACGGCACGCTCTTCGTGACTTGTCGGCAGAGTCTCGCGCTGATCCAGATGCCTGCCGCGCGCCCGATGCGTCTGCCCGAGGAATGGGCGACGAAATTCGCGCACTTGCGCACGTAGGCGGCAGTTAATGCGGCGCGGCGACGCTCTTCTTGCCTTTTACTTTGGTCGCCGGTTTGGGCCGCACTCTCCGGGTCTTGATTCTACTTGGCTTTGCTTCGCCGAGCGCGAGCGCCATGAACTCGGATTGGCTGTCACACTTGGGCTCGTTGTTGCCGCGGATGACAGGGGAGTAGCTGCCGTCGTTTTCCAGCCGCCACGCTTTCGTATTGTCGGCAAGCTGGCGGAGCAGGATTTGGCGGATGTGTTCACGGATCGCGGGGTCTTCGACGGGGAAGACGAACTCGACCCGCCGGAAAAAATTCCGCGACATCCAGTCTGCGCTGCCGACAAAGACCTCGTGCTTTCCTCCGTTCTCAAAGTGGAAGACGCGCGAGTGTTCGAGGAATCTCCCGACGATACTGCGGACACTGATGTTCTCGCTCACACCCGGAATTCCAGGGCGCAGGCAGCATGAGCCGCGGATGATGAGGTCGATTTTCACCCCGGCTTGCGAGGCGCGATAGAGCGCGCGAATGGTCTCCGGGTCGGAGAGCGTGTTCATTTTCGCCACGATCCGGGCGGGGCGTTTTTTCTGCGCGTGGTCGGCTTCGCGGTGGATGAGCGTGAGGATGCGCTGCTGGAGTTGCCACGGAGCGACGAGCATTTTGCGCGGGGTCTGGAATCGCGCGATTCCCGTGAGGAGGTTGAACAAATTGGTCGCATCTTCCGCGAAGTCCACATTCGCCGTGAAAAGGCTGAGGTCCGTGTAAATGCGGGCGGTTGTCGGGTTGTAGTTGCCGGTGCCGAGGTGCAGGTAGCGGCGGAGTCCGTCCTCATCTTTGCGGACGACGAGCGTCATCTTGCCGTGGACTTTTTTGCCGACGAGTCCGTACACCACGTTCACGCCTGCTTCTTCCAGCCGCTTCGCCCATTCGATGTTGTTCGCTTCGTCGAAGCGCGCCTTCAGTTCGGTGACTGCGGTGACGTGCTTGCCGTTTTCCGTGGCGAGCATGAGTGCGCCGATGATGCGCGGATCGCCGCCCGTCCGGTAGAGTGTCTGTTTGATCGCCAGAACGTTCGGGTCTCGCGCGGCCTGGTCGAGGAAATCGACGACCGTATTGAAGCTCTCATACGGATGATGAATGAGAATATCCCGCCTGCGAATCGTCGCGAACAGCGATGAGCGATCCCGGACGCTGGCCGCGATGGGCGCGAGGAACGGCGGGTCGCGCAGCTCGGGGGAATGGTCGCCTTCATAGATGGCCATTAGTCGTGTGGGGTTAATGGGGCCGTCGATGATGTATAGATCGTCCTCCGTGAGGCTCAGGTTTTCGAGCAGCAATTTCCAGGTCGCCTCTGGGCAATCGGCATCCACTTCCAGCCGCACCGCCTCGCCTTTGCGCCGGTTGCGCAGCTCTTCTTCCACGGCCTGGAGAAGGTTGTCCGTATCATCCTCCGCGACGTAAAGTTCGCTGTTGCGGGTCACTCGAAATTTCCAGTGCCCATGAATCGTCGTGCCGGGAAATACATCGCTCAAGTAGTGCCCGATGAGTTGCCCGAGGTAGATGAAATCCAGCGCATCGTCCTCGCGCGGCAGCCGGACGAGCCGTGGGAGCACCCGCGGGATCTGCACAACGGCGAGCCGGGAGCGAGTGCCGCCCTCTTCCTCGATGCTCAGCGAGACGACGAAATTGAGCGTCTTGTTCCCGATATGCGGGAACGGATGCGCGGGATCTACGGCGAGCGGCGTGAGCACCGGGCGCACCTGCATCTCGTAATACTTACTGAGAAATGCCCGGTCGCTCTCACCGAGTTGCGGGTAGTCCAAAAAGCGGATGTTCGCCTTTTCGAGCGCCGGTTGCAGTTCCCCGCGCCATAGTCGATACTGGTCCTCCACCATCCGGCGCACCCGTTTCGTGATGCTCCGGGCCGCCTCCGTGGCCGTTCGTCCGTCGATGCTGCGCTCGACGATCTCGCTCTCCACCTGCTGCTTGATGCCGGCCACGCGCACTTCAAAAAACTCATCGAGATTCGAATTCACGATGCAAAAAAACTTCACGCGCTCCAGCAGGGGATTCGCCGGGCTCATCGCTTCCTCCAGCACGCGCTGGTTAAATTCCAGCCAGCTCAGCTCCCGGCTCAGGAAGTGTTCGTTTGTAAAGGTCGTCATTGCGCAAGCACCTTACGCGAGACGTTCGTGTTTCGGCGAGTCGCCGTTTTTCAACAATCGTGTGGCGGCGTGGGCCGTGTATTTTTACTCCTCGCCGCACTGGCATTTGCAATTACGCGAAACCCCGATTAGTAGAGCGCCGCAAAATGAACATCCTTATTCTAGCCGCTGGCTACGCCACCCGCCTCTATCCGCTCACACTTACGAAAGCCAAGCCGCTCCTCGGCGTCGCCGGCAAGCCGATGATGGAGTGGGTCATCGACAACCTCGCCCCCATCTCCGGCATCACCAAAGTCTTCGTCGTCACCAATAACAAATTCGCCGCAGACTTCCAGGAATGGTCCGACACCTACAGCAAGACGCACCCAAAGCTCGCCTTTGAAATCGTCAACGACAACTCCACCGGCGACTCCGACAAACTCGGCGCCATCGGCGACATCAACTACGTCGTCCAGAAATACGGCATCGAAAACGAAGAGCTCCTCGTCGTCGCGGGCGACAACCTGTTTTCCGAGAGCCTCGAAGGCTTCGGCACTTTCGCGCGGAAAAAGAACATCCCCGTGCTCGGCGTCTATGATGTCGGCTCCCTCGAAGAAGCAAAAAAATACGGCGTCGTCGCCGTGGACAGCGAGGGAATCATCTCGCAATTCGTCGAAAAGCCCGCCGAGCCCCCGAGCACCCTCATCGGCATCGCCCTCTATTATTACCCCTCGCACGTCGTGCCCAGCATCCGCCAATACCTCCAAGAGGGCAACAACCCCGACCAGCCCGGACGCTTCGTCCAATGGCTCTACCCCCGCACCCAAGTCGCGACATGGAGCGTCCCCGGCACATGGTTCGATGTCGGCAGCAAAGAAACGCTCGAAGAGGCAAACCGCATCTTCGCCGCCCACGCCACCGCATAGCCGCATGCTCAGCTAAAACGGTGGGTGATTAAAAATGGATCACCGCAACGTCGCGCCGCGACAAAGAGGAGGGACGTCTCGGCCCTCTGAGGCGCAAAAGAACGGTGGTGACAGACTGATACCGTCTTCCACAAATAAAGTGATGGCACACCTGTGAAGCGATGGGCGGTGGGTAGGGTGGGCGTCCCGCCCAATACTGTTCACTTAGCACTTTACGCCCCGGCTTTTTGATGCTCAATTTGCGTGCATGGCTCGACATGCAAAATCACTGCCCGTGGGAAATGAGAACACTAAACACATCAGCATGGGCGTCCTTG
>JAYTMG010000207.1:0-11099 GCA_043728745.1 Verrucomicrobiaceae bacterium
GACGGATGCGCCCATATCGATCCCGTTCGGCCCGGTCCCGCTGGCGGGCGATCCGGACTGAAGCTGAAGCGAAGCGCGGATCGTCGTGTAATCAATGCCTGTCGTGCTCACAAACAGCGGGTCGGCGGTGATGTTGCCAGTGCCGGGCCATTGGTTGCCGTGGATCAGAGAGTGCCTTGCGACTAGAAATTGCGAGGCGCTATCGAACAGCGGAAACGGCGTCGCCTGAATCACCGGGTCGAGGTCCCACGCGATGTTCCCATTATAAATCGCACCGGCACCGAGTGGACGCCCGCGCCATGGCTCGCCGAAAAGGATGATGCCCGGAGGAATCGCCGCGCCCGCTGCGGTGAGTGCGACGGGATTGGCCCTCATCTTCAAAAACGTATTATTTTGCAGGACTGCGGCACCCGCGTCTTTGAGCAAAAGCAGATGCTCGCAATCGTAAAAGAAATTGCGCGCGATCACGAGTTCCGAGATTGCCGGGCCTTCGCCGGTGGTGATGGGATTGCTGCTGGAATCCCGCTGCGAGCCCTGCCGGACATTGAGGAACAAATTCCCCTCAATGTGCGCATCCGTCGCGTCCATGTCGAAACAATCGTCCACCGAAGCGAGGAAGATGTTATCGATAAAACGCGGGATCGGGCCGGGGCGATTACCGCCCGTGAAGTCCACAATGTCATTGTACCCACTCGTCGGCGGCACTCCGGGGAGGCCAAATCGGCAGCCCTTGATGAGCGCGTGTCCGCCCGCCGGCATATTGGAGAAATGGATCAGCTCCTGCGCACCGATCGAGTCGAACTCGCAGTTGATGATATTGCACGACGTATAGACCATATCCACCATCTGCACGTCCGTATTTAAGAAGCGGCAATTCTCCAAAAACAGCGACGGGCTCACCGTGCTCGTCCCACTCCCGCGAATCGTGCCCGACGTATTCGCACCGTCGAAATCGCACCATTTGAAAGTGCTCTCCAGCGTCCCCGAGATCACAATCCGCCGCCACGCGTTCCCCGCCACCGCGCGCACAAATCGGATCGGCTGCGCCTGAGTCCCGATGGCCGTGATTTTACCCGCGCAGGTAATCGCATCGCTCGCCGAGTGGCAACGCACCTCCACGCCCGGATCGATCACGAGCTCCTGTCCCGCCGCCACATTAAAAGTCGCCGTCAAGACGATCGGGCTCTCCGCAAGTTCCCAGTGCAAGTCCGGCGGGGCCACGGGTGTTTGCGTAAAAAGATTCGCTTTCATCACCGCATCGCTCGAAGTGACAGCGTCGTTGAAGCACATGATGCCCAGCACATAAGTCCCCGGCGGAAACGTAGCCCCCGTGCCGATCACCGTATTCCGCACCGGCGACTGCGTCCCATTGCCAAACGAACACTCGTGCAGCGCCACCGCCCCCGAGAAATTAAACGCAGGCTCCGCCGGCGAGCCCGGCGCGCTCACGCTATCCACAAACGTCCCACTCACAAACGCGATAAACCCATCGTCAAAATCCGTCTGCAACACCACCTCATCCGTCGCCGGAGTCCCCGCCGGGATCGTAAAAGTCCGGCGCATATAAAACGCCCGGTAGCCCGCATTCACCGGTGCCGTCGTCTGCCGCATATCCGCGAGAGTCGTCCCCGCTGCCGTCGCCCCCGAGCCATCGCCATACCCGATCCAGCCCGGCCCCGAGAGCCACGAAGCATCGAGCGCCCCATCCGTCGTCGTCTTCCAATCCGACTGCGGCGCGCTTGTACCCTTACGATAGCGCCAAGAGTCGTTAAAATTGACCAGCGGAGCAGCCAGCGCAGACTGCGCGAGCATTGCCAAAAGAAGAATGAAAGGACGGAGCATAAGACAGGTAAAGGAACTGAACCTGTAACACGGCACGCGACATCCGCCAATGATTTGTAATGCCGCGCGGAGCCCGGAATGTGGTCTGAATTCCAACACCGAGAAGCGGCGTGGCTCACGCAACCCGAGCGTGAGTCCACCGACCACGAATCGCACCCGAGCATGAGCAAGAATAAGAAGTATGATTCCCAAGCTCGCGGTTTTCTCATTGAGGCGGACTACATACTTTGAAACCATGAAGTGCGGCGACGCGTCTCAACCATCGACCTTTCTATGAATACAAATCAATGCGGACACATCACTCCCCTGCTCACCCGGCGCGACGTGCTCTCGACGCTCTCGTGCGGCTTTGGCTGGCTGGCATTTTCCGGGCTGGCGGGCGCTGCGGAAAACGGGCCGCTCGCTCCCAAGCCGTCGCATTTTCCCGCGAAGGCAAAGCGGGTGATCTTCCTGTGCATGCGCGGCGGGCCTTCGCATGTGGATACGTTCGACTACAAGCCGAAGCTGACGGAGGACTCGGGGAAGTCGGGCAAGCGTCCGGGGACGAAGTTGCTGGGCTCAAAGTGGAAGTTTGCGCAGCGGGGGAAGAGCGGGCTGTGGATTTCGGATTTGTTTCCGGCGGTGGCGCAGCACGCCGATGATATGTGTCTCGTGCGCTCCATGCAGACAAATGTTCCGGCGCATCCGCAGGCGATGGTGAATTTGCACACGGGGAACTCGCAGTTTGTGCGTCCGTCGCTGGGGGCGTGGTCGCTTTACGGGCTGGGGACGGGGAATCAGAATCTGCCGGGGTTCATCACGATCACACCGGCGCAGGGATTTGGCGGCGCGCAGAATTACGGGAGTGCGTTTCTGCCCGCGATCTATCAAGCGACGAAAATCGGGAGCGAAGGCCGGAGTGTGAACGGTGCGCAGGTGAGGAACATCGAGACGACGCTGAACCCGACGGCGCAACGTGCGGAGCTGGAGCTGATCCAGACGCTGAACCGCGAGGCGCTGCGCCGAGATAAATACAACCCGGAGATCGAAGGCGTGATCGAGAGTTACGAACTTGCGTTCAAAATGCAGAGCCAGATGCCGGCCGCGATGGACATCACAAAGGAAACGGAGGCAACGAAGAAGCTCTATGGAATCGGCGGCGGTGCGACGGATGACATGGGCCGGAAATGTCTGCTGGCGCGGAAGTTCATCGAGTCGGGCGTGCGCTTTGTGGAGGTGACGCATGGGAACTGGGATCATCACTTTAACCTCACGACGACGCTCGGGCGGAATGCGAACGAAGTGGACGGCCCGATCGCGGGGTTGCTCACCGATTTGAAACAGCGCGGTCTTTTGAAGGACACGCTGGTGGTGTGGAGCGGGGAGTTTGGCCGCACGCCGCACGCGCAGGGCGGCGATGGGCGCGACCACAACAATAAGGGCTTCACGCTGTGGATGGCGGGCGGTGGAATCAAGGGCGGGATGAGCTACGGCTCGACGGATGAATACGGATACGAGGCGGTGGAGAACAAAGTGCAGATCCATGATCTCCACGCGACCATCCTGGCGACGCTGGGTCTGGACCACGAGAAGCTGACCTATCGCTATGCAGGCCGCGATTTCCGTCTGACGGATGTGAGCGGGACGGTGCTGAAGGACATCATCGCGTAGGCGCGGGTTTTCGTGATTGCGAAGTGTGGGCGTTTCCCTTCCAGTCCGCCGTCGCTGCGTCCAACCCTTCTCCACCCGGACCGCGAGAATTTTACCCGACATGCAGAAACAATCTATTTTGAAGACCGCCTTGCGAAAGTTTGGCGTGGAAGTGAAGCGCAGCGCTTTTGGCCTCGTGCTGGACGAAGACTTGAAGGCGCTCGACAAGACGCGGCCCTTCCGGACCATCCTCGATATCGGCGCAAACGAAGGACAGAGCGCGGCGCATTTCCACGAGCTGTTTCCGGAGGCGCGGATCTTTTCCGTGGAGCCTTCGAGCCGGACTTTCGAGCAGATGAAGAACCGCGTGAAAGACATCCCGCAGGTGACGCCGATTCGCGCGGCGGTGGGGAGCAGCGAGGGAACGACGCGGCTGAAGATCACGGGCGCTTCGGTGAACTCTTCGATTTTGCCGTATCTCAAACCGACGGGCGACGATGTCATCCGCGACGAGGAGGAAGTCCCGCTGCGGACGGTCGCGGGAATATGTGCGGATCACAAAATCGAGAAGGTGGACCTGCTAAAAATCGACACGCAGGGCTACGACCTGCAGGTGATGAAGGGCGCCGAGGCGCTGCTTTCATCGCATCGCGTGCGGTGCATCCTCACGGAAGTGCTGATGGTGCAAATGTACGAAGGACAAGCATGGTTCCACGACATCGTGACATATCTCGCCGGAATGGGCTTCCGCTTTTGCGGGCTTCACGGGATCAACCGCGAAGAAGATCCGTTCATTCATTGGGCGGACGCGGTGTTCATCGATCCGCTGGGGTAGGCGGGGGAATGACGAATGACGAATGACGAATGACGAATGACGAATGACGAATGACGAATGACGAATGACGAATGACGAATGACGGGCGAATGACCAATGACGAATGACGAATGACGGGCGAATGACCAATGACGAATGACCAATGACGAATGACGAATGACGAATGACGAATGACGAATGACGAATGACGAATGACGAATGACGAAACGCAAGCGTGAGGGCGTGGGTCAACTCGCTTGCGTTTCGTCATTCGTCATTCGTCATCCCCCCCCCCCCACCGCCGTGTGTGCCCACTAAACGGCCCACTGGGCCATTCGCGTCTCCGCATCGGGCACGGTGAATTCGATCGGCGCACTCTCGGGGTAGCACTCGCGCTCAATGCCGTTGTGGAACAGCTTGAGCTGGAATTGCAGGATGCTCCCGGCGGCGATGCCGAGATCCCTGAATGGGATCGCGAGCTCCACGATTTCGCCCGCCGCAATCACACCGACCGAAAGCTCTGTGCCGCGCTCCGTCCGGGTGAGATTCGCGTGGAGGCCCTGCGAGAGTGCTGGCGTGATGATCATGACTCCGGCGGGATGATGGAACGTGAGCGCGAGCTTGAACTGGTCCCAGCGCCGCAGGTCGATGCGGATGTACATTTGCGCTTCGTCGAATCCGTAGCGAATCGTCTGGATGAAGCGATCGTCGCGGAACATCGCGCCCTGCTCGCTCCCGGCGGTGTACGTGCCTGCGCCAGCCCAATTGTAGAAAGGAGACGCAGAGCCATCGATGACGGGCGAGATGAGCCGGCGGGGGCGCGTGTAGAGCGGCGGAATAGCGTTGCCGATGATCGGGCGGTCGAGCACGGCAGGCGGCATGTCGCCGCAAAGGGCGTACACGTTTTTGAGATGCTGGCGGAATAGCTCGTCGAAAAGGCCATCGCAGTCTGTGGAGAAATCGGGCCCGTACCACCAGAACCAGTCGCTGCCTTCTGCGGCGTAAATTTCCCGCAACGCGGATTCGCGGACCTCCGGTGTGATTGCGGTTTTATCTTCGAGGTAGCGGCGGGTTTCTCCCAGCAGATCCCAGCCGCGATTTTCCTCTTCATCGCCGATCCAGATATCGAAATCGCTGCGAATCCAAGAGCCGCTGTGGAGCGTCGTGATGGTTTTCTTGGGCGGGCAACGGAGGAGGTATTTCTCGACCGTGCAGCTCGTGAGCCGGGCATCGATCTCGAGTCCCGCATAAAGGTTGCGGAGGAATCCTTTTCCGCCGTCGCGAAAGTTCTCCCAGCAATTCTCTCCATCGAGGATGACGGGGATGAGCCCGGTGTCATGGGGGAGTTGATCCGCGAGATGGCGGAAGTGTGTGAGCAGATGCTCGGCGGCCTGATGCGGCTCGTTGCGCCACGCCATGAAGCCGACGAAATCGCTGAGCGGCTTTTCGCGGAAGATGGCGTTGATGGCGGTGCCTTCGTGTTCGACGCGCCAGCCCTGAAAGAGCTCTAAATGGTCCACATGCTCGTGATTACGCCGGAGCGAATTGAAGAGGTTCTCTTCGTCCGAGCAGAAGTATTCAAGCCCCACCTCGCGCATGAGCGGCACGAGCTCGGGGGCGATGCTGCCTTCACTCGGCCACAGTCCGCGTGGCGCGCGGCCAAACATCCGCGTGTGCTGTTCGCAAGCGAGCCGGAGCTGGGCGAGCGCGTCTTGCGGCCAATGGAAACGCGAGGGCCGGGGACGCCCGGGCATGCAACGTTCGGCGAAATCTGAATCGTACACGAGCGGGAGGATCGGGTGAAAGAACGGTGTCGTCGTAAGCTCGGCCTGGCCGCGCGCCTCGGCTGCCGCGTAAAGCGGGACGATGCTCGCGAGGATCTCCATGTGGATGTCGAGGACGCGGTTTTTCTCCGCCTCGGTGAAGTCGCGTCCTTTGTGCTTCAGCGCTGCGATTTCTGGATACAGCTCCTCTGCAGTGAAGCCGCACCACGCGAGATTGTACCACGTTTGAAGGTCGCGGAAATCGGCGTCGCTCCAGTTCACAAGTTCGGCGTGCGCTTTATCGCGGTAGAAGCCGGGGCCGCGTTTCGTGAAGAGCTCGGCGTATCGCGGAAAAGGCCGCATCAAGTTGTCGTGATGGATTTTGAAGAAATGCTCCAAAATCGCGAGACGCTCGTTTTGGTCAAGGTCCGCGGCGGGTTTGCGCGACCACTCCAGCCACAAATCGCGGACGGTTCCCTGCACGAGTTCCTCGATTTGGAGCATGAGGACGGGGGTGAGATTGAAGTTCACATGTACGCCCGGAAACTCCCCGAGAACGCTGACCATATCGAGATAACCCTTCACGGCGTGAAGCCGGACCCACGGCATCATCGCCAGCCGCGTCGTGGGATTCACGTAATACGGCTGGTGCATGTGCCAGACGAAAACAACATTTGCCATCGCTCTTCGGTACGCTGCCGGGCGGCGCGGCGGAAGCAAGAAGTTGTCTCGACGGATGCGGCGGCTTGGTTTTCATGTCAGAACGATGAACGAACGAATCGCAAACTTCCGCGCTTTCAAGAGCCGCAAAGAGCCCATCGCGGTGCTTACGGCGTATGATTACCCAAGTGCGCGACTGCTGGCGGAAGGCGGCGTAGATGTCCTGCTGGTGGGCGATTCGCTCGGGATGGTTGTCCTCGGCTATCCCGATACGACGCTCGTGACTACGGACGAAATGCTCCATCACACGAGGGCCGTGGCGCGTGGCGTGAAGGACGCCGGGAGCGATCCGCTCATCCTCGCGGACCTTTGTTTTGGGAGCGCCGACACGCCCGCAGAAGCAGTGCGCAATGCGATGCACTTGCTCCAGGCCGGCGCGCACGCGGTGAAACTCGAAGGCGGCGCATCGCACGTCGCGCAAATCGAGGCGATGGTCGCGGCGGATATTCCCGTGATGGCCCACATCGGGATGCAGCCCCAGCAAGTGCGCATCGAGGGCGGCTACAAGATGAAGGGGAAAACGGACGACCAAGCCGAGGCGCTCATCGCCGATGCGAAGGCGGTGGAAAAAGCGGGCGCGTTTGGATTGCTGCTCGAACTCATCGTCCCGGCGGTCGCCGCGAAGATCACGTCGAGCGTTGCGATTCCCACGATCGGCATCGGTGCGGGAGCGGAGTGCGACGGGCAGGTGCTCGTGCTGCATGACGTGATCGGGCTTTACCCGTGGTTCAAGCCGAAGTTCGCCACGCAGCGGGCGGATGTTGCAGGGGAAATCCGGCGGGCAGCGCGCGAGTTTGTCGCTGCGACGAAGAGCAGCGGCGGTGCGTCCGGGCTTGTCTAAGTCAACGAATTCCGCTAAAAAGAAGCTGTGCAAAAAATTCGGCTCAAGGATGTCGCAGCCCGAGCCGGGGTGGCTGTGAATACTGCTTCGACGATTCTCAATCGCCGCCCGAATTCGTGGGCGTCGAAAGAAACCGAAGAGCGTGTTTTTCGCGCCGCTGCGGAGCTTGGATATAAACCAAATCGCGCGGCGCAATCGTTGCGCATGGGCCGTTTCAATACGATCGCGCTGGTCATCGCGGACCTCCACAATCCTTATTACACGGCGTTTGCCGATGCGCTGGAGGATGTGGCGGAGGAGCGAGGATATGATGTGCTGATCGAGACTTGGCGGAACGATCTGCGCAGGGAGCGGCGCATTCTCGATGAGTTGGAAAACCGGCAGATCGATGGCGTTGCGGCATTTCTCAGCGATCCGGAGGCGCATCGCGAATACCTCGGCGTGCTGGCGCGGCAGGAGACACCGTTTGTGGTTTTGAGCACGACGGGAATTGGCGCGCTGCCGGTGGATTCGGCACTGGCGGATTTTGAGAGCGGGCTGTCCGCTGCGATCGAGGCGCTGCTCGGGCTGGGGCATCGCCGATTTGCGTTCATCTCTGCGCTGGCCGCCGGGCAGCACGCGGGAGGGCGCGCGGAGCTTTTCCGGCGGCTGCTCGATGGCGCGGAAT
The DNA here is from genome assembly GCA_043728745.1 of Verrucomicrobiaceae bacterium. Taxonomy (GTDB): domain Bacteria; phylum Verrucomicrobiota; class Verrucomicrobiia; order Chthoniobacterales; family Chthoniobacteraceae; genus SXWH01. The sequence continues at coordinate 8,277 of JAYTMG010000207.1, forward strand.
TCTCGATGCTCGACTGCGCGCCGACTGTAGGCAGCGCTCGCGATGCGGCGTCTGCACTTTTGCGGGGACCGCATCGCCCGACGGCGATTGTGGCGATCAACGATTTATCGGCAATCGGTGTACTCCGGGCGGCGGCGGATGCGGGCCTGAATGCGCCGCGTGATTTGAGCGTGGTCGGGGCGGACGATATTCCGCTCGGTGTCTTTCTGCCCGTTTCGCTCAGCACGATTGCGCAGCCGATTATCGAGATGGCGAGGTTTGCGGCGGAGCAGCTCATTGCGCGTATCGAGGCGAAAGAATACGATCCAGTGTCGGTCTCGCGGATCTTTCCGACGCGGTTCATCGCGCGCGAAAGCGTGGGCAGCGCGCCGAAATAATCGAATGGCGCTAAGTCAAATCCCGCGTCACGGTCTCCATCCTCGTATTCATGCCTTGGTTTAATCTCGATTTTGGCGACTTCTCGAAGTCCTTCCTGTCCGTCCTTTTTGAGGGCATCCCTTTCCTTTTGCTGGGCTCGTTGATTTCGGGCTTCGTGGATGTCCATGTGTCCTCGGAGCGAGTCACTCGAATGCTCCCGAAGAGCCCCGCCGCTGCGATCTTCGTGGCGGGACTGCTGGGGCTGATCTTCCCGATGTGCGAATGCGGGAGCGTGATTGTGATCCGCCGCTTTTTGAAGAAGGGCCTGCCGCTTTCCGTAGCGACGGCCTACATGCTCGCAGCGCCGATTGTGAGCCCAATTGTCGGCTATAGTACCTGGGTCGCGTTTACTGCTCAAGAGCCCGGAGTGATGATGATCAGCCGGCTCGGGTTTGGTTATTTGATCGCGGTTGCCGTGGCGCTGGTGGTTCACAATCTGCCGCAAAGTCGAATCGCCCAACCGGGCATCTTCGGGGAATCGAAGCGGCGCACTGGCCTCAATATCACCGGTGCGGCGGAGGGTGACTTCGCGGCGACGGCCTCTGCGGCATCGCCGTTCCGAAAGCTGATGCTCGCCGTGCAATCGGCCACGGCGGATTTTCTGGATGTGGCGTTTTACTTCATCATCGGCGTCGCGATCACGAGCGTCTTCTCCGTGGGCGTGAATCGCGATGTCATCGCTCCGCTGGCGCAGTCGCCGGTTTTGTCGATCCTCACGCTGATGGGCGTGGCTGCGTTGCTCGCGCTGTGCAGCACGACGGATGCGTTTGTTGCGGCGTCGCAATTCACACAATTTTCCCCGGCGGCAAAGCTCGCGTTCCTGCTCTTCGGGCCGGTGTTTGATCTGAAGCTCTTCTGGCTCTACGGGCTCGTTTACAAACGTAAGTTCGTCGTCGTGCTCGCGCTGGCGCTGTTCATCATCATCGCGACCATCTGCATACTTTGGGGCGCGGTGGATGCCATCCCGCGACCCGGCGTGCCAGTGGGAACGACCATTTGCAACCCGTCCTTCCTCACTGTATAAGCAAACCATGCAAGCTCTGTTCAACCGCTGGCTGCCCGCCGTCACGCTCTCCATCTGGAGCGCCGTGCTCTTCTACTTTCACTTCTCGGACCGGATGAAGAACATGCTTACCGCGCAGTTCCAGACCTACGCATTCATCTCGGCGATCGTGCTCGCGATCATGGCCGTGATGTTCGTCTCGTTCAAAGGCGACGCTTCGTGTTGCTCGACTGCGGAATGCGGCCACGGACTGAGCCGGCTTGCGTCGGGGAAAATTCTCACCTTCCTCGTGCTGCTCGTCCCCATCGGCGTCGCGGCGCGCTACACGCCGCAGTCAGGCTTCAGCTCCACATTTGTCGAAAACCGGGGGACCGCGATGTCCGTCGATCAATTGGGCGGCGCGCTGAAATTTAAGCCCGTCATGCCGGACCTTTCGATGCCGGGGAAAGACGGCAATCCCGGCACTACGGAACGCGCGGACGGTCAGATCGATAAGCTGGAGGAGAAGCCGACCGATTTCCTCACTCGCACGCCGGAAGGCTACATCGTGGCGGAAGTGCTCGACTTGCTTTACGCGGCGCAGGACAAGACGCTGCAGGCTGATTTCGAGGGCAAGAAGGTCGTCCTCATCGGCCAGTTTCTTCCCGACTCATCGAACAATGCAGCGGGCAATCGCTTCAAAGCAGTCCGCATGTTTATGAGCTGCTGCGCCGCAGATGCGCAGCCAGTCGCGACGCTCGTGGAGGTGGAGAAAATGCCCGCATTCAAAGAAATGGAGTGGGTGAAAATCGTGGGAGTGCCGTCATTTCCCGTGGAGAAAGGACGCCGTATTTCCGTGCTGCAAGGGCTCACCGTGGAGAAGACTCCACCACCGGAGGAGGAGTTCGCGCGATGAGTCTGCTGAACGCGTTTAAGCGCGCGCTCGGCATGGCACCGCTCGTTCACCCCGTCGAGAGCAGCATGGCGAAACGCTGGGTGAAACAACGCCTGCTCGCGGTCTATCCCGAGTTGCGAGGCGACCCGAAAGCACTGGAGGCCGCCTATCGCGAACTCGGCTTAAATCCGCAACCGGGTGGGCCCGGCGAGCCCGACATTGTCTTTGGAATTTCAGCCCACCGCGAACCCGACCGAGATTAAACAAATATGCCTTTTGTCCCACATCACGAAATCCTCACGACGCGCCGCGACTTTCTGGCGAAAGCAGGCGCGGGATTTGGCGCGCTGGCGCTGTCGCATTTGTTGCAGGGCACCGGCTTTGCAAACTCGCTCGCGGCGAAGAGCCCGCAGTTTCCCGCGCGGGCAAAATCGGTCATTTTTCTTTTCATGGAAGGCGGGCCATCGCACATCGATTCGTTCGACCCAAAGCCAAAGCTGAACGAACTCGCCGGGCAGCGCATCCCGGA